>JACOZQ010000039.1 GCA_016181275.1 Candidatus Woesearchaeota archaeon | reverse complement strand
ATATTGTATGACTCTACTCTCCACTCTTTCTATCAAATTCATTTATCTTCCTCTTTCACTTCCCCTTCAACAATGTTGTCTTTATTATCTTTATCTTTTTGATTTTGCTGAGCTTGCTGTTGCTTTGCAGCTTCAGCATACATTTTAGCTCCTAATTCCTGAGCAATTTTATTAACCTCATCAAGTTTTCTTTTTATCTTATCAAGGTCGTCTTCTTTCAATATTTCTTTCAGCTCATTTATCTCTCTTTCAATTTTCTCTTTTGTCTCCTTGTCGACTTTGTCTCCATAATCTTTCAATAATTTTTCAGTTGAATAGACTATGGATTCGGCATTGTTTTTGACTTCGATTTTTTCTTTCTTCTTTTTGTCGTCAGAGGCAAATTTCTCAGCTTCTTTTTTCATGTTTTCAACTTCTTTCTCATTTAGTTTTTGAGATGCAGTTATAGTTATCTTCTGCTCTTTTTTAGTTGCAAGATCTTTTGCAGAAACATTTAGTATTCCATTTGCATCTATATCAAAGATAACTTCAATTTGGGGAACACCCCGAGGAGCTGGAGGAATTCCTGTCAGCATGAACCTTCCAAGAGATTTGTTGTCAGCTGCCATCTCCCTTTCTCCCTGTAGGACATTTATCTCAACACCGGGCTGGTTGTCAGCAGCAGTTGAAAATATCTGCGTCTTCTTAGTTGGTATCGTAGTATTCCTCTCAATTAATGGAGTTCTTATACCTCCTAAGGTTTCAATTCCCAAAGTTAAAGGGGTGACATCAAGCAGCAAGACATCTTTTACTTCTCCGCTTAAAACTCCCCCTTGTATTGCAGCTCCTTGAGCAACACATTCCATAGGATCAACTCCTCTTTCTGGTTTCTTTCCAATAAAGGTTTCTATGAATTTCTGCACGACAGGCATCCTTGTAGGACCACCAACTAAAATAATTCTTGAAATATTATTTCTAGTTAGCTTCGCATCATTTAATGCCTGTTCAACAGGCTTCTTGCATTTTTCAATTATATCACTAACAAGATTTTCCAGCTCAGCTCTAGTAATTTTCATGGAAAAATTTACAGGCCCGGAATCAGCAACAGCAAGATAAGGGAGCTGAATATCAGTTTCAATTACAGTACTTAACTCTATTTTTGCCTTTTCAGCTGCTTCCCTGATTCTTTGCATTGCAGTGTGGTCATCTTCCAAATCTATATTGTATTCATGCTTTATTTTTTTGATTACGTGCTTCATCAATATTGCATCCATGTCTGTTCCACCTAACTGAGTATCTCCTGAAGTTGATTTTACTTCAAAAACACCGTCGCCAAATTCCATTATAGTAACATCTAATGTTCCTCCGCCAAGGTCGAACACCAAAATCTTTTCATCAATCTGTTTTTTATCCAAGCCATAAGCTAATGAAGCAGCAGTTGGTTCATTTACAATCCTTACAACATCTAATCCAGCTATTTTTCCAGCATCCTTTGTCGCTTGTCTTTGGTCATCATCAAAATAAGCAGGAACTGTAATAACAACTTTCTCGACTTTCTCACCGATGAATTCTTCAGCATCTTTTTTTATCTTCTGCAGTATAAAAGCGGAAATTTGCTGAGGAGTATATTCTCTTCCATGAATTTCATATTTATGATTAGTCCCCATTTTTCTTTTTGCAGCCATTACTGTTCCAGAAGGATTGCTGACAGCTTGTCTCCTTGCCGGCTCTCCAACTAAAACCTGCCCATCTTTTGTAAATGCTACAACAGAGGGAAATGCTTTTCCATACAATGAAGCTCCTTCAGCACTAGGAATTATTCTTGGCTTTCCAGCTTCTAAAAAACTAGCAGCAGAATTTGAAGTTCCCAAATCTATTCCAATAACTTTACTCATATTTGCCTCCCAATTTTATTTTTAACTCATCTAATCTTTCCTGAAAGTTTTGATTTGCTTTCTTCAAGGAATCAAGATTATCAATGCCTCTTGATTGAGATATAGTCAAAGAGCTGATTTTACTCAATATTTCTAAAGATAAGGTTGAGTAGTCCAAAGATCCTGTTAATTCATAAAATTGACTGAAAAGCCTCTGTCTCAATTCATAATGGTTAGTTCCATTTTCTTGTTTAGGTGTTCCATAAGATCTATTCATTTTTTCCTCCAATTACAACTTTCGCTATTTTTAGTATTTTATCGCCAAGAAGATAACCTCTTTGAACAACATCTAATATTTTATCTTCCTCCCCTTCAATTTTTTTTACAACCTCATGAAGTTCATAATTAAATTTCTCTCCAAGGCTTTCTATTTCCTTGACGTTTTCTTCTTCAAGGGTTTTCACAATGTTATTTAGTATCATCTTCAATGCTTCATCATCTCTTCCATTTAGTACTCTTTCAAAGTCCTCTTTTATGTTAATTAATTTCAGTAATAGTTCAGATTTGGCATGAATTCTTTCCTTTTCCTTCTCTCTATGAACTCTTTTAACGTAGTTTTCAAATTCTGCCTGTACTCTCTGCAATTCATCAAGGAAATTATTCTCTTCTTTCATCTCATCTACGATTTCAATCTTCTCTTTAACATTAGAATCTTTAGTCATATTAACCCCAAATATAAATTTTGATTAAACTTTTTATAAAAGTTTAGTTGAAGTCAAATCAACATATTTATAAATCTTTCTATAATAAAGAATATAGTATGAAAACCATAACAATAAGTATAGAGCCGATTTCAGAATCAAATACAAATGAAGAATTATATTGGATTTCTCAAGCTTTAGGTTTGTTTAATGAAAGGGATAAGGAAAAATCCTGCCATAGAATCTTTATACAATTAGTAAAAGCAAAAAAAGAAAGCAGGTTTTTATCAACACAGGAATTAGCAGATCTTTCACATTTATCCAGGGCCACAGTTTTGCATCATCTAGGAAAGTTAATGGAGTCAAATATAGCAATGGAAATGAATCATAAATTTGTTTTAGTTGATCCAAACATGAATTCAATAATATTAAGATTAAAAAAAGAAACAGAAGAGTTCATGGATGAAATGGATAGAATTTCCAAAAAACTAGATAAAGAGCTGGGTTTTTAAAATTGAGATGAATAAAATATCATTCTCAAAATTTATTTATTTTCTAGCTCCTTTAGAAGACAATTCAGATAATGCATTAAGGACTTTATGTTTTAATCATGGAGCAGATTATACCTCTACTGAAATGACTCGCTTGCAGGGATTAGTTACAAAGAACAAAGAGACATGGAGCAAATTAAATTTTCACGACAATACACCGGCAATAATCCAGTTGCTGGCTGGAAATGAAAAATCTTTAGACATATTTCTGAAAGATTTCAAGCCGGAAAAAGGCTTCTCAGGATTTAATCTAAATTTAGGATGTCCAAGTCCCGATGTTATCAAATTAGGATTGGGTTGTGCTTTTGTAAAGAGGGTTGCAAAAACCCAGAAGCTCATAGATATCTTCAGGAAATATAATTATCCAATTTCAATTAAGCTGCGTTTAGGTATGAATCTCAAGGAAAAGCAGAAAAAAGTTTATTTAAATTTAATAAAGAATACAACGCCAGATTTTTTCATTGTGCATGCAAGGCATGGGGGGCAAAAGTATATTGAGCCGGCAGATTTTTCAATATATGAAGAATGTGTTAAAACAGGAAAAATTATAGTTGCTAATGGAGACATCACAAATAAATCTCAAGTAGATCATTTAAAATCCATTGGAGTTAAAGGAGTGATGATAGGCAGGGCAGGAGTTTTTAATCCGAATATATTTAATATGTTAAAAGGAAAAAAATATTCTTCAGTAGAATCTATAAAAAAAGAATATATTATTTTAGCTGATAAATTCAAAAGCAAAGATAGATACAGAAATAATGTTCTAAAAAGAATTGGAAAAGATAAGGACATTGATGCGCAAAGGTTAATTTAGAAAAATATATAAATTTCAACATCTCAATAGATAATATGCCAATAAATCTCTTATCGGTTTTAGTAGCAGCTGCTGCTAATTTTGTTCTCGGTTTTTTATGGTACGGCCCTTTATTCGGAAAAATTTGGATGAAATTAATGAAGTTTTCTGAAAAGGATTTAGAAGAAGGAAAGAAAAAAGGCATGACTAAAAATTTTATCATGGGTTTTATCTCAACTTTGATTATGGTTTATATCTTAGCCTATTTAATGCAGGCCTTGCTTTATAATTCAATTTCGCAAGTAATTTTCCTGGCTTTTTTAACCTGGCTTGGATTTGTTGGGACAGTAACATTCAGCAGCGTCTTATGGGAAGGAAAACCTTTCAAGTTATATATCTTAAATAACATGTACAACCTAATTTCATTGATTATAGTCGGATTAATCCTACGACTTTGGATTTAAATAAGCTTTAAAAACCCCATTTTTATATTCTAAAAGATGGTCTACACAATAAAGAGAAGGGAGCCAGCAAGGAGTGAAGCAACATTGTCCTATTTTAGAGAAAAAGAAGTAGTCGATCAAGATATATTCCTTGAATTTTGCAATTATTTAAAAATTGAATTAACAAGAAATAATGGAGTCTATGAATCTGATTTAAGTAATTATCAATATGAAAGATTAAGAACAAGCGTTTTGGTTGAAAAAGTTGAATTTAAAACAGACTAAAATTTAAGGATAAGTTTAAATAGTTTTTTATCTCATAAATTAAATAATGTTAGAGTCTGAAACTAGATGGTCTGAGGAATGGTCTAGATCTGAGTGGAAATGTTATGTAAAAAGTTTTCGCGGGAAAGTCTCAGATGATTTATTGGAATTTGCTTTAAGAACCGGTCCACATTATGATTATGAAGAGCATCGTTATGATCCAAGAGAAATTTTAAAAGTATTATTCCCATAGAAACCTATGAAACTATAAGAACTAGAGAGGATAATTAATGTCAGAAGAAAAAAGTCTCAGAGATAAACTTTTAAGTGAAATTGATAGTTCAAAAATATATCCAACACAATTAATCAAATAGGGCTTATTGAATTAATTTGACCTTATCTTGAAGCTTATAATCGATGGCTGGAAGAAAGTTTTAAAAGTTTTGAAGAAAGAGATACACTCTATCATTGGCGTGATAAAAGAATAGGTTCTGCTTGTTATTAAATTTCCCTATAAAATTAGATTGATTTAGATAGGTTTAAATAATTTATTATTTTAATATAATTTATGATAAATTTTAAAGTTGGAGACTATGTTTTAACTCAACCTACCAATAGTATGGATACTTCTAAATGGTTTTTACATGGAAGACTAGGAAGAATTACTGAAGAAGAAAGAACACTAAAAGGATATGCATTAATTAATGGAGTTTATCAACCCGTTATATCTGCAATTCCAGTAGTAGTTATAAGTCCAAAAAATAGGTATGAAATTCATCACCCTTATTTTGATGTTATTAATCCGAGGAATTTGGAACGCGAGTTAGAAGAATGGTTTAAAGAAGAAAGAATAGATCTAGAATCTTATAATGATGATGGAGATAAATTATTTGGGTATCATGAAGAAGAATGTACTTGGAATAATTTTGTTAAGATGTATAAAAAACATTATCGATTGTTGGAAAAATATGAAGGAGAAGCGGTTGTTATTGATGAAGAATTTGAACAATCAATGAGGAGAATTGTAGAATCAACAATGAAAAAGACAGAAAGAAAATTCCAAAAACGAGGACTATTACCAAGAAATAGAGGAAAAGATCTTCCCATTCGATGAAAAAATAGAACACGAATTCTAATTTATTCAAGCCAAATTTTTTAACAAGGAATCTCAACCAAGTATTTAGCTTTAACTTTTGGAATATAAATTCTAAACGGCTTTAAAATTTCTTTCTCTAAAACTTTAAAACTCTCATCTAGGAAATAAAGTTGTATCGGAAAGAAAACAAAAAAGCCGTGAATTACTTCTCTTTTATTATTCAAGTCAAAAATTAAATTTCTTTTCTTGGAAAACATCAATCCTCTGAATTTAGAAAGATGTTTGCATTCCTCGACGGAGTAATTATTGTTTTCAATCTCTACTTTCATCTTTTTTTATTTTCAATTCTTCAGCTACTCTTGCAGAAATATCTCTTGCTTCATCCCAAATTTTTTGAATATATTTATGATCAGGAGTTTCAGCGCCTCGTTCTGTTTTATTTCTGCTTTTCCATTCATTATAAATTTCAGGTATAAAATAAGTCCCTTCTAGATGATAAACCTTAACAGCCATACAAATATTAAAGCAATAAAAATATTTAAGCTTTATGAAAATGCAATCGAGCAGTATGTTACAAAATTATCCTCCCCTGTCTTGTTAATTGAATCCTCATATTTTAATATCTCTGCATCATTTCCTCTTACAATTTGCAAGCCCAGGCATAATGCATTTATTCCATCTAAGTTTAATTTATCATTTATTTTTAACAAACCGTCGATGTCAAAATTTTTGATCATGTCTAGAATCTTCATATTTGAATTATTTACTTCATAATAAACTTGGTATATAAAAGGAAGCTTACCAAAATCTTTCCCATATTTTATCATATTGAAGCAGGTAATAACAGCATAATCTTTGTTCATATTTTTTATGAAATTAGCTACATCAATTAATTTTTCTTTATTACATTTATTACCAACTAGTATAGGCATTATTTTTAGATTTTCAATCTGGTCTCTGGAGATGTACTGCAAAAAAGGAATCTGCATTTCTATGTCTCTTGAAGATGAATGCAGGGTTTCATCAACGGCAACATGATCATTCCTCAAATAAATTTTAACATTTGAAGCAGTTCCAAGCGGGCTTTCAAAGTCTTCGAAGCTCAGATATATTTTATCTCCATCGCATGCTCCAATTAAGATGTAAATTTCAGGAAGTCTGCTCTCTCCTAATCCTTTGTAAGCATATGCAGCTGCATTCCCAGAAATTTTGTAATTAAAAGAAGGAACAATTATTCCGGAAATATTTTTTGCTTGGGAATTTGAAGGCGATGAGCCAGGGCCATTTTCAAAACATTCCTTTATTTGGCTGTTAAGCATTCCAAGATTGTTTTCATAAAGCCTACCGGCAAAAACAGCTTTTCTCATGAAAATAATAAGTTTCACTTTTTTAAAAGTTTAATTGAGAAGCAAAATATATTATCTTTTCCTTTTATCTTTCTTTTTTTGTTTATCTTTTGTTTTGGGTTTCTTTGCAGGTTTAGTTTTTATCGTTTTTATTTTCATTGATTTTTTTCTTTCCTGTTCAAGCAGTTTTCTTTCCTTCTCTATCTTTTTGTTTTCCTCTTTTAATTTGTTCTGCTCTTCTTTAAGTTTTGCCTGTTCCTGCTTTAACTTCTCAATCTCATTTTTAGTTTCTTCTTTCGCTTTATTCCTTTCATCTTTAATTTTTAATTCAACTGCCTTGCTTTCATCTCTTAATTTCACAGCTTCTTCTCTTCTTTCATCAATTTTTTTTACATCTTCATTGAATTTATCTTCTCTCTCTTTTACTTTCTGCTTTTCCCTTTCAAGTTTTTCATATTCGAACTGAAGCTCGTCTTTTTTCTTTTGGGATTCTTTTTCATTTTCTTTTATTCTTTTCTCAACTTCATTTAATTCGCGATTTTTATTTTCAATATCTTTCTTTTCATTATCCAACTTCATTTTAAAGCTTTCAAGATTGCTCTTTTCCTTTTCTAATCTAATTCTTTCCTTGTCGATGTCTTTGAATTCCTTCTTTATTTCCTCAACTTTTGGAGTTATTTTTTCCTTTTCAAGCCTGTTTCTAAAAATTCTTATTCCTCTTATGACTTCTATTTTTTTGCTAAAGACAAATCCAAGCATTAATAAAATAAAGCTCACAATGAAAGCGATTACAGAGATAACAGATATAAAAAAGCCAGCTATGAAAACGACTAGAAAAATAATTACTAAGAAAAATATGCCTATAAGTTTATTTTTTAAAAAATTTGTGATATCTCTTTTTTTTGCATTCAGCAAAATCGCAAATGCGGCTATTATTAATAATAAAGAGCCAATTTCCAACCAAAGATAACCACCCTCAGCCATTATTATCACTTTAAAATAGAAAAAATATTTAAAGCTATCTAATGTCTGCTGCAGTCATTGCATATAGAAACATCATTGGGGTTCATTGCTTCTTCTAAATATACATGCTTGCAAACCTTACACACATAATAATCCTCTTTTGCTTTAGATTTGACTTTGCTTTTAACCCAATGCTTAACTTTTTCTTTATCAAGATGAATGATTATTTTGTTGATAAGTTTCCTCAAGATATCATCTCCTCATTGTTTCCTCTTCATTATCTGCTCCAGATTTATCTTCATCATCAGAATCAACTTCATTTTCATCTTTCTCTTCTATATCAGATTCTTCTTCATCTTCATCATCTGTTTTTTCATCAGACTCCTTTATTCTCTCTTTAAGCCTTTCTCTTATTTCTTTAAGGTCTTCTTTTCTTTCAACTAGCTTTTTACGAGCTCTTTCCAGTCTCTCTTCTCCAAGCTCTTTTCTTAATTCTTCTTTTAGTATTTCTCTGTTGGCTTCAAATCTTTTTTCAGCTCCCCTTACAAGAACAGCAAGCCTTAATGCTTTATTTATCAATTCCTTTGCATCATCAAATTCCTTCTCTTCTAATTTTTTCATTGCCTCGGCAAGAGTTTCATCGGCGGTATCAAGTTGGCTTTTTAGCTCATTTAATTTTTCGTTGTCAGCAGTTTTATTCCTGCTCAAATAATCTCTTGATTTTTGTATCTCTCTTTTGACATGCTCAATTCTATTTTTCAATGCATTATCCAATCCAGTTTCTTTTTCCTTTTCAATTCTTTTTTCTATCTCAATTTCATTTAAACCCTCTTCTTTTAATTTTACTCTTAATCTATCTTTTCTAGCATCAATTTTCAATCTTACATTGTTTCCATTTTCTTTCAAGCTTTCAACAAATTCCATCAACTTTGCTCTCTGCTCTTCGGTTAATTCTCCCTTGATCTCAATTCTTGTTTTTATGTCTTCGATTTCATTATCCTGCTCCTCAATTTCATTTTCAATCTCTGCCTGCAGCTCAATTTCTTCATCAGAAGAATCAACTTCATTTTCAAATCTTAGTTTTAGTTTTTCAGAAATCTCTTCATGTCTTATCTTTGCTTTTTCAGCAGCATCTATTTTATTTTTCTCAATCATTAATTTTATTTCTCTTAATCTTTCCCTTGCAATCTCGAGCTCTTTTTTTGCTTTAGCTTCCTTGCCAAATGTCAAAGCAAGAGTAATTTTTTTGAATGCATTTTCTAATCCATAAAGAGCAGAATCAGGAGCAATTCCAACATCAGCCTCAGTATCCCCAGAAATTTCAACGTCAGCAGAATCAGATTGAGCAATAGCATTAATTAATAGCATCAAAGAAATAAACAAAAATATTATTTTTTTCATATATATCACCCATTTTCAAGTGATTTCTTAAATTTTTAAATGTTTTTATTAATTGTCAATCAATCTTCCAAAAAGTTTCTTGGTAGGTTTTCATATTTATTCCAAATTTCTGTGGCTTTATCGCGATCATATTTTCCAGACAAGTAAAGAAAACCAAGATAGCTGATTAAAACCGTATCCACTATTCTCTCCCATCCAAATTCCCAAAATATTTTCTCTTTAACCCTTAAACTTAAATCGCTCATATCGCAAATAATAACACTGCTAAAGCAACAAAGCCGCCATATATAAACTTATTCCATCTGAAGATTTTAGATCCATCAAAATTCCCAATGGGAATCATGTTAAAAAGAGCAAGCCAGACATTGATTCTATAGCCATAAGATAAAACAATATTCTGCCCGATTAAAAAAGTCAAGGCAAAAAATATCAAAGCCAATGCAATATTTACAGCAGGTCCAGCAATTGAGATTTTTCCATTTCTTTCTTTATTGACAAATCCTGAGATCATCACAGCGCCAGGAGCAGCAAATACAAATCCAAAAAAGCTCATCGCAATCGCAAGCACCAGCATGGAATCAAAGCTTCTAAATTCAGCAAAGCATCTATAATATTGAGCAACAACTTTATGCCCAAGCTCATGCAGTAAAAAGCCAAGGCCAACAGCAATTGCAGAAACAAGCAAAGACTCGAGAATTCCAATACCACTTCTTAATACAATAGCAAATGCAATAGTTATAGCTGCCCATGCTTTTGTTATATCTATTATCTCTCTTTTAGATGTGGTTAGTTTCATTAACTTAAATATAAATTTTAGGTTATTTAAATCTGACGATGAATTAAACCAAATAGAGCAAACTTATATATTTTAAATAACATTTAATTCTAACATGGAAGAAAAAATTTTACACAAGTGTCGTATTAATGGAATAAGCCTTCAAAAATTAGACAGAAAAACTCATTAACAAGAGAATAATTATTAAATTTCTTTTCTATCCAATAAAAACAATTGATTACAAGAATATAATCGATTTAAGCTACGATGTTTTTTACTTTTAGATGCAGTAAAAATTACTTATAAAAAAGAAAATAAAAACAAAAATATCTCTTTATTGCGCAATAGTGGGTGGGGCGGAGAATTAGCAATGACAGATATTTTCAACGTCTTAAAATATGAAACAAATCTTTTCAAAGATTTTAGAAGAAATAAAAAGCTAATTATTTACAAGCATACAAAAGAAGAAAAATTTGATGAAATATTTCCAACAATCCTAATTGCAATTTTTTGGGGTATTGGATTTCTTGCTACATTAAGATTTTTCAAGCCATATTCAAACTTGCTTTTATTTTTAACAATAACTACTATAGTAATTCTTTTATATGGTATCTTAAAAAGAAATTTAATAATAATTTAGCGGAGCGTGGATTTGAATTCCGCAGTAAAAATTAAATATTATTTTTACCTCCACGGACCTTTGGGTTATGGGCCCAACGAACACTCCTAATTGAACGAGACTGCAATGAAGCAAGTTATCGCTGTTCTACTCCGCTATATATATGAATGTGAATTTTCCATTTTTAAGTCTTTCCTTAATATTTTTTGTGAAATAGGATTTATATCTTTTATTTTCATCGATATAAGAATTAGATATGACCTAAGTTTATCCTTCTTAGACATTGGTCTTATGCTTATTTTATGTTCCACTCTAAGGCTTTTTAAAAAAATACTACATAAATCTATTAAATGTTTATTAGTATTCACTATTCCTAATGTCCTATTTGAGATTATATGCCCATCAGAGTCTATTTATAAAGTACAACTCACCCCCGTGACAAGTATGTCGAGTGAATTTTTAAATTAATAATAAGCACCATTCATCAGAAAGCCTATTTCTTTTTGGAAACTTTTCTGGCAAATTCAATCATTTCTTCAGGGAATGGAAATACTATTGTTGAATTTTTTTCAGAAGCAATATCAGACAGAGTTTGATACAATCTTAATTTCAAAGCTGCTGGTGAT
>JACOZQ010000038.1 GCA_016181275.1 Candidatus Woesearchaeota archaeon | reverse complement strand
TAGGTTATAGAATTTTCTATTATTATAAACTATTGAGAAAAAATAATATAAAAATTTCAAAAGAATATAAAAAATAAAATAAATGAATATGAGATTGGCAAAAGATCTTTTAATTCTTTATGGCAAAGTATTGAAGGCTGGTTTGGTTATGCAATGTGGGCGGATACTTATAGATTAAGAAAAAAGATAATTAAAATAATCAGAAGTCTAGAAAAATAATTAATTAACCACTTTAAAATTTCAGCATAGCATTTATAAAGCTTTTCTTCCTTTATAAATAAGATTTGGAAGTGAAATAATGGTGAAAAAGGAAATAAAAATTGTCAACATTGTCTGTTCTGCTTCTCTTGGCCAGGATATCCCATTGATAAAACTGGCAGAAACTTTGCCTAATACAGAATACAACCCAGAGCAATTCCCCGGTTTAGTTATGCGCATTAGGGAGCCAAGAACATCGGCTTTGATTTTTAGTTCTGGAAAGATTGTTTCAACAGGCGCAAAATCAATGAAGAAAGTTCGTGAATCTGTCAAGGCAATAATAAAAAATTTAGCAAGGATAAAGATAAGGATCAAGACAGTTCCTAAAGTTATGGTGCAAAATATGGTCGCGGCAGGGGCCATTGGCATGGATTTGAATTTAAACTCTTTGGCAATGGAACTGGAAAATACAGAATATGAGCCAGAGCAATTCCCTGGTTTAGTATACAAATTGCCAGGAACAAGAGCAACTTTCTTGTTATTTAGCAATGGAAAGATTGTCTGTACGGGGACAAGATCTGAAACAAAATTAAATGAAGCAGTTGATAAGCTGATAAAGGTACTAAGAAAGCTGAAGAAATAGTTGCTAAAACTTTATATACATCTTATATTTTTCGTTTTAAAGGGGGTGTAAATTGGAAACTTCTGAGCAATTGACAAGATTCAGGGATTTTTTTGAAAGCTATAAAGATAGGATTCATGAGGCTGTTGCAAAGGGAGATAAATCAGCTGTTTTTGATTTTAAAGACTTGTTAGTTCATGATCCAGAATTGGCAGATTCTCTTTTGGAGGATCCAGAAAATTTGCTGAAGGCAGCAGAAGTATCAATTGAAAATTTAGATTTACCAACACAATTTATTCGAGTTCGTTTTAATAATCTTCCAGCGACGAGTATTTTAAGGATTAGGGATGTGAGATCAATACATCTAGATAGATTTATAGTGGTAGAAGGATTGGTAAGGCAGACTTCCGATGTTCGTCCTCAAGTTACTTCTGCAAAATTCGAATGCCCTAGCTGCGGAAATAATATCCAGATAATTCAGATTGATACTCAGTTCAAGGAGCCTTCTCGTTGCTCATGCGGAAGGCGTGGAAAATTCCGTTTGCTAAGCAAAGATTTAGTTGATGCCCAAAGGATTGTAGTTGAAGAATCTCCAGAGTCTTTAGAAGGGGGAGAGCAGCCAAAAAGATTAGCTGTTTTTTTAAAGGGAGATTTAGTCGAGCCAAAGATGGAAAAGAGGACAACGCCAGGAACAAAAGTCAAAATTACAGGAGTTTTAAAAGAGGTATCGATACCATTAAGGACTGGTGGGCAGTCAACTCGTTTTGATTTGGTGATGGAATCAAATTTTATAGAGCCGATAGAAGAAACTTTTGAAGAAATAAATATTAAAAAAGAAGAAGAGGAAAAGATATTGGAATTATCAAAAGATCCAAGGATATATCAAAGATTAATCTCTTCAGTAGCTCCTTCAATTTATGGTCATGAAGACATAAAAGCAGCTCTGATTCTGCAGCTGATGGGAGGGGTTCAAAAAGAACACACTGATGGAACAAAGAGAAGGGGGGATATGCACGTTTTGCTAGTTGGAGATCCTGGGGTATCAAAATCTCAATTACTACAATTTATCTCAAAAATAGCTCCAAAAGCTCGTTTAGTTTCAGGAAAAGGTTCTAGTGCTGCTGGGCTGACTGCTACAATTGTTAAGGATGAATTCATGAGGGGCTGGGCATTGGAAGCAGGAGCTTTTGTTTTAGCTAATGGCGGATTTTGTATCTTAGATGAGATGGATAAAATAAATCCGGAAGATATTTCTGCACTGCATCAAGCTCTAGAGCAACAGATAATCACAATTGCAAAAGCTAATGTTCAAGCAACGTTGAAAGCAAAAACAACTTTGTTAGCAGCGGCAAATCCGAAATTAGGAAGATTTGATCCTTATATTCCGATAGCATCTCAAATAAATTTGCCATCAACTTTAATTAATAGATTTGACTTGATTTTCCCAATGAGAGATATACCATCGAGAGAGTTTGATGATAAAGTAGCAAGTCATGTTTTGAATTTGCAGCAGAAGCCAGATGATATAAAGACAGAATTCCCTCCAGAATTTTTGAAAAAATATATCTCTTATGCTCGCCAGAAAATAAAGCCTGCTTTGACAAAAGAAGCTGTTGAAGAAATTAAAACTTTTTATGTTAGTTTAAGAAATCTCCCAAGCATAGGAGAGCAGGAATTAAGGCCAATACCGATTTCAGCTCGCCAGTTAGAGGCATTAGTAAGGTTAGCAGAAGGCTCAGCTCGAGTAAGATTGTCAAAAAAGGTTACAAAAAAAGATGCTCAAATGGCAATTGAAACTTTAAAGCGTTGCTTGATGCAAGTGGGCTTTGATCCAGAAACAGGGCAAATTGATATTGACAGGATTTCAACAGGTATAACAACGTCTCAAAGAAGCAAGATTGTAAAGATCCAAGCATTGATAAACGAGCTCACTAGGAAGATAGGAAAAAGAATCCCGATTGATGATCTTATAATGGAAGCTTCTGAGCAGGGAATTGAAGAAGAGCAGGTGAATGAAGCAATAGAAATATTAAAAAGAGATGGGACAATTTATCAGCCAAGCTCAAACATGATTGAAAAAATTTAAAATGGAACAACAAAATCAAACACAAATTCAAAGGCAGACAGCATTTAAGATCCCCATAGTTGCAATAATAAAAAGTCAATTTGTTGAGCAGGAAGGATGGAATCCTAATTATTTGGAAATAAAAGGAAATCATGTTGCAAGGATAAATTTAATTGCGGTAGTTATAGATAAGCAAGTTTCAGATTCATTGGCAACATTAACCTTAGATGATTCAACAGGAGTTATTCAAGCAAAAGTTTTCAATGAAGATGTTAAAAAAGTCATTGACATAAATATTGGAGATCCTGTGTTGCTCATCGGAAAGCCGAGAAAATACAATGAGCAGATGTTTCTTGCATTGGAGATAATAAAGAAAGTAGATCCTCTTTGGATAAAAATCCGCAGGAAAGAATTGGAGAAAGAATTTGATTTCAATGAAAATAAATCTCATGAAGAAGCGAATCCCTCATTAAATAGATCAGGAGAGAAAATATTGGAATTAATAAAATCATTGGATGCTTATAACGGAGCAGATATAAATGAAGTTATTTCAAAGTCGAATATGCAAGAATCAGAAGCATCACAATTGATAAAAGAATTGATCAAGCTTGGAGAGGTATATGAGCCTCAGCCGAATAAAATAAAAATACTATAATAAAGTTTAAAAACCTATTTTTAGGCATTATATCTAATTCTTTGAATATGGAAACTTACGAACGAATGCTGGAAGAAGGAATAAAAAATGTGCCTAAATCTGTCTTAAATAAAGAAAGATTTGAGATGCCGCAGGCTAAAGGCCATGTAGAGGGAAATAAGACTATAATAAATAATTTCATGCAAATAGCAGATCAGTTTAGGAGAAAGCCCGAGCATTTATTAAAATTCATACAAAGAGAGCTGGCAACTCCAGGAATACTGAAAGAAGGAAGATTAATTTTAGGAAGAAAGATCAGCTCATCTCAAATAAATGAAAAAATAGAAAGATATGCTAAAATTTATGTTCTATGCAGGGAGTGCGGGAAGCCCGACACTCAATTATTGAAAGAGGATAATGTGGCAATAATAAAATGCACAGCATGTGGAGCGAAACATCCAGCAGGTTAATATGAATGAAGAGTTGAAGCAGGAATATAGCATCTTAGAAAAAAAATATTCATTTCCAAGATTTGAACAACTTGATCAGGAATTTGAAATAAGAGCAATAGAAATAAATAGATCGGGAATTTTGATAAAAGCAGTTCTCCGAGTAATAACTTCTAAATTAAATCTTTTCATGAATTATCTCGAGCCAGTAATTTCAGCTCCGCCACAAACCCTTCACTCATTAATAGAGATGAGAAATATTTCCGATCTGGATAGAAGCAGGATGTTTGAATTTTACAAAGGAATTTCTATTTTATTGCATGAAAATCTGAAAATAGAATTGATGCAGGAAAAAGATATAGCTGCTCAAATTAAAAAAGTATTGAAGCAATGGCCAGAAATAAAAAATAAAGAAGTTGAATTTCTCGAGATAATAACAAATGCATGGAAAAAAAAAGAGGAGAATCCTACAACGAGAACAGAGTATTCGGGATGATTTTGGTAAAAATTCACAAGGCAGAAAAAAGAAAAATCATTTCTATATGCGATGACAATCTTGTAGGAAAGAAATTCGAGGATGAAGATTTGCAATTAGATGTTTCAAAATATTTTTACAAAGGAGAAAAAATGAAGTATGAGGATGTAATGAAGGAAATTAAAGGTGCTGATTCATTGAACATCGTCGGAGAAGAATCAATAAGGTTTGCCTTGAAAAATAATTTGATTGAAGAGGAAAGTATAATAAGAATTAAAAAGATACCTCATGCAATTTCATTATTAAGATAAATATTAAAATAAATATTAAAATATAAATATGAGCAAATTCTGTCCAAAATGCGGGAAGCTTGAAACAAAAAATAACAAGCTGATAAAAGGCCTGTGCTCTAATTGCTTATCAGAAAATTTGCAGATATTAAAAGAGTATAAGCCTTTGAAGATAATAATCTGCCAGAAATGTAATTCTTATTTAGAGAAAAATAAGTGGAATAAGAGATTATCAGATGATGAAACAAATATTAAAGAGATAATTAAGAAGCTTCTCCCTAAAAAATTAAAGCCCATCGAAGGAGCAAAAATCAAGAATGTTTCAATCAGCTCAATTGAAAAGTCTCTTGGAAAAAATTCATTGGAAGCCGAGGTAATAATTTATGGTTTTATTCATAGAAAAAAAATAAAAGAAAATCATTTACTGCAAATAATAAAAGAAGTTACAATCTGCAATCTATGCAGGAAAAAAGGATCAAATTATTTCGAGGCGATAATCCAGATAAGGCCGAAAAATAAAGACTTGTTAAGATTTGTAAAAAAGGATATGGAAACAGATGTAAGGCTAAAAGAATAGTTTTATAAAATAAATTCAAAATTATAATATCATGTCTAAGAAAAAAGAATTAGAGAAAAAGCAGCAAGAGTTGCAGCAGGAGATAAGCAGGGTTAAATTGCCGAGGGAAAAACAATCTTTAGGTATTGTTGATCAGAGGCTTGGAGCTTCTCGTATGCGTGTCCGCTGCCTAGATGAAAAAACAAGAATCTGTCGTATTCCTGGAAGGTTAAAAAGAAAACTCTGGGTTAGAGAAAAAGATTTAGTTTTAGTAGAGCCATGGCAGATGGGTGGAGATGAAAAAGGCGACATTATATTCAAATATCGTCCTAGCCAGGTCGAATGGCTGAAGAAAAAAGGCTATTTAAAAAAATTTGAAGAAGTTGAAGAATTTTAAATGGAATTGAGAATACCAAAATCAAGGATTGCTGTTCTTATTGGAGTTAAAGGAAAAACCAGATATATAATAGAAAGAAAAACAAAAACAAAATTAAAAGTTTCATCAAGAGAAGGTATTGTTGAAATTGATGGAGATGATCCTTTCAACGTGTATAATACTGAAAAGATAATAAAATCAATTGGAAGGGGGTTTAATCCCGAAGTTGCATTGATGTTGGTTGACGAGGATAACTGCTTTGAACTGATTGACATGACGATGTTTTCAGGGAAATCAAAAATTAAATTATCGAGGATGAAATCAAGGCTGATAGGAACAAATGGAAAGGGAAAGATAGAAAATGTTCAAATAGCAAGAATTGCAGTCCAGGATATTTTGAACGGAGCTCCTCATGGTCCAGTTTATAAAACCTTGGAAGAAAGAATGCATTCTTTACAAAAATAAAGAAATCTTTAAATTGTATCTAAACTTTAAATGTGATATGTATTTTAAAAATAAGAAAGTATTCTCAAAAAAAGAAATTGCAAATTATTATGATAGATGTCAAAAATATTGTAATTTATTATGGGCGGATAAAGAAAGTCGTTCTTATCATTATGGATATTGGTATAAAGACACAAAATCTAAAAAAGAAGCAAATTTGAATCCTTATAGAGAAGTAATGAAATATCTAAAACCAAAGAAAGGAGATATTATTCTTGATGCGGGTTGTGGGACGGGAGGAGCATCAATATGGTTATCTAAAAATACTAAAGCAGATTTTATAGGAATCACTTTATCAGATAAACAATTAAGACTGGCTAAAAAATATTCTGATAAAGAGCAAGTTTCGAATAAAATAAATTTCTACAAAAAAGATTATTTTAATACAAAATTCTCAAAAGATAAATTTGATAAAATATTTGCAATAGAAAGTTTTTGTTATGGGTTTCCAAACACCGAGAATTTATTTAGAGAAATGTATAGAATTTTAAAAAAAGATGGAAAATTAATAATAATAGATGGTGTTCTTTTAAGAAAACCATCAAATAAATATGAAGAAGAATTGGCTCAAGGATTTCTAATTGGATGGAGACTTAATGGAGGATATACTAGAGACGAATTGGTAATTTTTTTAAAAAAAGCAGGTTTTAAAGATGTTGGGTTTGTTGATAAAACAAATAATATTAGGAAAAATATTAACAAAGTACATTTAATGGGAAAATTTTTGTATTTTTTATTAAAGCCTTTAAGTATCTTTAATTTGGTTCCAGAGATAGAGTTTGAAAATACAATAACTATGATAAATCAAAAGAAACTTGTAGAAATTGGAATACTGGGACATGGAATTTTCTATGCAAAGAAATAAAAATAATAAAAGAAATCAACAAAACATGTTCAATAAAAAGGATATTAAAAAATTTGATATTTTATTACTACTATTACTCCCATTATTATCAACAATAATCTCATTGGCAATAAATGCAAATTTCCTAACATCAACTCTTCTTTTCTTTGGACTTCCTTCTTTATGGTTATCATATAGGACTCAACATATGATTAAGAAAACAGCTCTCTTTTCTTTGATATTTTCGGTTCCTTCTACAATTATAATTGATTATATAGCTGTTCTTGATGGAGCATGGTTTGTTCCTGCAACTATATTCTCATTTAGATTATCTGGAACAATTCCTATTGAGGATTTCATATTCGGATTTTTGCTGGTTTATAGTATAATCATCTTTTATGAACACTTTTTAGACAAAGGAAAGCATGAACTGTTAGATAGGAAAATGAAATATTTTATCTTTCCTATAATTCTTGTTTTAATGATTTTTTTTATATTCTTAATAACCCAACCAGAATTATTAAAAATAAGATATGCTTACCTTATTTTGGGGATAATATTTATACTATTTCCTTCTATAACTTTTTTAAACTATTTTCCAAGACTTCTTTCTAAATATGTTAAAACTTCTAGTTATTTTTTTGTTTTAATATTTTTATATGAATTAACAGGACTTCAATTAAATCAATGGGAGTTTCCAGGACAAAATTTTATCGGTTGGATTGAGATATTTGAATATAAATTTCCATTCGAAGAATTCTTCTTCTTCTTCTTCGTTCTAATAACAATTGGAGTATTATCTTATTATGAATTTTTTGATGATGACAAAAAATAACATAATCTTTATTAACCCACAAAAATAATGACAAAGACAATAGCAGAGGAGCTGGCAAAGAAGCAGCAGTCAATTTCTGTTTCAGAATTTTTTACAAAGAATAGGCATCTGTTGGGCTTTGACAATCCTAAAAGGGCTTTGTTGACGACGATAAAGGAGGGTGTGGATAATAGTTTAGACGCATGTCAAGAAGCTAAAATATTGCCAACAATAAAAGTAAAGATAAAGCAATTAGAAGAAGAAAGATACTCTGTAGAGGTTGAAGACAATGGTCCGGGAATTGTGAAAAAGCAGATTCCAAATATTTTTGCAAAATTATTGTATGGTAGCAAGTTTCATACCATGATCCAAAGTAGAGGACAGCAAGGAATTGGGATTTGTATGGATCCAGATACACTTATCCCTTTAGGTGATGGGAAAGTTTTACCCATAGGAGAAATCGCAGAAAAAAAGCCAAATGCAGATCTTTTTGTCTTAACTCCGGATTTGAAGCTTGGACTTGGAAAAATTGACAAGTTCTGGAAAATTCCCTCTCCTAAATATTTGATTAATTTAAAAACTTTGGGAGGTAAAGAAATAAACTTAACTCCCGAGAATCCTGTTTTAATTAGAAGTGAAAATGGATTTGAATGGAAAGAAGCAGTAGAACTAAAAGAGAGTGATTATATCGCAGTCTCAAGAAAGTTAGGAAGCCATATTAAAAATATAAAAATCCCCCTTTTTGATTTACTAGATAATAATATAAATATAGATAATCCGGAATTTCTTGACTTCTTATTATATAAATTAAGGAAAAAATATGGCACTTGGGATAAAGTTGGAAGAAGGTTTGGAATTTCTGCGGACAGAATTAAAGGATGGAGGAAAAAATACATAAAAAGAAGACCTACGAAAGCTTTAATCAAAAAATTCTGCAAAGACTTAGATATATCTGAAGAAAGAATTATTGAAGAATGTACAAGAGTTGGGAGACTGGGAACTTATGTGAATGTGCCACAATACATTAATGAGAAATTTATGAGGTTTCTCGGGTTTATCTCTGGAGATGGTTACTCTCAAAATAAAATACATAACAGGTGGGGAAGAAATATCTCTTTTTGGAATAATAATGAATATTTAAGAGAAGAATTCAAGAATATTGTAGAAGATTTATTTGGAATAAAATGTAAATGTATTAAACATTCTAAAGGAAGGGGTTACATGATGCAATTCTCTTCTTCATTGGTAGCAGAATTGATTAATAAATGCGACATTCCTTCAGGAAAAAAGTCAGATATATTTAGATTAAATAGTTTTTTGCATAGAAAAGATCTTTTAAGGCCTTATTTACAAGCACTATTTGACTGTGAAGGATCAGTATCAAAAGAACGCAGAAATGTAAATTTTATGATACGAAACAAAGAGATGACTTATTATCTTTCCCTATTCCTTCTGCAATTTGGAGTAATTTCAAGCATAAACAAATTAAGAGAAGACACTAGACTATGTATACGTGGAATAAATAATCTAAGGAAATTCCAAAAAGAAATAACTTTTTCTCATACAACCAAAAAATCTGATCTTAATTATATAATAAAAATGGAATCAAATAAAAGCAACATTGAAACAATCCCCTTTATTAAAAAACAATTGTTAAATCTAAAGAACAGCCTTAATTTATCAAAAAAAGATTTTCTATATCCTCGCCTTTTAAGTAAAGATAAAACTGTAACCTTTTATACACTGGAGAAAATAGTTAATAAATTATTATCCTCGGTAGATAATACTGGGCGTATTCCAATAGAATTACAGGAGTTATACTGTTTACTTAATTCAGATGTTGTTTGGACAAAAATTATTTCTAGAAAGACGGTTTCTCCAAAATCTCCTTATGTATATGATCTGACAATGAAACAGGGAAATAATTTTATTGCAAATGGGGTTCTTGTACATAATTCAGCAGCAGTTCTTTATTCTCAATTGACAACTGGAAAACCCGCAAAAATTACCTCGAAAATTGGAAAAAATTATCCGGCACATTATTATGAATTAAAGATAGATACAAAAAACAATGAGCCAGAAATTGTAATAGATAAGGAAGTATCCTTCAATTCAGATCATGGAACAAAGGTAGAATTGGAAATGGAGGCAATATATCAGAAAGGCACAAGAGGCGTTGATGAATATCTAAAGCAGACTTCAATTGCAAATCCTCATGCTGAAATAATCTATGTTGATCCAGAGGGAAAGAAAATCATTTTTCCAAGAGCGTCCGAGGAGCTTCCAAAAGAGCCGAAAGAAATCAGGCCGCATCCTCATGGAATCGAGCTTGGAATTTTTATATCAATGTTGCAAAACACAAACTCAAAAACTTTAACCTCTTTTTTCACAAATGATTTTATAAGAGTGAGCTCAATAACAGCAAAAAGAATTTGTGATGAAGCAGCATTAAAATCAACAGAAAAGCCCCAATTAATGGATAGAGATGGAGCAGAAAAATTGTATAGGATTCTGCAGAAAACAAAATTAATTGCCCCGCCGACAAATTGCCTATCACCAATAGGAGCAGAAGCTCTTCAGAAATCTTTGGAAAAAGAAATTCCAGCTGAATTTTTTGCATCAGTTACAAGACCTGCAGCGGTTTATAGGGGGAATCCATTCCAGGTAGAAGCAGCTTGCGCATACGGCGGGCAGCTGGAGCAGGAAGGTCCAATAAAATTATTCAGATTTGCTAATCGCGTGCCATTGCAATACCAGCAGTCAGCATGTGCAATTACAAAAGCAGTAGTTGATACAAACTGGAGAAATTATACTCTTTCACAGTCTTCAGGAGCGCTTCCTCAAGGGCCAATAGTGATTGCTGTTCACTTGGTTTCAATATGGGTCCCATTTACTTCCGAATCAAAAGAAGCAATAGCACATTATCCCGAGATTATCAAAGAAATAAAATTAGCAGTGCAGGAAGTTGGAAGGAAAATAGCAAGCCATATAAGAAGAACCGTTCGTGTTAGAGAACAAAGAGAGCGCGCAAGCTTATTTGAAAAATATATTCCAGAAATTGCAAGCTCATTGTCGAACTTGACAAAGAGCAAAAAAACAGATATCCAGGAAAAATTAAATAAAATTTTAAAAAAATCTTTAAAGGACATTCTTCAAGAATTACCTGAAGAGGATAAAGAAGATATTAAGGAAGAAAAGAAAAATGAAAAAAAAGAAAAGCAATCAACTCTCAGCTCTAGAAGGTCTAGGAAGTGAGGTTGTAAAACAGATTAATAAAGGAAAAAATCCTGAAATCCCAGTTCCAATTAGAGCATTGTCTAATGTAGAGTTCGATGAAAAGACAAAAACGGTAAGATTAGGAAAGAAGATATCAGCTCGTTATTTTTTTAATGTAGCTCATGCTAAAAAATTCCTGCAGACTTTGGAGGTTGCATCCATCAGCAAGAATTTATTAAAAGAGCAAAAGCACGCTTCATTGAGAGATGTTTTCTATATGGCTAAGAGGACGATTCCAGGAACGAAAGTCAATATTGTAGATGAGCAGACAGAATCTGATTCTGTTTTAGAAGATCTTGAGTTGATAACAGATCAGAGTAGAGAGCAGCTAAATGTGAATGCAAATAAAAATGGAAGCGTAGCAGGAAAAGTTGTTATCGAAGATAAAGGAGATACTATTGACTGGGGCAGATTAGGTAGTGGGGGCTGGTCAATTCCAAGCAATGTAGAGAATATAAAATTCAAAAAGATTTCAGCAAAATATATTCTTTACATGGAGAAGGCTGCTGTTTGGGAAAGATTGCACGAAGATAAATTTTGGGATAAGCAAAATTGCATAATCATGAGCTCGCAAGGGCAGACAACAAGAGGAATTAGAAGGTTGTTGCAGAGGCTGACTTCAGAGTTTAAGATTCCAATTTATATCTTGACTGACATGGATCCGTGGGGCCATTATATCTATTCTGTTATAAAATTTGGATCGATCAACTTGGCGCACATCTCAGAAAAAATGGCAATACCAAATGTAAAATTTCTTGGCATACATACATCAGATATAGAAAAATATAAGCTGGAGAAGCATTTGATAAAATTCAAAGATACTGATCTAAGCAGGTTAAAGCAAATAAAAGAATATGCATGGTTTAAAGACAACAAGCAGTGGCAGAAAGAGTTTTTAGAAATGAAAAAACTTGGAGCTAAAGCAGAAATCCAGGCATTAAGTTCAAGAGGGATTAGTTTTATTTCAGATACTTATCTTCCAGAAAAAATAAAGAGCAAAGAATTTTTGGATTAAACTGCTTTAATTCTTACGGCCAAGACTTCTGTCATTAATTGATCTATAAGACTAATGTTATTAAGATTATAAACAGATCTTATTGATTGCAAAATCTCTGTTTCATACTTGCAAGAATTCATAAGCTCAGCACATATTTCCCTATTTGTTTTCAGTTCGCTGTGAAATATTCTCTTTATTCTTTCGAGGTCTTCTATTCCTTTTTCATTAGCCTCTGAAAACATCCTCGCCGGATCTTTTATTCTTGTTAAGGTTCTTTTTTGATTAGAGCAATTGTTAGAAAGATTAACAACATACTCCTTTATTTCTCCTATAGATTCTGTTTCAGATTTGAAAAATGATGGAAAAAGTCTTTTTAAGCTTTGGAAATATTCTCTAGGAACATTTCTTGGATTAAATTCTGGGTCTCTTGCAAGTTTGATTAATACCGTCGTTATTTCGCTAAAAACAGAATAATTATTCGGAGTATATTGCCTCTCTTTTTCTTTTAATTTTAGTTTAGTGAAAAAGGAAATAATCCTGCCAACATCCATTTTATTTATTTTTTTCATGTTCAGAGAATCATTTAAGTTACCGATAATCTCAAGTTGCTCCCTGATTATCGAAAGAATATGGTTTTTTTCTTCTTGATATATCCTATAATTATATTGTCCCAAATCTGTTGAAGCAATATAAATTTGCTGTAAAATTCCCCCTTTTTCCTCAGAATAATGACCGAATTGATTTATTAACTCTATAATTGTAGGCATAATTAAGGGATAATGACATTATTAATAAAACTTTCTTTAAAATCGATGTGTTTATAAAAATTATCTAATCTATTATTTTATGGTATCTATTCCTTATGATGTTAGAAAGCAGATAGAGGAAATTATTGGCAATCCCCAAATATCAGACATTGAAAGAAAGGTATCGGTACCCATTCATGGTTTTGGAGATGATGATTGGTATTTAACGGAAGAAGAATATCGTGTTTTTCTTTTGGTATATTCTGGCACAAATCCAAATATAATTGATGAAGATTATTAGTAAAATGAAAGAGTTCGAAAAATCTATAGAAAAAGACCCGAATATTTTTTTCAACCAATATAATCTTCCAATATTGGTTTATTTAGAATTTGTGCAAAAGAATGTTATGGGAGATCCAGATTTATTAGGTTATTTTTATTTTGGAGGAAATTCTGAATCAAAAGTTTCAATGGAAGGAAGCATAGAGAATATTCTTGATGTAGGAATGCATGAAATCTATCATTCAATGTTTTCCCATTCGGAAACACAACATAGGTATATGGAATCTAAAGGTGCTTTTAATAATCCAAGAAATTACGAAAAATTAAGGATGCAGATAGACTCAAGATATAACTAAACAAAGATAGAAACCTTTTTAAGAGAAATTTAGCTTTTCCTTTCTATGCCCTTGTAGCTCAGCAGGTAGAGCATTCGACTGTTAATCGAAAGGTCGCAGGTTCAAGTCCTGCCAAGGGCGGTTGACCCCGTAGCATAGCCTGGTTGGTGCATTCGACTGATAATCGAAAGGTCCTGTGTTCAAATCACAGCGGGGTCATTCAAAACAAATTTAAATACTCGAGAATATATTTATTATCATGCTAAATAAAAAAGAAAAAATACTTCTTTACAGCAATAATCTTTGGCTTTTAGGAGAGGGAATGTTTGGTCCTTTGTTAGCAGTCTTCACAGAAAAAATTGGCGGCAGTGTTTTAGATATTTCTTCAGCATGGGCAACTTATCTGATTACATTAGGAATCCTTGTCATTGTCATAGGAAAATTATCGGATAAAAAAGGAAGAAAAGAAAAATTCATGATAGCAGGTTTTGCATTAAATGCTATTTTTACTTTTGGTTATCTATTTGTTTCAAGCACATCACACTTATTTATTATTCAAGCAGGCCTTGGATTAGCAGCTGCATTGGCAATTCCTACATGGAATTCACTTTATGCAAAATACGAGGATAAAAAGCATGATGGTTTTACCTGGGGTTTGGCTTCTGGAGAGTCGAGCATCACAACAGGAATTGCAATAATAATTGGGGGATTTATAGTAACAACGCTTTCTTTTGAAGCTTTATTTTTAATAATGGGATCTATACAAATTTTAGCTACACTTTATCAGGCAAGAATTTTAAGAAAATTATAATTTCTCGACAATGATTTTGCTTCCATCTTTTACACTTTTAAAAACTAAAGGATCTCCTGTTATTTTTCCAAAAACATTTACATTGCTCGCAGCCCTAGGCTTGTTGCTTTTGCTTGCAGGCGTCCTGCCGAAGAAAATACAAAAAGCATTTCCAGGCGGCCAATATCCAAGCTCACCAACTTCGACTTCAATCTTTGCATCATCTTCTCCAAGCTTGATTGGAATTGAAAAATAGATTTCATCGCCCCATGTTTGGACAAGAGATGAAAAAGGAAGCTTCTCAAATATCCTTTTAGCTGTATAGCTATCACTAAGCTCTGCTTTGGCTTCCACATTTCCAGATTTTATTTTAATTTTCATCTAAGAAAAATTTGTTATGTAATCCAGCAGCCAATAATACAAATCAATTAAAATTTGTTTATTTACAAACCATATAATTGCGAGAAGGATGATTATCCATAAGATTAATTTCTGGAATGTGTGATGAATTCTCTTTAGTTTATATCCTCTTAAATTTCCGGGAAATCCGCCAACAACAGGTCCATATCCTCCTTCAGACATCAGTTCACCATTAATCCATCTTTCATTTTTTTATCAAGTCTAATCTCTTCAGCTTCAGTTCTCAAAACTTCATTATCATAGACAATTTTATTATCCATGCTTATTAATTTTATCTTTTCAAAGTCTTCAATAGTTATCTGCTCCTTTGGTCTCTGCCTTAATTTTGTAAAAACCCTTTCTCCATTTTTGCTTTTTTTAGCAGTTAATAGGGCTAATTTGCTTTTATCAGAAATTGCAAGCAGCATACCCTGGCTTTCAATTCCCCTCAGCATTGCTTCTTTTAAGTTTTTTAATAAAATTATTTTCTTTCCGATTAATTCTTCTTTTTTATAATGATCTCTAATACCAGAAACTATTTGTATGTCATCAGCAGTTTCTTTTCCAATATCAAGAAGCAGGATGTAAAGTTTGTCTGCATTTGGATGGTCTTTCACGCCTTTAATCTGTGCAACTCTCAAATCAAGGTCTTCAAACATTATTTCATCTTTCAATTTTACAATGCCTTCAGCTGGTTTTTCTTCATCTTCAATCTTTTTAAATAAAACCCCCTTTCTTCTAACTTTATATTCTTTAGCAATACCAAATTTGCAGTCCTTTAATTTTTCAGGTTTAATTTCTAATTGTTCATTTATTTTCTCAGAAGTTTCAGGCATGAATGAGCTCAATAAAATTGAAATTATTCTTAACGCTTCCAGCAGATTATAAATTTTAATTTCCTGTTCTTTTCCTTTCAGCTCCCAAATTTTATTTTTATTTATATATTGGTTGCAGCTTTGTATAATTTTGAAAATCTCAGCCAAAACTTTGTCGAGCTCAAAATTATCAATTAATTTTTCAATATTCTTCAGCTCAATCTTCAGCTCAATCTTCTGCTTTTTAACAGATTTAAAATTTTTTTCAGCTAAGCTCAAGGTTCTTGAAACCAAATTGCCAAGCTCGTTTGCAAGCTCATTATTTAACCTAATTTTTAATGCTTCTTCAGAAAAATCTCCATCTTGACCAAATGGAATGTGTCTGAGCAGGAAATATCTAACAGGATCAGCTCCATATTTTTTTACAAGATCATTAGGAGAAATAACATTGCCGAGGGATTTTGACATCTTTTGCCCATCAATAGTGAAATATCCGTGTATGAATAAACTTTTAGGAAGTTTATTTTTAGTAGCTAATAGCAAAGCTGGCCATATTGTTGCATGAACTCTGAATATATCCTTCGCCATTAATTGGACATCGGCAGGCCAAAATTTATTGAATTTATTTTTCTGCTTTAGCCCGGTAATATAATTCCAAAATGCATCCACCCAAACAAAGCACGTGTGATTTTTATCAAATGGCAGCTCAATCCCCCAATAAACTTTCTCTTTTTGTCTTGATATAGAAATATCTTTCAATCCAGTTTTAATGAAAGAGATTACTTCCTTTCTTCTTTTATCAGGAAGAATAGAATATTTTCCAGTCTTAATTAATTTTAATAACTGATTTTGAAATTTAGATAATTTAAACAAATAAGCTTCTTCTTTTCTCAATTCTGATTTAGTATGATGAAGTATACATTTTCCATCTTTCAAATCGTTTTCAGTTTTATATTGCTCACATCCGACACAATAATAAGCTTCATAATACCCTTTATAGATATATTTTTTCTTATACAGCTCTTGTAAAACTTTTTTTACTTCTTTTTCATGCTCTTTGTCAGTTGTTCTTATAAAATTATCATTGGATATATTCAGCAGCTTAAAAGATTCTTTAAACTCATTAGATATTTTATCTACAAATTCTTTCGGCTCGATATTTTTTTCTTCAGCAACATTTTGTATCTTCTGTCCATGTTCATCAGTTCCAGTTAGAAAGAAGACATCATATCCTTTCAGCTTGTTCCATCTTGCTAGAACATCAGCGGCAATTGTAGTGTAAGCATGACCTATTGACGCTATATCATTTACGTAATATATGGGGGTTGTTATGTAAAATTTTTTCTTAACCATATGATTTGTTTTGATTTCATACTTTTAAAAACTTTTGAAAATGCGCTAACGGGGAATTGAACCCCGATCTTAGCCTTGGGAAGGCCACATAGTACCGTTCTACTATTAACGCAATTTAGCCCCGCCAAGATTCGAACTTGGGTCACCGCCTCCAGAGGGCGAGATCTTTGACCGCTAGACTACGGGGCTATAATCTTTTATCTTTTCTTAGAAAAATTCTACTTAAAAATTTACCGAAATCCTTATATATTACATTGTGCACATTAGATTACAAATGATAATAATCAAAGATAGCATGGTTATAATTCATCTAGCAAAATTATCCATATTAGAAAAAAGTTGCAAATGCTTCGAAAAAGTGATGATTCCAGAATTAGTGCACAAAGAGATAATAAAAGAAAAAGATCGTACAGAAATCACCATAATTAATGAATTAATAAAAAATAATGAAATAACAATTAAAAAGATTAACGATCAAAATTTAATCAAAAAAGCAAATCAATTTAATATTCAAAAAGGAGAAGCAGAAGTGGTAGGATTATATTGGCAGGAAAAAGCTAATCTTATCGCAACAGATGATGATAATGTAAGAAAAAAGAAAATTATGTTGAATATAAAAATAATAGGAACTCCTGCAATCATTTTAGGATTATATCAAAAAAAAATAATAGATAAAAATAAAACAGAACAATGCATATCAGAACTAAAAAAAATAGGATGGTTCGCAAATACTGTTTTAGATAAAATACAAATGGAGGTTGAAAAATGAATGAAGCAATAGGTATAAGGTTAAATGAAGAGTTTTTAAAGAAGATAGAGATTTTGAGTAAAGAAGAAGTATTAGATAGAAGCAGCATTCTAAGAAAGTTAGTTTATATTGGATATCAAGATTTTATAAAAAAGAAATCTGCCCAAGCTTATAAAGAAGGTAAAATAACGTTATCAAAAGCAGCTCATAAAGCAGGATTAACAATTTGGGAAATGGAACAATATTTAGTAGAGCAAGGTTTTAAATCATCTTATTCGATAGAGGATTTAAATGAGGAATTGAAATTAATGCTTTCCAAATAATGCTTTCCAAATAATGAAAAGATTGCTTTATATATCCCTTTTCTAAAACTATATTATGCAAATCGGGACTTGTAAATCAAAACCTGGAAAATTAACCAATGGTGAATTACCTTTATGCAAATACAAAAATTTATATCTAAAAATCCCAATATTTATAGCAGAAGGAGAAGCTCCAGGAAAAACAATTTTTATATCAGCAGGAACCCATGGAGATGAAGTAAATGGAATTGAAATTTTATATCATTTTATGTATGCTTTAAACCTGCACAAGTTAGTTGGCACAATCATCTTTCTGCCTTTAACGAATCCATGGGGTTTTAAAGAAAATTCACGCTACATTCCATTTGATAATCGTGATTTGAACAGATCATTTGATAAAAAAGGAAGTTCGATATCTTATAAAATTGCAGATTCATTAATGAAGAATGTAATTGAAAAATGCGATTTTGGAATTGATTTGCATGACGGAAGGACAAATGTTCTTCTACCCCATCCAAGAATTTTCAAAAAAGATGAAAGCGAATTTATGAGAGAGCTCAGCCATGTGTTTGGAACAGAGATTATTCTTGAAAGGGAAGGCGAATCAGGAATGCTTGCAGTTGAATCTTTCAAGAGATATAAAATTCCTGTGCTGACCATAGAAGTTGGCGGAGCAAAAGTAATCAGAAATGATTTCAGGAATCAAGCTGTCGGCGGTCTGAAAAATATTCTGATTTATACAAATATGCTAAATGGAATTTTGAGTCTTCCAGTAAAGCAGTTTATTTTAGAGCAGAGAGAGGGTTATATTTCTCCAACAAAAGGAATTCTATATTTGGAAGTTAAATTAGGAGATGCAGTAAAGAAAAATCAAGTGATTGCAAGGATTCATAATCCGATAAGCAATAAGAAATTTATAGTGAGATCAAGAAATCCAGGAGTTGTATTCTCAATAAGAAGAGAGGCAATAATAAACAAGAAAGAATCGATCCTGTCAATTTTGCATTTCAAGATTAGCAAAAGAAAAGAGCTCATTCCCGTCCAGGCCAAGATGCTGATAAACAGGACTAAGCCAGAAGAAATAATAACGAGGCCGACGATAATTTTAGATAATATTTTATCCTTGCTTGGATTATCATATAAATTTATAGATGAAAGTCTAAGGGCATCATTTGAAAAAATAGATGAATATTTTAGCTTGAGAAAGAGCAAGCACTAGTTTTATATATTTTAACGATTTATATAATCTTATGAAGAGGATAACAATTGCAATAATTATTTTTTTAGTAATAGGAGCATTTTTCATCGTCAGCCAGAATAATTTAGATTTGAAGGAAAATCCAGAAGATAGAATTTCGTTTACAGAAAAATTTTCAGGATGGCTGTTTAAGATAGGGAGAAATATAAGGGATTTAACAGGAGAAGCAACGCAGCAGGAATGGCTGCCAGAAGAAAATTATGATAATGATACAATAAAGTAATTTTTAATTTTAAACATTTGTAGTGACAACCGTAAAGCTTAAATAAATGTAGTGACAACAATTTATGATGGTATCGTTAAGAAAAGTCAAGATCAGACGCAAGGAGTATTGGGTGCTAATCCATTCTGTTAGAAAGGGTAATAAGGTAATTCAAAGGACTAAATACATTGGTAAAAATCTTCCTCCTAAAGCAAGATTAAACTATTTGAAAGAGGAATTCCTTAAAGAGATAAAAGGAAAAAGGTACAAGTATTTATCCTCTAAAGATTTTGAAGACATAGAAACTAAAAAGAAAGAATATAAAGAAGAGCTAAATAAACTAAGCAAGCTAGAGAAGAAGAAAAAACTAGAAGAGTTTATTGTTAGGTTTACATATGATAGTAGTAAGATGTCTGGGTTGGACATTACTCTGAGGCAAACATATCTGATTCTAGAGAAGGGGATTATCCCAAGAGGTTTCAAGAATTTGGTCATGGCTAGGGAATTGGAAAACCATGAGAAAGGGATAATTGCTATAACGAAATACAAAGGAAAGTTTGACACAAGATTTCTGAAAAAAATGCATAATATCTTATTTGCTGGAGTTGATAATTCCATTGCAGGAATGCTAAGATTTGAGATAAAAAAAAATGTAAAAATAGCTGGCACAGTTTATATTCCTCCAAGATGGCAGGATTTAAAGAAAGAATTGGATAATTTTTTTAAATGGTATAAGTCAGAAAATAGAAAATTGCATCCATTGGAGCTGGCAGCACTAATTCATTTAAAAATAATTTCTATACAACCTTTCACTGATGGAAATTCTCGTTTGTCGAGGCTTCTGATGAATTGGATATTGTGGAAAAAAGGATATCAACCAATAGATATTCCTATTGAAGACTTGGAAAATTATTATAATATGAAATGGAAAAGTAAAAGCTTGGGTTTTCAGGGAAAAATGTCCTAAATGTGAAAAAGGTTTAATGGGAAAACCAAGAGATCCTAAAACAGGCAGAGCTAAAATACGCTCAGAGGAATATGTTTGCCCTTCATGCTCTTACACAGTAGAAAAAGGAGAATACGAAGACACTTTGACTGTAAATATTTATTACACTTGTCCTCATTGCTCTCACTCAGGCGAAGCTCAAGAATCATTCAAAAGAAAAAAAGTTCAGAGAATTGATGATGAAACCGGAAAGAAAACTTCTGTAGATGCTGTAAGATTCCAATGCCAGAAATGCGGTAAATATATTGATATAACTAAAAAAATGAAATAATCATCGAGAAAAAATAAATCTCTGTTTAATCGCATCTTTTACAAAATCTAAAATTTCCGATTTAATGATCCCCACTCCTTTCTTAGTCCAATCACTTTCTTTAATATCCACTTTTATCTCCTGACTCATAGACGGTCCGGTGTCTCTTGCGCCGACTGAAAACGTAATCCTCACACTTTCATCTTTTGATCTTACTCTTTCAGCTATTTGTCTTACTGATTTTAATCCAATACTGACAGAACTCTCATTCCCATTGGAATCAAAAACAATTGTAAATCCATCTTTTATTTTCTTAACAAAAATCTCGGTAACTTTTCTTGGAGCAATTGCTTTAATATCTTTTTCCACTTCTTTTCTTAATCTTCCATCCTTGTCAAATAAAGCAACAACCTCTCTTTCGTCAATTACCATAAAATAAGATAATTATTTAAATATAAAAAGCTTTTCGTACTATAACAATTTAAATCTTTCTCAATTCCTTAATTTCCATGAAGAAATCTTTTTTAAAATATCAGTTAAAATTCTGGCTTCCGGTATATATTTATCTTTTACTAATCTTCTACTTTTCTTCATTGCCATCGATAGAAGCAAGCTCGATGATTTCAGAAAGATTTTATATATCTTCTTATGTACAGCACATTATCTTATATGCTGGACTAGCTTTATTATTATTTAGGGCAGTAAATTACAGCAAAAAACAGGATTTTATAGTAATCTTATCAACAACATTATATGGGTTTATAGACGAAGTTCACCAACACTTTGTCCCGGGAAGAACTTTTCAATCCTCAGACATATTGATGGATTTTTTAGGAGCTATTTTAGCGTTGATTTTGCTCTCGATATACAAAAAATTTGTCGTTAGGAAATAATTTCGGGATAACACAAAAATTTGTCAACCTGTTAAGTAAAGTTTCCAACTTAATACTTAGTAATACAGTGCCGAAGGCACGGTATTGATTCCAAGATGAAATCTTTTCTCATTGTACCAATCTTTGT
>JACOZQ010000024.1:660-53405 GCA_016181275.1 Candidatus Woesearchaeota archaeon | reverse complement strand
AATCCAATAGATAAATCAGCAACCGGTTTTTGAATTTGTTCAGTCTTGGTTGTCTCTGGTTCTTTAACTTCAGCTTGACTTGTTTGAGCTCTTCTTATTGTTCCGCCGCTTCCACTGCCTGCTGCATAAATTACCGAGCTAAATAGGAAAATTGACATAAAATATCCAAATAGAATCTTATAGCCAATTTTCATGAATCTTGTCACCCAACAAATCATTTAATTTTTTATATATATTATATACTCCAAATATTTATAAATCTTTTTAAACCCTTCTTTTGGAAATCAGAAATTGGGAGGGTTAATTAATGAAACTAAAATTTTTAATTATTATTTCACTTTTATTTCTATCTCTATCGGTGCCGACGTCTTTAGCAGAATTGTGTGATAATAATAAATGTACTATCTTAAATCCTGAATGGGAATCAGGAGAGAAAATTCCTATTTATTTTGCGCAGCATCATCATGGAGCATTAGGAGAAATGATGGGAGACTGGATACCAAATAATGAGCTGACAGCAACCATTAAAATTGAAGGAGCAAATTTAAGCAAAACAGTAAAAGATCCTAATATCATAGCTTTGTATAATTTTGAAGATAGCTTTAATGATGCTGGACCAAATGGCTTTGACTTGAATGTTCAAGGAAATGCCCAGATTGTAGATGATAATGGAAATAAAGTTTTGAGAACTTCAAATTTAGATGATAATGCAACAATTAACATTCCTGATATGCTTGTAATGGGTGGCACTACACCTTCTAAATTAACTATAGAAGCAAAAATATTTCCTAGAAATTATAAATCATGGAGCATTAATAATTTTCCAGTAGTCTCATTATCACAGAGCTGGGACAGTTATTTTTCTTTAATTGATGGAAAATGGAATAATCCTAGAGTTCCAAGTTTTAGCGCTAACAAATACTCAATAATTAGCCCGCAAATATGGAATGATAGTGTAGCAAGCAACCAATGGCATCAATTAAGAATTACCTTTGATGAAAATGAAAATGTAAGCTTTTATGTTGATGATGTTTTATTGGGATCTCAAAAAGCCCCTCCAAACTATGGAAGAAATAGTGATTGGGGTTTAGCACTAGGAAATTTTGATGGTGATATTGATGATGTTGTTATTAGCAGTACAGTAAGGGAAAATTCAGATTATCCATTGGAAACATTTTTTGAAGGGATAGATAATGAATCCTTAAAATATACATGGTCGGAAATATTTGAGGATAATGTTTTGGATGAGAATGATGTTGTGTTAATATCAGAAGGGGCAGAAGTTGTTTATGATGATATTTCAGATGATAAATTTAGAGCAGTTGTACTAAAAGGAAAATTAAGTTTTGATAATACAATAGATACAAAGTTAACAGTAGGGACAATTCATGTGTATAAAACCGGGGAATTTGAGATTAAAAATGACAATCCATTTATTGATACTGAAATAATTTTTTTAGGGGAAGTTGACCTGGATGAAGATCCCGGGCAATTTAATCTAGGATTAATGACTGATGGCGGTAAAGTAAATATTGAGGGAGCTCAAGCACAAATTCCATGGACAAAATTATTGCAAAAAACAGTCAATGGTTCAAATGTAATCTTTGTTGAAAATTCAACCGGCTGGAGAGCTGGAAATAAATTATATGTTGAAGATACGACAAGAGGAACTGCTTTTGCATACAATATGGATCATGATCCTAAGCATGAGATTGCAACAATATTAAATATATCGGGAAATCAGATCATTTTAGATAAATCTTTACAATATGAACATGATGGTTATGTGGTAAATCCAGCAAGAAATATTATTCTTAAATCAGATGGAGACAATGTCATGATTAAAGATGATTTTGACCAGAATAAAAATTTAGCTTTTGATGACATTAAGAGAAGAGGTCAAATATTACTCGCTGGACATGTAAAAGCAATTGTGAAAAACGCCAGGATTGAGGGTATGGGAAGGACGCTTGTAGCTGAAAGAGAAGACACAAAATACGACGAGGCTGGAAATATTTTAAGCATTGGAAAAAATCAGAGAGCAAGGTATGCATTGCACGTGCATCATGCTCATGAGAAATTCTTGTTTGAAGGAAATTCTATTGTAACATCTCCAAGATTTGGAATTGTAAATCACGACAGCTATGGCGATATAATTGGAAATACAATTATTGGAGCTGGTGGCTCTGGAATTTTTGCAGAGGATGGAGTAGAAACGGGCATTGTAGAGAAAAATTTTGTTTTAGGTCTCGGCGGCGGCTCTGGAGTTGATGACACTGGGAGATTTAACAGGCTGAATGGAGAGGATATGGGTGCAGGAGGATTTGGCTATTGGTTTAGAGGTCCTTTATTGCAGGTAAAAAATAATCTTGCTGCTGGTTACTTTAACATAGCAGGTTATGCATACTATAGGCATCCAAGTTTTGTAAAAGGGATTGTGCCTTATATTGATGGAATTCCTGGAGAAATAAAAGGAAAATATATTCAAATCGGAATACCTGTACAAAAATATGGAGCATTTGAAAATAATATAGCAGAAATAATTTCACCAAACGGATTAAGATTGTCTTATTCAAATAGTGATTTAATTAAAAACTTTAAGCTAATGCATTATGGATATAATTCGCATGGGGTAAATACAGAGCATGTTTCAGGAAATTTAACAATTGAAAATCCTAATTTTGTCGGAGGCGGAAAGGGATTGGGTTATAGAATTAATAATGGAGCAAATCTTGCAGTAAACATTTTAGGTGGGAGAATAGTTAATTTTGAAACAGGATACAGCAACCCCCCAAAAGGCGGAACAATTGAAAATACATATTTGAGCAATTATCAAAACTTAGTGGTAGAATACAGAGAAGGATTAAATGATGATTTGAAATTAAACAATGTAGACTTCGCGAGCAATCAAATCAATATTCTATTTAAAATACCGATTGCAGAAGGAGCAGAAGTAACAGCAACAAATTATGATTTATCAGGAAGAGATTATAGATTGTATTCTAATTTCGACAATAATACACCTGTAACAGCAATTCCTTTGTATGGAGTATTTAATGGACTGGCAGAGCCGTTAAATTTTGAAGTAGATAATTCCGGCATTAGTATTTTATCTCTTAAAAATGGAGATGTATTAAATACAAATTCATTTGCAGTTAATTATCAAGTAAATGAAGACAATGAGGATTATTCCGGAGTGATAATGCAGCTGGATAATTATCTTCAAGTAAGATCTGATGATGGGTCATATACTTTTGAAAATATCCCTCATGGCTATCATACCTTGAGAGTTTATCCAGTCGACTTATTTGGAGCTTCATTAGGATCTGATACAGTTATTAATTTTGGAATCAAAACCTCTGGAGATTTGCCTGAATTGCCGAGACTTAATGCAGGAGATTTAATATTATACGACGGAGAGGAAAATTCTGTTCCTATTTTGGGAAGCAAATGCTGGGGAGAAGAGACGATTGGATATGGCGGAGGCAAAGCATTATTGGGAAAACCTGGAAGATGGAATGCTCCAAGCTATAATTTATACTGTGGAAATGAGGGAAGAAGAAATCTTTCTCCCTTTGAAAAAATCGAGTTTTATTTCAGGAACAATGGAGACCACGGAAAAGATGACTGGACTTTTAAGATAACTACTTGGAATTATGGAAGCAATGTTGTAAACATTAAAGATTATATTGATGGTGGCGTTGTCGACGATGAATGGAGGCTTGTGAGCATCCCATTGAATAATTTAAAAACAGCTGGCTGGAAATTAGATGCCGCAGAGAGGCTTACTTTTTCACTTGATCCTAATGGAAGGCAATTTGCAGTCGATAATATAGTTATGAGAATGAAGCAGCCGGCATAAATTTTTTGTTTTATTTTTACAATGGAGAAGTATGGGAATTTTAGATATGCCATGGTACGATCGTCCAGGAAACAGATTAATCAGGGAAGGAGCTGAAAAATTATCTGATTCCGAATTGCTTGAAATCTTGCTTGGAAAAACAAAAAATGGAAGCATTGTTAATCTTGCTAACAAATTATTGAAAAAATATAATTTTAATAGATTGGAAGAATTAGGTTTTGAGGGATTGAAAAAAGAATGCAATAATGACAGGATAGTAGCATTGAAAATTCTCAGCTTTATAGAGTTGAATAAAAGATGTAATAAATTAGTGAAAGGAGGATACAACAAAAAAGCAATCATATCAGCAAGGCAGATTAATGATATGCTGTCTGATAAAGTTAAAAATTACAAGAAAGAAGTTTTATTTACAGTTTTATTGGACACAAAGAGAGAAGTTATCTGCATAAAAGAAATAAGCGTTGGAACTTTGAATACAACTTTAGTCCATCCAAGAGAAGTTTTCAAAGAAGCAATAAAGGATAGCGCTGATTCAATAATTCTAGTACATAATCATCCGAATGGAAACTCAAATCCATCTCAGCCGGACATCGAAGTAACAAAAATTTTAAAGGATTCGGGAAGGCTATTGTCAATTCCGGTTTTAGACCATGTGATAATCGGAAAGGATAGTTATTATAGTTTTACAGAGAGAAAAACTTTCAGTTAATAATTTATTTTTTCTTGTAGTTATTTATTTCTCTTATAGCATATTGTATGAGTGAAGAAGTAACGAAAAGTGAAGAAGACTGATATATCTCTTTCAATAAAATTATTGCATCTTCTTTTTTAATAATATCCTCCCTAAAGCTTCTTAATATTATTCCGATCGTACCAATGGGGCTCAGATCTAAACTTTCAGCAGTTTCCCTTGCTTCCAAATCATCAGTAAGAAAAATAGATATATTTAATGATTTGCACAGCCATATGGTAGAGGATTCTCCGAGATCTATTCCATATCTTTCAGATATTAGCAAAATCTGGTCCTTATTTATATTATCAACAACAAACCTTGATGGCAATTTAATTTCATATTTTTTTATCTCCTCTTTAATAATGGTTGTAATATGAATCTTAGAAAAAATTTTGAATAATTGTAAGGAATGTATTTCGTTTAAATGAATTAGAGGCCCGCTGTCAGAACAGCTTTCATTTTCCATATAACCCCCATTTTACATCTTCTTTTATTGCCTTCTCAAGTTTTTGCATCTTTGTTTTATTAATTAATTCTCTAATAGCATCTCTAATTAACTCTGATTTGTTTGCATACCATCCTTCTTTGATTAGATTGTCTGCTTCAACTACTAATTTTTCAGTAAGCTTTGCCGGAACGGTTTTCATAAAAGTATTACTATCGTAATACTATTTAAAACTTTCTTTTTTGGGTAAACTTTAAAAATCCATTTTTGCTGCTTCTTTATTGATGGACGGTCATAGTGTCCTGGTTCCACCCGTTCCCATCTGAACACGGAAGTTAAGCAGGACAACGCCTAGAACTGTACTCCAATAATTGGGGGAAATTCCTGGTGCTGTTCATCATTTATTTTTATTATTCATAGGCTTTTGTTTTTTAGTTTTGAATAATTTTTGAGTTATCTCCTTAATATCTACATCTCTCCCTATTATCCCAAAACTGTTCCTGATTACTACATTTACTACTGTAATTTTATTTTTTAATTCTCCTCTGTTAAACTTATCTTTGACTTCTGGAAATTTTCTGTAATCACCATAAGACCTAAAGTTATAAGTAGTTTGGTATGTTTCTGCTAAATCTGACATGTATTTTTCTTTTAAACCTTTTAATTTTGTAAAGTCTCCAAAATGCTTCTTACTGAAGTTTCCCATCTCTAATAAGATTATGGCATTGCATAAATGCTCCATACACATAAATAACCTATTAAAAGCACTTTCTAAAATTCGTCAAAAGTATCAATACCTTTTTGTTTTGATCTTTCTTCAGCGTCCAAAAAACTTCTTAAGCAAAGCTCCAATTCCTCTTTTATTTCTTTTTCTTTCATCTCAGTATCCAACCATATTTTTCTATAGTACAAAATGCTTCTTTTATTGTTTTTGGTTTTGATTCCTTAAGACTATTTTTGAATAGACTAATGGCTTCTTTATCATTTCTCGGGAAAAAATCAAAATAATTCAATATTGCATAAATAACATCCATTATTCCCCTATCCAAATGAAGTTTGACATATTCTCTTTCTTTAAATTCCAAACAACTTAAAATCTCTCTATATCCTATAATAAATCTCTCTATTATATCTTGTTTTTTTAGAAATAAATCTTGATATTTAATCTTTGCCGCGTCAAACCCAAATGAAACTCCCTCGATAATATTTTTATAGAGCATATCTTCATTTTTAATCCCGATTTTAATCTCTCCTTCTGAACCAAAAATAGGAGAAATTTTACGATTGATAAACTTTAATTTTTTTTCTAAAGCCACCGTCTTTTTTTTATTTTTTATGAGGATGAAAACATCTATATCCTTATATTTATCCACCAGGCTAGACCCAAAAAAAATACAGCCTTGATACTCCTTTTTAAGGGAAGTTGCAAGAAAGGAATGAATAATCATTGGAATATTACCCAGTTTTTCATTATAACTGGATTGCCTTTCTTCTTCTACCATATCAATAATGATCTTGGAATATGGATGGAATATATTAAATTTGTAAAGGTGGGTTTTACCCTTGATTGTTTTTCTTACAATATTTTCTTTTAATAAGCTTTTTAAGGCATAGAAAGTATTGGCCTTTGTCGTTTTTGTACATCTTGCTATATCACTAAGACTAGGTTCTGTTCTTTTGATTAAAAATTTCAATATCCTAAAATTTACAATTGTTATTATTTTGGATAACATATATTATCTACTATAATAACATATTTATAAACATTTCGGTTCTTGAATGGCAGTAATTTACAACCGAAATAATTTTATATATTCCGAAACTAGAATTAAGCAGGCTCACATCTTGGGTTGTACTGTGCTTTAGCATGAGAAGCCAGGATGCTGTTCATCACTATAATTTTAAAATATTGAATAGAGAATAATCTTGTTTATATATTCTGATTGTAAATCATTTTTATGCCTAATACTGCTCGAAGAAGTGATTTGGTTGAATGGAATCCATTTGATGGAGGAACAGAAGGAGTCTTAAAAACTCCTGAAGCAAAATCTTTCTTGTTATATGAAGGTGCGAGAGTTGTTTCTCAAAGAGTTGGTCAATTTAGTAATAGTTGGAAAACAATCTTTGATGTTGAAACAACATTTCCAGTAGTGGAAGACCTGGTTGTTAATCAAGCATTAGAGAGAGCATATAAAAACGGCGATTTTAGGACATTTTTTTTGATAACATTAAAATATGATAGATTAAATCTTTTAACAGAGAGAATCCAAAGTATAATTCCGGGCAAACCAAAGCATGATATTACAGATAGTCCTATTCCAGGAATTGCCATGGAAGGAGAAAGAATTGATGAAGCATACAAGCTTAAAAAATCCTTGGTCGATTATGTTCTTTTACCTTCAGGAAGACAGGAAGAAGCAATTACTCAATTGGAGCAATGTATGGAGTTTGAAGCGGCATTGAAAGTTGCTAGTGAATTAAATCCTAAAAGAGTTGTTAAGGTTTGTCAAGATGCAGAGCCAAGATTAAGAGAAAAAGATTTTTTCTGGGATCAGAAATATAATGGGCTTCTTGAAAGGGCTTTAGAATTTGTGGAAAAAGATAGTCAATCTATCCAGATTTTAAGGCAGTCATTAATAGACTTGGATATTGAAAGAAAATATTGGGGAAATGCAATTGACAGATTAGTTGAATGGGGTTATAAATCTTTAGAGGTTACAAAAGTTAGAAGACGAGCTTTAGAAGATGAATTTTCAGATATTGAAGCTAACATTGGGAAAGAGAAAGATCCAGAAGAAGTTGCGGAAAAAGCGATATCTTGGGTGGATAGATTCACAAGAGAATTTTCAGAAGAGGAAAGAACTTCAACAAAAAGAAGATTCTTAAAAATATTAGAAAAATCTCCAGCACAAGTTCAAACTATACATTTATATCATAAACTTGAGGATTATGAATTAGCATTTAATCAAGCAGTAAAATTATTAGAAAATGCACAAAAAAACATGGAATGGCGTGAACAAGAACAATCGCCCACTTTAAGAAAGATAGGAGAATTTGTAGAAACTAATTTACTTGATAAAGTTGGAGATAGAGCAAGAGAATATGTTTGGATAGTTAGAGATCAAAGAAAAAAGATAGAACTAACAAATAAGTTAGGTTTAGTTGATTGGTTGTCTAATGAATATCAAAGTCAAGGCAGATTTGAAGAAGCTGCACAGGTTGAAATTTCCAGAAATTTGAGAAGGGATAAAAAAACTATAAAAGATTTGTTAATCAAAGCAAAAATGTATGATCGTGCTTTAGATTATACAGAAGATACAGAAGAAAAAATAGATCTTTTATTGCAAGAAGCGGATTTGTCCTTGTCAGGAGAGAGAAGAGTTTATGTTAGTGAAGAATTAGAATATGGAGTTGATCAGCTAAAAAAAGCAATTGAAAAATCCAAGATAGGAACAGATTTAAGAAGGCCTGTACAAATAGCAAATTCTGCTGTAAAACTTCTTGTAAAAAATAGGCATTATGTGAGAGCAATCTCCTTTGCTAAAGAGTACGGATTAAGTGTGCCTAGACTTCCTAAAGGAGTAATAGAAGATTATGAAAGGTATTTAGACTTTGGAAATTGTGCAATTGTAGCAGAAGCTCAAGGGAAGGAGAGGGAAGCGCAAGTTTACAGAAGGATAGCAAATTATTTTAAAAGTTAAAGCAAAAAAGTTATAAAACCTAATATATCCTTAAATTACTATGGAACTAAAAATTATTGCTTATCTAAAACCGCAATGCGGATGGAGCATGGGTGTTCGCGAGATAATGAAGAAGTATAATTTGAAGTATGAAGATAGAGATATAATAAATGAGCAAGTGCAATTTCAGGAAATGGTAGAAAAATCAGGTAAAACTCTCTCGCCTTGTGTTGAAGTTAATGGAAAAATGCTGATTGATGTTTCTGGAGATGAAGTGGAGCAGTATTTAGTTGAAAATAAATTTATTATTAAAAAGAATATGAAAACAGAGGTGCCTACAGATTCTGCCTGTCAGGGGCATTAAATTTTTAAACCATTTTTCTATCTTTATTTCTATGAATAAAATATTTATTAAAACATTTGGCTGCCAGGCAAATATATCAGATTCAGAACAGATTGCAGGAATTTTAAAAAACAAAAATTACAAACTAGTTGAAAACGAAGAAGAAGCAGATGCAATAATTGTTAATACATGCTCTGTAAAGAATGCGACTCAATCAAAGGAGCTGCATTACATAAAAGAGAAATCAAAAAATAAGAAAATTATCGTTGGCGGATGCTTGACAAAAACACTGGACATAAAAAAATATGCTCCAGGAGTTATAGCAGTTTTTGACACAAATTCTATTTTAAAAATTGATCAAGTTTTGCAGACAGAGCAGGATCATTTTTCAGATAAAAAAGAAAATAGGATTTCAGCTCCAATAATAAGAAAGGATAAAAGCATTGGAATTATTTCCATAGGGGAGGGATGCTTGAATTCTTGTACATTCTGCGCGACGAAATTAGCTCGAGGAAGTCTTCGCTCTTATAGAATTGGAGACATAAAGAGAAGCACTGAAAAAGCAGTCAAAGAAGGATGCAAAAAAATTTATCTTACAAGCCAAGACAATGGATGTTATGGATTTGATATAAAAACATCTCTTCCAGAGTTATTGAATGAGATAGTAACAATTGAAGGTGATTATATTATTCGAGTAGGAATGATGAACCCATGGCATCTGGCAAAAATACTTCCTCAGCTCTTGCAGTCTTATAAATCAGAAAAAATAATGAAATTCCTGCACATCCCCGTTCAGTCTGGCTCTGAGAAAATTTTAAAGGATATGAAAAGAATTCACACCGTTGAGAATTATAAGGAAGCAGTTAAAGCATTTAGGAAAAAATTTCCAGAGATTTCAATAGCGACAGATATTATAACTGGTTATCCGACGGAGACAGAAAAAGATTTTGAGCTTACTTATGATCTAATAAAAGAAGCAAAGCCAGAAGTTTTAAACATCTCAAAATTCTCTTCTCGTCCAGGAACTCATGCTTCAAAATTAAAACAAATCCCGAGCGAGATAATAAAAGAAAGAACAATTAAGTTGAATAATCTATATAAGAGTTATAGAAAAGATTTAATCTAAACAATTGTTTAATATTTTAACAAGCAGAATTATATATATCTTATTCAGAAAAAACGGCATGAATAAAGAAAAAAATGAGGAATCTATGGTTGGAAGTCCTGTTCTAATAGTTTATGAGCATGATAAAAGCAAGAAGGAAATTGGTGTTCTTGCAAGAATAGAATCAAATAATTATGTGTTCAGCTCAGTTTATCATCCAGGAAGGGAGATTTATGTTTCAAGAAGGCATGCCGAAATTCATCCTTTAAGCGAAGATAATGAAACTATCGAATCTAGGTTATAAAGAATTTAATTAGCTTTCCTCAATTTTTATTGCTTCAACAGGGCAGATCTCTTTTGCTTCCTGGTTTTTAGCAAGCTCTTTGTCGGAAATTACAGATTTTTTAACTTTTGCTTTTGTATTATCATCATTCATCTCAAAATTTTCTTCACATGCAGAAACGCAGGCATTGCATGCAATACAATCATCCGTAACATGAACTTTATATTTTGTCATGTTCAATTTAACCAATATTTGATTTATAAATCTAATCCCATTGCAAAGCTCCAGCGCTTTGATATTCAGTAACTCTTGTCTCAAAAAAGTTTTTCTCTTTTGACAAGTCAACAGACTGGGACATCCAGGGAAAAGGATTTTCAATATGGAATAATTTTGGCAGGCCGATTCTTTCAAGCCTTCTGTCAGTTATATACTCCACATATTCGCAGAATGTTTCAGCCTTTATTCCCAGCAAGCCACGGGGACAGGCATCATAAGCATATTTTTTTTCAAAGTCAACTGCCTTCTTAATCAGCTCAAGAATTTCTTTTCTGAATTCTTCGTCCCATATTTCAGGATTCTCATCTTTAATTGTATTTATCAGGTCGCAGCCAAAAGCCAGATGCAGGCTTTCATCCCTCATTATGTATTCGAATTGCTCACCGACACCAATCATTTTGTTTTGTCTTTTCATGGCAAGCATCATTGCAAATCCTGCATAGAAAAATATTCCTTCCATGATGACATAATACCCAATTAAATCGTGCAAAAATTTGCGGATGTTTTCGATTCCGTTTGTTGAAAAATTTGGATCAAAGATGCTTTCAGTCAGCTCAACTACAAAATTATCCTTCTCGCGAATGCTGGGAATTGTCTTGTACATGTTATAGATATCATCAGGATCTAGGCCTAGAGTATCGCAGCAGTAAATAAATGTATCTGTATGTATTGCTTCTTCATAACCCTGTCTCAATAAATATTGCCTGCATTCAGGATTTGTGACATGCCTATAAATAGCAAGCACAATATTATTAGCTGTTAAGGATTCAGCTGTGGAAAAAAATCCTAAATTCCAAAGTATCAGCCTTCGTTCATCATTGCTTAATTTAGCAGATTTCCATTGCTCAACATCTTTCTGCATGCTTATCTCTTCAGGTGTCCAGTTATTATTTACTCCGTCTTTGTAATGTTTCCTGGCCCATAAATATGTCATAGGCAAAATTTTATTTGGGTCTGTCTTTGAATTATTTATTATCGGCATTTTATCTCCCTTGTTTTATCATCTCAATTGTTTTATTATCACTGGCATGCTTCGCAATCAGGATTTTCTATCAAGCAAAGCTTTATTTCTTTCTCATCGTTTTTATTATCTTCTGCAAATTCTTTTTCAGAATTAATAGAATATTTTTTCAACAGGTTGTCTTTAGGAGTGTCTGGAACAATTGTTTTTTGTTTTTCATTGCTATTTCTCTCCTCGTTTACAAGGTTATATTCTCTTTTTTGCGTGAATCCATATTTTGTGTCAAGTGTTGATTTTTCTATTTGGCTGGCAGCTAAAGTTCTGAGATAATATGTTGTTTTCAGTCCTTTCTTCCAGGCATAGAAATAAATATCATTAAGCAACTTTCCAGATGTTCCTTTGACAAATATATTATAGCTCTGGCTTTGGTCTATCCATTTTGCTCGGGCTGCAGTCATGTCAATCATTGCAAATGGATCGACATCGAATGCTTCTTTATATTTATTTTTAATGTTTTCAGGAATTCCAGTGATCAAAGAAACATTTCCATCATAGTATTTGAGCTGATCAAGCATTTCCCTGTTCCACATCCCGATTTTTTTCAGATCATCAATGAGATAAGAATTAACTACAGTAAATTCTCCGCTTATATTTGCTTTTACATAAATATTTTTATAAATTGGTTCAATGCATGGATAGCAATTGACTATTGTTGATATGCTTGCAGTTGGAGCAATTGCCATTACATTTGAATTTCTCATTCCATTTTCTTTCACATGCTCTCTTACAATATTCCAATTTAGTTTTTCATCTCTGTCAATATCAATTTCCATTCCTCTTTGCTCTTCAAGAAGTTTGATTGTATTAATTGGGAAAATTCCTTTGCTCCACTTGCTTCCTTCATAGCTTTGATATTTTCCTTTTTCTTTTGCCAGCTCAGAAGAAGTTAAAATAGAATAATAGGAAATCATCTCCATGGAAAAATCTGAAAATTCAAGAGATTCTTTAGAATCAAAGCTGAAGTTTAGCATAAACAAAGCATCTTGTAATCCCATTATTCCAAGCCCGACAGGCCTGTGTCTTTTATTTGAATTCTCAGCTTCCTTTGTGGGATAAAAATTTAGGTCAATAACGTTATCAAGCATTCTTACAGCAGCTCGAACAGTTCTGGAAATTAATTCCTCATCTAATTTTCCGTTGATGATGTGCATTGGAAGATTTATGCTTCCCAAATTACATACAGCATTCTCTTCTTCAGAAGTGTTTAAAGTTATCTCAGTGCATAAATTTGAGCTATGAATCACGCCAGTATGATCTTGTGGGCTGCGAATATTGCACGGGTCCTTAAATGTAATCCATGGATGCCCTGTTTCAAATATCATGCTCAGCATTTTTTTCCATAATTTTTTAGCTTCAATAGTTTTATACATTCTAAATCTTCCCTGTTTTGCAAGATTTTCATAATGCTCATATCTTTCTTCAAACCTTTTTCCATAAAGATGATGCAGATCAGGAACTTCTTCAGGAGAGAATAAAGTCCAATTTTTATTTTCTAAAACTCTTTTCATAAAAAGATCAGGAATCCAATTAGCAGTATTCATGTCATGTGTCCTTCTTCTTTCATCTCCTGTATTTTTTCTCAAATCAAGAAATTCTTCAATATCGAGGTGCCATGTTTCAAGATAAGCGCAGGTTCCGCCTCTTCTTTTTCCTGTTCGTGATATTGCTGCAGTTACATCATTAGCTATTTTCAAAAATGGAATAACTCCCTGGCTTTCAGCTTGAGTGCTTTTAATCAATGCATTTGTAGCTCGAATATTGCTCCAGTCATTTCCAATGCCACCGGCCCATTTAGAAAGATGAGCATTGTCGCGGATGCACTTGAATATATGATCTAAATCATCTAAAACCGTCGTCAGATAGCATGAGCTGAGCTGAGCATGATTTGTCCCGGCATTAAATAAAGTTGGAGTTGATGGGATATATCTAAAGCTTGAAATTAGCTCATAAAATTCCAATGCTTTCTCCTCTTTTTTATTTTCAATAAGAGCAAGCCCCATTGCAACTCTCATCCAAAAACTTTGCAGCAACTCAATTCTCCGCCCATTATTTAATTTTATGAAGTATCTTTCATACAAAGTTTGAATTCCTGTATATTGTATTAATTCATCCCTCTCGATTTTTAAAGCACCTGCTAATTTTCCAAGATCATATTCCAGCATTCTTCTATCCAGCAGCTCATTCTCAACTCCTTTCTTAATGCCGCGAATAAAAGCTTCTCGATAAGCAGTTTCTAAATTATCATTATAGATAGAAACTCCAATAACTTCTTTCCTTAATTTCTGCATGAATAATCTGCTTGCAACAAAGCCATAAGCAGGATCTCTTTCAATAAATGAAACCGCTCCGAGAATTAATGATTTCTCAATTCCAATTGTATCAATGCTGTCATAAATCCCCTTGACAGTTTCTTTCAAAAGCAAGTCCACATCAATGTCGTTTTCATAGCCTTTAGCAGCTCTTAATATACTATTTCTTATTTTTTTAATGTCAAAGATTGCAGTTCTTCCATCTCTCTTTTTAATTGTCAATCTCCCAATTTTTGCTTTTTCAATGTCGAGCTCTTTTCTTTTTTCTCTATCTTTCTGCCTCTCAGCTCTGTACAGTATGTAAGCTTTGGCAACTTCATACATGCCGGATTTTACAAGGTGCTTTTCAACAATGTCCTGTATGTTTTCAACATTGGGATAGAAATCAATAAACCTGTCGCGAATCTCGTCGCAAATATCATTAACAACGTTTCCTACCTGTCCTTCAGAAACACCATTGCCAACTGCAGTCACTGCTTTTTGTATGGCACTCTCAATCCTGTTCTTATCAAAATTAACAAGATCGCCTGTTCTTTTCACAACCATTAATTCTGGCAAGATACCACCTCTTTATTCATTAAATTTCACCTTACTTTTATTTCTCTTATCTCCTTTTCAAAGTCTTTAATATCATCAAAGCTCCTGTAAACAGAAGCAAATCTTAGATATGCTACATTATCAAGCTTTTTTAAGGCATTTATAACTTTTTTTCCTATCTGCTCGCTTTTAATTTCAGTTGTCTTGAATTTTCTCAGGTCACTTTCAATCTTGTTAACAATGCTATTTATCTGCTCAATTGTAACAGGTCTTTTTTCACATGCCCTTACCATGCCAGTTCTTATTTTTTCTTTATTAAACAGCTCAAGATTGCCGTTTCTTTTAATAACATTAAGCTCAACCTGATGTATTTTTTCGTAAGTTGTGAATCTCTTCCCGCATTTCAAGCACTCACGCCTTCTTCTTGTAGTGTCAAGCCTGCTGTTTCTCTTGTCAACGACCTTGCTTTCCATATCACCACAATAAGGGCATTTCATTCCTATACAATATGTTGTATATCTTTTAATTGATAACAACAATATCTTGATATTTGAAAATCAGGATAATATATAAATAATATGAAACTGTAAAGTATATATTATATAATCTATTTACTTTTTGTGAGTCTAACATCACCTGATTTGATTCCGCCCGATGGAAATAAGCGATATAAATTTTTATGAGCTGGTTCCTGGACAACATGAATCTTTGTTTCTGGAATGTTTAATGCTTCCTCTCTTGTTGAAAATACCCTAATATTATATTTTTGTGGTATTGCATAATAAGGAAATCCAGGAGTTATATTGCTAATTCTTAAAACGGTAATTCCACCTTTTTCATATCCATAATGAACTCTATGTGATCCGTCATTAATCAGATCATAAATGCCGCTTGTTGTATGCCTGTGAGCAAGAGCATCAGGATTAAACCACAATCCTTCTTTTCTTAATGCTTCTTTCAGTATATCTGCAGATATTTCATTATTTTCATAATCAAATCTTCCATCTTCTGTTTTTGGGATAGAAAATCTTTCAATTACAGGAGGCATCATTGTCCATTCAGTTTCTTTTCCAGATTCAGAAGTTGCAATGAAGTCATAACCCCTATCAAGATTGGTGATATCAATCCCTTCTCTTAAAAATAGTGCAGCTAAAACACCAATTCTGTTTAGATGATCTCTGTAAACCCTTAATTGTGGCGTATGTAGTTTACTTAATATATCTTTAGGACCATATTTTACCATTTCAAACTTTGCATTTTCATATATTTTTATGTCGGGGAAACCCCTTAATGTTATTTTTCTTAATCTATTTACTAATGTATCACCTTCACCATCAAAAGGAATTTCTTTTAATATCTCAATTCTTCTAACACTTTCATCTGTCATAGCAGCAAACCCCCAATATCATGAATATGATTTAAAGAATAATCTGCTTCAGGGATAGGAAACCATACAGCAGCAGTTCTCATTCCTATTTTTTTAGCTGGAAGAATATCTGAGCTCAATTTATCCCCAACATAAATATGCCTGTAAGGCTTTACGTAAGGCATGCAACGAATCATCTCTTTAAACGCGCTTCCATCATCTTTGTTTAACCCCTCATCTCCAAACATAAAATCATTAAAAATTTTGGGAGAGATCCCAATTTTACATAATTTTTCATTTGCTGATTTTTCAGGCGAGCTGGTAATTAAATAAATAAAATCATACTTATCTCTGATTGCATGCATTATTCTTGCCAATTCAGGATCTGCGGAAATCAAATCAATAACGTCAGTATTAATAATGCAGTCATCCATAATTTTGCGGGAATTTTCATACCCAACATCAGCAAGAACTCTGTTTCCTGATCGAAATTCTTTATATCTTTCTTCAAAGAATTCTCTTGCTCTCTCAGCGGATTTAAGTTCTGGTTTTTTTTCAAGAATTCTTTCAGCAATTTTATTTCTAATCCTGTCATTCATCTCAGGAGTAGATTTGTATAAAGTACCATCCAAGTCAAAACCAACAGCAATCACACCCTCTAACATTAAGAAAGAAAACTTTTACTTTTATATAAATATTAATCTTCTTGAAAATATAATTTAAAGTTCAAAGTTCAGGCAGCTCGCCATGCAGTTTATGATGTGCTCTTGCTAATTCATACCCAATCCATTCTCCATGGTCAAAACTAAAGAATGCAGAATCCTGTCTTAATTGATCTTTGATTTCTCTTGCTGTTTCTCCAGAATAAGTTGTTAATTTAGCTCCTTCAGAAGAATAATGGTCTGCTTCTATTTTATTTCCTCTTACATCAATTACTAAATAACCGTTAGGATCATTAACGTTTATTCTTTTTCTCCTGTTTTTCTCAACTAAGTCAATTGCAGAATTCGTTTTTGCATCATCGGGATCAATTCCAATCCATCTGCTTTTAACATTTATTTTTCCAATTCCAATCCCTGTTTCTTTTGCAACATATTCTTGTATTGCTCTTAACCCATAAAAGTTTAGCATCCAGGCAGAAGTGGCATTATGTGTCCTGAAGTTAGCAGTCAGCATCAATTTTCCTTCAAGGTTTACAAAATACAAATCAGTCAGGCAGGGAACAGAAGAATCAGAAGACGAAGAAGAAGTTATATCCTCTTTTACATCCCATAATGTAAGGAATCCTCTCCTATCAGCAGGATCTTTTTTAAATCTCTCAATAACTTTTTCCAATGCATCAATACCGAAGTATTTTCTCATCCTGTTTCCATAAGTATAAGTTGTTCCTTCAGACAGTTCTCCTTTTAGCATATCTTTTCTATAGGCATTTAACTCATCAAGGTCGAAATTAAATTTTCTAAGTTTTTCTCTGTCTTCGACTTCAGAATTTTTGACATGAACATCAAGATTAAATAATGTTCTTCTAATACCTTTCTGAAGCTGAATATTTTTTCCAAATCTGTTTAATCTAAAAATAATTTCCATCCACGCATCTATTGGAGTTTCTTCATTTATCTGATGCAGAGTAATATCAGAAGGATAATCAGAAAATTCTGGCTGAATTAATTCAATTTTTACTCTGTCAGATTCTCTTAGATTATAAGTTTTTTCTCTTGTGACAAAGTTTACAACAGATTCTAAGTCACCAGGTTTAAATTTTTCAACTTTTAAATGCTTGAACAGTTCGGGTTTTAATTTTAGGTCGATTGGAAAAGTAGTTCCTCTGATTGTTCCCAATGGATCTCCGATTTCAACTCCCTGTTCTAAAAAGTTCAGCAGATATTTTGAGCTCGGAACAGCATTCCCATCATTCCCAGTAATTGCGAGATATTCTAATTGAGGATTATAAGCAAGATTAGCCAGCATTTGAGGAAGGCCGTTTCCATACAAGCTCGTTAATGTTACTAAGGGTGAATCTTTTTGGAACAGTCTGGGAAATCTCTCAAGGAGCTCATCCCATACATCCCATGGTTTTGTCCACAAGGTAACAATTCCGGAATATCCTTCTGGATTAATAATTGTTAATGGAAAATCTTTACTAAAAGTAGGATTGCTAAAATCAACAGGTCTTGTTTTATCCGCATAATAAACAGGTTCGAATTTCATTATCACCTAAAACAAGAAAAATTATTTAAAGCTATCACCTCTTTCCTCTTTATCCCAGGAATTTTTTATTAGTCGCTTCATTCATAATTATCACTCCATCATAAATTAAAACAAAAATCAATTCTTTATAAATATTTAGTTAACTCAAAACAAGTTTTAAATACTCTCTTTTATTAGTTAGATTTATGTCAATAGAGATAGCAAAACATAGGATAAAAAAATTATTTTCAGAAGCAGATAAGATTTTTCCAAATAATAAAAAATTAGCTGATCGCTATGTTGAATTGGCAAGAAAGATTGCGATGAAAATTAATCTATCAATTCCAAAAAGCTTGAAAAGAAAATTCTGCAAGCACTGCAATTCCTATTTGAAGCCTGGAGTAAATTCAAGAATTAGGATACATAAATCAAGAGTTATAATCTATTGTCAGAATTGTAGAAAATATACAAGAATTCCATTAAAGCCTAAAAAATAATATTCTCAAATTCCTAAATCTTTATTAATCCATTTTATTTATTTAAAGTATGTCATTATTTCATAAATTATTTCCAAGAAAGCCAGTAATTGGCATGCTTCATTTAAGGGGAAGATACCCGATCGATCAAGCTTTGCAAGATTTAAAAATTTATGAGCAGGAAGGCTTGGATGGAGTTATTATAGAAAATTATGATGGAACAGAGCAGACATTAATTTCAGTTCTAAGTCAAATCCAATCAAGAGATGCAAAACTAAAACTAGGTATAAATTTTCTAGGAAATTTTAAACGCTCATTTGAATTAGCTGGAGATTATAATGCGGATTTTATCCAGATAGATTCTGTCCAGCTTCAAGATATAGATTTAAATGTTTATGATAGATTTAGGGGATTATACCTCAATACTGTTGTCTTAGGGGGAGTTGGATTTAAATACACTTCCAATCCTGGAGATAATTTACAAGAATGGCTGGAGTTAGCAAAATCAAGAGTTGATGCCGTTGTTGCAACCGGGTTAGGGATAGGCCAAGAAACACCAATAAAAAAATTAGAACACTATAAAACTCTTCTTGGAGATTTTCCATTAATTGAAGGAGCAGGTTCAACTCGTGATAATGTTTATGAACATTTAATGGTTTCAGACGGGGTTATTGTTGAGTCATATTTTAATCCAGACGGTAACACTGAATTACCAGTTGATGAATTTAAGGTTAGGAAGTATATGCCTGAAGCAAACAGAGCTAGACCTATTTAATCAAATCATTTGTCTTTAAAATTTTAATCCGGTTTTGTTTTTCGAAATGTTTGTCATCTGACCATATAGAAGATTTTGTTGCAATCGCAGCTGCTATAAAAGGAGTATCATCTTTATCTATCTTATCCATAATCCTTTTTGCTTCTTCCATTTTATTCATAATTATCTTGTCATCAAGAATTATCAATTTTTCCTTAAGTTTTTCATAAATAAAATCAAATTGGGCTTCAGTAAGCTCGGATTTTTTTAAGATTTCTTTTTTGTATCTTTTGACATCATCTTCAGAAACATTGATAGATAGAAGCTCTAAATTTCCTTCAAGGATGATTTTCTTAGAAGTAGAATCCTTAACCAATGCAGCTATAATCCTGTTGGAGTTGATGATTAGCCTCATTAAGAAAACCTTTTTCTTATTTCATGCTTTATCTTATGCCCAATCCTTTCAGCATCATCATCTGTTAATTGACTTTTTTCTAATAAAGCATCAATCCAATTTAATTCTTTTATTCTCTTTTCAAATGCTTGCCGAGCTATATCACTCCAGCGTATTTCAGAATGTTGCAACATTTCCTTATGTAATTCCAAAGAAACGGATAAAGTCATATTTGGCATTTTAATCACTTTAAATTATGTGTTAACACATATGTAAACCTTACTATATTTTGATTATCTTAAACAATTTTTCCCATTGATTTTTGGCCCAGACTTTTTCCAATTTCAAATTATAACCAAATCCCCTTTTAATCAATTCCTTGTCAACAATGCCTCCTTTATGAGGATGCTGATATTTTCTAGGCAAAGGAGAATGAAAGCCATGCATATAATGAACTAATTCATGAGCTAAAGTTGTATCTATAACGTATTCAGGAACTCTTTCATCTTTGAACAGAGAATTTATCTCAATCAGGGAATCTTTTCCTTTTGATTTAATGCAGCCGAATCTTCTCAAGCTTTTTCCTTTAAATTTTACATGAACATTATTTCCTTTAGGAATTTCAGGAAATAACAACTCCCAGATTTTTTCTAGTTTCTCTTTAAGCCAGATATCATCTCTCATTGAGAAATAAAAAAGCGCATGTCTTTTTAAGATTTATTGATAAAGATTTAAATAATTTAGGGCTTTTGTAATTCTGATAAAAATAATTGATATGAAGAAATTTCTTGAGAACTTTACTGAAAGCAATATTGATTTTGATGATCCTCATGTGGAATTAAGATGCAAAGAAAATAATTTTACAAAGCAAGATTTGATTAGAATATTATTATATGAAACAAATAAGCTTTCAAATGTTATAGCAGACAGGTCAAAAGTCTACAAACTTTATTTTAATCTAAGCAATAGAAGACAATTGAAGGTTATAATAGATTTATTTGAATACAAAAAAATTAAAATTAGGACAATAAAAATATTGGATAGAAAATTATATAAAAGGATAAGGCTGATAAAAAGGAAGAGATAAAAATGGAAAAATTTAATTTTGATTATAGCCAGTATTCAGATATCTTGCATATTCATAAAAATAATCAGCTGACGAAAGGAAGTGTAGAAATCGGGGATTTTACTTTGGATTTTGGAAATAAAGATGAAATTGTTGGCATAGAGATAGAACATGCCTCAGAATTTTTTTCTAATGTGGATATAAACAAAGAATCTCTAAAAGTTTTAAAGAATGCAAATTTTGTTGTAGATAAAAGAAATCCGCGATGTCAAATAATCTTCATTAAGCTAGAATTTCCAACTGTTATTAAAAAAGTTCCAATGCCATTGCCCATTGTTTCATGATTTCTCCTTAAGCCAGATATTATCTATCATTTTAAATCCCTTAGCAACCCAAAATCTCTTACTTTATTATTTTCAGAAATAAAAACTCTAAACTTCTTAATGTTTTCTATATAAGGGCTCAAAGTTTTTTCTTTTGTAACATCGCTGCCTTCGACAAGAAGATTGAAGCTTGGAATTACAATTAATTTTGATTTTTTATGTTTTCCAAGCAAGAAGCATTTATACTTTTCATCTCTTCTTTCTTCAAAACTAATTGCAGGATGCTCATGCCCTATTATAATAACCTCAGATTTTTCATTAATAATTTTATCACCATGAACAAATAATATTTTATTTACTTTATAGAATTCTTTTATTTCCAGATTTCTTTTTTTAGAAATCGGGCCGAGAATAGTATCGTGGTTTCCTTTAATCAAAATAACTTTTCTTTTTTCAAGCAAGAAGTCAAGAACGTTTAAAGTATCTCTCCACTCTTGATCTGAAATAGTTCCGAATTCATGCTTAACATCTCCAATCAGGATTATTTCCTTTATCTCAATTTTATCAAGGATTTTTTTCAGTCTTTTAATTACTTCATCAACGCCTTGTCTTGGAATTAAAATCCCTTGTTTATTCAATGCTTCTTCAAGACCAATGTGCATATCTCCAATTACAAGAATCTTCTCTTTCTTAAGGTAAAGACAAATATCTATAATCTCAATGTTTTCATAAATTTGCATTAAATAAATCTAAGAAAAACAACTTTTTAAGCATTCCTTTGTAAGATTATTATTTATCCAATTCAACGTTGACAGCTTTTGGGCCTCTGTCGCCTTGCTCTACATCAAATTTAACTTTGTCGTTTTCATTCAAAGCAACTCCAGCTTTCAATCCAGTCTGATGAACAAAATAATCTTTTCCGTCATCGCCTGTTATGAATCCAAAGCCTTTCATGTCGTTAAAAAACTTTACAGTTCCTTTCATTTTAGTCCTCCTTGTCTTTGATTTTTTCGCATTTGTCGCAGTAAAATCTTTTTGATTCTCTTCTTCCGACTACGAATCTTGCCCTGCAACGCCTGCAAAATTTTATCAAGTTATACTCTACCATCTTGAATCATGATTCCTTCTGAAATTATCTCTTCTATCATCTCTTTTGTTTTTGTTTTTATGGAACCTATTTTTACTAAATCCATTTTTATGAAATCCATTGCTTCCATTGCTTGGCCTGAAGATCTCTCTTTTGGAGATAACTATTCTATCTAATTTTGGCATGTCTACTTTTTCAATATTGAATGAGCTGTAATCTCTCCTGACCCTTGCAAAATTATCATGGTCTTGTTCAGAAAGCAGATTGATTACCTTTCCGCTTTCTCCAGCTCTTGCAGTCCTGCCTATTCTATGGATATAATCTTTTGAATCTTTTGGAATTTCATAATTATAAATATGGGAAACATTTTCTATGTGCAATCCTCTTGATGCTACATCAGTGCAGACCAATACTCCGATTTTGGAATTGCTGAATGAGCTCATCATCTTGCTTCTTTTGCTCTGGGTAAGTCCGCCGTGAATTGCAAGGGCATCGACTTCATTTAATCTCAAATTCTTGACAACGAAATCAGTATTAAATCTGGTGTTGCAGAAAACCATTACTAATCCTGTTCTTTCATTTTTTAATAGACTAACCAGCAAGGGTAATTTTAATCCTCTTGAAGCATTGAAATAAATCTGTTTTAATTTACTTGGATCAACTAGTTTTTTAGCTGAAACTCTAATAGGGTTTTGCATGTATTTATCAGCAAGATTTTTTATCTCTGAAGATATTGTTGCAGAAAAAAATAAAGTCTGTCTTTTTCTCGGGCAGCTTTGTATTATTCTCTCAACATATTTTATGAATCCCATGTCAAGCATTCTGTCAGCTTCATCTAAAACCAAGATTTTTATTCCAGTAAGATTCACCGTTCTCTGCTTCATGTGATCAAGCAATCTTCCGGGTGTTGCAACAACAACTTCTGTTCTTTTCAGAGCAGTCATCTGTGGATTTATCGCAACGCCGCCATATACTGCAATGGCTTTTATTTTTCTTCTTTCAGAAAAACTGTTTAGTGATTCTTTTACCTGCTCGGCAAGCTCCCTTGTAGGAACCAAAACTAATGCCTGCAATCCTTTATTTGGAGTTACTTGATCTAAAATACCACAGCCAAAAGCCAATGTTTTTCCAGAACCAGTAGCGCTCTCACCAATTACATCTTTTCTTCTTAAAATAAGCGGAATGCTTTTTTCTTGAATTTCAGTAGGTTCATTATAACCTAACTTTTGTATTGTTTTTAATAAGTCAATACTTATGTCTAAATTTTCAAATTTCATTATTTTACCTTTTTAATAGCACTTGTTTGAGAAAAAGCGAAATGTTAATTTTTGTTAAGCAAGTGCTTTCTCTTCTATGCTTATGTATTATTGTCTATTTTTGCCCTATTTAAGGCTTTGGGTTTTGTTTGGAGTGTGCAATAAAGTGACATATGTCACCCCCTAAAAAGTTTTAGTATTTTGTTATTTAAATCTTCGGTAACTTGAAATTACTATCTTTTTGATATCTGAAAATCAGAAAATAAAAATTAACCTAAAAAGATAATCTAATCATAAAATAGATAGTGACAAATGTCATGATACTACACAGTTGTTTGGAGGTTTAAGATTGAATTTCCAATAAAGTCCTTTCTATTAAATTTTCTTCTGGATCTCTAAATAATATTTTAACATTCTGAGGTAATCCTTCAATTGGATCACGAATGTATCCATTATTTTCGACATAAATTAATTTCCCATCAAAATCTAATGCAAGTTTAGTCAAATGTTCTTTTATCTCTGCATCATATTGGGGGGTATTAGGCATTGCTCCCCTCTCCCTTCTTTCAAATCCATAGTTTATTACTTTTAGCGATTTTAAATCAGCGTCATATATCTCCTGACCCCACGGATAAAATATCCCCACAAACAAAGAATAATCTTCATCATTGAGTAATATTTTAACATTCCGACCAAGATAAGTTAATTCAATAGTCCCCCAATCCCCATATCGAATTTCTTTTTCCGGTATCTGTTGCACATTATTTTCTTCAACACTTTCTAATTTTTCTTCAGCTTTTATCATCCTATAATTTTCAGCAAAAGCCAAATAATCTTCTAATTTATTTTCTCCAAGATGCTTTAGCACATATAAAATTTCATCATTAACCGCTCTTTCATGTGCATCATCAAAATCTGCCTCCCTATACTCAATCTCTCTTAATTCATGAAAGACCATCACTCCCTATATTCTTCAGGAGCAGATTCATCTTGAAATATTGACATACTGGGGAGTGTATCTATTCTTTGTTCTAATCTTAGCCCATGGCTTGGAATAGGGGAATGATTTATTTCAAAACTTGTTTCATCAGATTTTGCTATTTGGTATTCCTGATCACCATATTTTACTCTATAGAAATCTTCTTCGTCGCCAATTATTTGGACTTTTTCTAAATTAATTTTATCTGATAGATTCATTTTTCCTCTCCTTTCAAGAATTTATCAAGGCAGTATTCAATTAAATGAGATTTATTTCTAAATCTTCCACTTTCTATTAATCTCTCTAATTTTTTAATTTTATTTTCATTTATTGTGATGCTAAGTTTCTTTTTCATACTATAAAGTAGGATAAAATCGCTTTATAAATCTTTCTATTTGTAACTACTACTAAGAAACAACTAATTAACCACTTAATTTAACTTTTTGTTTTTCAACTCTTTTCTTTAAATCCTCAATGGCTAACATATCATAAATTTCCTTTAACTTTTGAATCTTTTCATTTTCAGAATTTAATTTAAATAATTTAGCCTTACCAATATACCTCGTATGGATAATTACATTATATTTAATCAAATTATCCCATATCCGGTATAAAGTAGCCCTTCCAATCCCAGCATTTTCAACCATATCTGTAATAGAAAAATCTAACTATCCCATTGTTAATAAATAGTCTATAATCCTTATTTTAGGAGAATCTCCTATAAATTCTATGAACAATGATTGTTCTTTCATAAATTTTTAGAAAAATGGTTATTATTTAAATATTTTAGTCATAATTTTAAAACCAAAACATTTATAAAATCTACATTGGTATACCTTTGTATATGGAAACAACAATAAGACTTAATCAAAAAACAAAATTAGAACTGGATGCTTTTAAACAATATAAAAGCGAAAGTTATGATGAACTAGTCAGAAAACTTATCTATTTAGTTAAACTAGCTGAAAAAGAGCCAAGATTAAGTCAAAAAACTATTCTCGAAATAAAAGAAGCTAGAGAAAGGATTCGAAAAGGCGAATTTTATACAGAAGATGAAGCTAAAAAAATTCTTGGTTTTTAAAAATGTATGAATTAAAATTTGATAAGAGAGCTATTGATTTCTTAAATAAACTTGAGAAAGATAAAAAGGAAAGGATCTGGAAAAAACTACAGCAATGCAAGGATAACCCATTTCGTTTTCTTGAGCATTTAGAAAATATTAAAGGTTTTAAATTAAGGGTTGGTGATTACAGATTGATAATTGATGTTGATGAATCTGCTCAAGCAGTTTACATTCTAAAAATAGGGCACAGAAAAGATATTTATGAAAATTAAATTAATTAATCTCACTCTTCTGCCCAATCTTTGCAAGAACAAGATTATGCATCCTCTGCAAGAACTCAGCCTTGTCTTCCATCTTGAATATATCCGTATAGCCCTGCAAAACTAAATTAAATGCAAATGGGCTAGGAATTCTAGTATCAATTTCTTTTACTTTTATCTTTCCATTTTCAAGATCAATAATTATTCTTTTGGCGTTTACAACGTCCATTAAATCTTCCAACACCTCTCTTCTTGCTTCTTTCAAAATAGGAAAATCATTTGAGATTCTTCTTACAGCGCTTATCAGCAGCATTGAGCTGACTTGCTGCCTTCCGACCCTTTTAGTCCTTCCTTTGTAAGTTCTTAATATCATTAAACTCCTGCCGGCGCAATGCCTGAATCTTCTTCTCAATACTTCTGTTTTATCAAGAGCAATTTCCATAATCCTGTCCAAATCTTTGGATTTTAGAGAATCAAATGCTCTCTTGACCTGCATCTTGTCTTCGCTTGCAAGATAAAAGCCATTGTCATTTATTCCAATCTCAATATCTCTTTTTCCGATCAAGCCGACGAGGTAAGCAACAGCTCTGCTCAATACATCGTTTACTCTCCTTCCATATAATGTGTGAAAGACAATGAATTTTTTATTATATGCGTTATAATGCTCAATTATTATTTTCTTGTCATTAGGAATATCACCGCAATACAAATACATCTGGTTGAAGTAATTATAAATTGCTTCAGCTCCGGTTTTGTCGACGTATAAATATTCATCAATAAATTTTAAAATTTCATCTTTGTTTTTTTTCTTATCAAATTTTTCTTCAATTAGTCTTCTGAATCTTCCAATCTCCATGCCAAGATCAAAGCTCAATGGTAGCATCTCGGAAAACCAGCTTGGAATTGTTGGAGGACGATCAGCAGTTGATTTGACTTGAGCTACCATGCCGCGGGCAAACTGAAATTCATATCTATCCCCGCCTAGAACAAACACATCTCTTCTCTTTAATCTTTCAAGAAAAGCTTCATCAATATGACCTATTATCTGCTCGCCGACTTTAACAGTTACATGAGTCTCATCAGGTATTGTTCCGATGTTTGTCATGTAAATTATTCTGGAAAGTTTTCCTTTTCTTCCAATCATTCCTGTTTCTTTGTCCCACCAGATTTTAGCATAAACATACCTGTCTTCTAATGAGGTATATTCTCCAGATAAATAATTAAGCACTTCATCAAAGTCTTTCTTCTCAAGATCTTTATAGCAGTAGCTTCTTTTTATCATCTTGAACAAATCATCATAGCTAATTCTATCAGCAATAGCAATACCATAAATTTGCTGAGATAAAACATCAAGGCAGTTTTTAGGAATATGAATCGTATCAATTTTTCTTTCAATTGCACTTTTCAGCATCACAGAGCATTCAACAAGATCATCTCTATCAAGAACAATTATTCTACCTTTGGCAGTCTCATGAAGTTTATGTCCACTTCTTCCAATTCTTTGAAGGCATCTGGCAACGCTCTTAGGACTTCCAAGCAAAATAACTAGGTCAATGAAGCCAATATCAATTCCCAGCTCGAGTGAAGTAGAACAATTTTTTGTTATAAATCCATTTGCGATATAATTATGCTCGTTTTCCACTTCGATATTATAAACGGATTCATCTTTTCCAGCTTTTTCTTTAGATTTTATTTTTTCCCAAAATATATCAGAATTGGATAGATTATTCAATGAATCCTCGTCAATATGATATACGGATAACAATCTAGATAGTTGTTTTCTAGATATGCTCCTATTATTAAGCTCATATTTAGTTGGGTCTAACTTATTATTTTTATATAATTTGTATGTTGAGACTCCGATTTCTTTTCTTATTTTTCTTAATTTTATGCCAAGATTTGGGATTGTATCCAAATTTGAATATCCTTCTGAAGTTATTGTCATTTTTGCATTTATTAAATTTTCTCTCATGGGGCTTATATGTTTAGCAAATAACCTCAGATTTTTCCCGCCAATAACTACCACTTCATAAAACCAGCCTTTTTTAACAATAATTCCACCATCTAATAATTGAGGTCTTTCATCAATATATTTTCCTCTAATTGAAGCTAATATTCCCTCTCTTAACAATAATCTTGTTAAATCTTCTGCCATTTCTTTGCTTGTTGTTGAAAAACCAATAGAATGGGTTCTTCCATCTTTTTTTGTATCTGAAAAACCATCCCCATCGAGATATGCAGAAAGAAAGCTAAAGACAAGAGGGGTATTTAACGAAAAGACAAATTTGGGGATATTGTTAATCCTTGCTTTTCTTCCTTTCTTAAAACCAATATTCTGTAAAAATTTAGATAAAAATATAGATTCCCAAGAAAAAATAGGAGTTCCACTTGAGCTTAATTTTTTAAATGGCTCTTTTCCAGAAAGTTTTTTTATAAGTTTTGAGTAATAATCCAATAGTTTTTTATTTCTACTTGAGATATATAAAGCTCTGGGTGATATGTAGCCTTCTGCTGACATAAAACCTAATAATCTCATTATATCACTATTAATTTCCAACTTTGGGGCCTTATATTTATCAGAAGAGAAACAAACTATATTTTTCCATAATTGATTATCTCTAATTTTTAAGTCTTTAATGATTTTTTTTATAATCTCTATCCTAAACAAATGGTTTCCTCTTAAATCTTGTAAAAATGTAGAATATGAAAGTTTGCCTTTTACCCCATTTAACCAATAAATTTTAATTTCTCCGTATCTTTTTATTATTTTACTTTTAATTTTATCTAAGAATTCTTTTTTTAATCCAAGATAGCCATCATCGGGATAATTTTCTAAAGCTAAATTATTAAGTTCTTTTCTTGTTAGTGGTTTGTAGTTATATTTTCTAATTGTAGCAATTGGATCGCCTTCATTAAAATCTTTAGTCTCTTTCCATTCAACATCTCCTTTCTTATTTATAGTCAAAAATTTATGTTCTTTTGTGCAAATTATTTCCTTTCCTAAAGAAGTTTTTATTTTTACTAGATTATCTTTATTCTCTTTTGTTATTTTAGTAATTACTTTGTTATTATTGAGTTTAAAATTATTTCCCAAACTTGCCACCTTTCTCTCATCAATATCTTTAATTTTAATCCAGTTGCCTTTATCGTCTAAAACTTTTGTATTTCCTTCTAAACATACAACAACTTTTAATTCACCTTTTCTCAATCTGTTTTCAAGATTTAATCTGCTTTCTTTTGACAAGCTGCCGTGATGAGCTCCGATGTTTTCAGAATAGTTTTTAGGAAATTTTTCTTTCAAGTAATGCACAACTCTTTCAGTTGCAGCTCTTGTATTCGTAAAAATTAAGGTAGTTTTATGCTCCTGGATTAAATTATTAATCAGCTCATACATCGCCCTGTTCTGCTCATTATAACTTGTATTAATCAGGTCTTTTACAGGGCTCAAAACTTTTAGATCCATTTTTTTTATGAACTGGACGTCAGCAATCTTGCAGTCATTTTCAGATCCAACTAAGTATTGAGCAATCTCTTTCAGTGGAGATACAGTAGCACTCAAGCCGATTCTGCAGAAATTTTTCCCAGTCAGCTGTCTTAGTCTTTCAATTGATAAGGATAAATGAACTCCTCTTTTGTTTTCAGCAAGAGCATGAATCTCATCAATGATGCAGTATTTTACATCTTTCATATATTCTCTGAATTTAGTTGTAGTCAGAACTATTGCTAATGATTCTGGCGTTGTCACAAAAATATGCGGCGTTTTCTTGCTCATTTTAGCCCTGTCGCTTGCAGAAGTATCTCCTGTTCTCAGGCCGATTCTAATATCAAATTTTTTTCCGTGTTTTTTAGCAATTTCATTAATCTCATTTAAGGGAGTGACTAAATTGTAAGAAATATCATTTGTGAGTGCCTTAAGTGGTGAGGCATATACACAATAAACTTTGTCTTCCAATTTTTCTTCAGATGCTAATGTAACTAGTTCATTTAAAATAGCAAGGAAAGCAGTTAACGTTTTAGTAGCTCCTGTTGGAGCGCTTACAAGAACATTGTTTCCATTATGAATTTCCAAAACGCCATATAATTGGGGAAGAGAAAATTCTTTAAATTTTTTAAAAAACCACTCTCTAACAAAAGGGTGCAGGATGCTTTCAACTTCCTTCGCCTTGTAAGGCTTTTCAATAAATTCTATCCCCATGTCAGAAAACTCTTTTTTATATTCTTTAAAATATAGATTTAAAAGCCTTATGATGGCATGTCAAATATGTCGGGTAAAATAATCTATTTAGGATAATTATGTTTTTATATTCTTGTCTTTTATGAATCTGTATGGATTCTGATAAAAAGAAGGTGAATGTTGAAAAGGATGAAACTTATTTGGAATCTCATATTGATGATTTAAATTATTTATTTAAAGAGCATATTTCGCATTCTAATAATTTAAACAAGGACTTATTTGAGCACTGGAAAAAGCCGAAATGGGATGAATATTTTATGTCAATGGCAATATTGATTTCAATGCGCTCAATTGATCCATCTCAAAAAAATGGCTGTGTTATCGTTGATGAAAATAATAAAGTTTTAAGCATTGGCTATAATGGTTTTCCTAGAGGTTCTAAAGACCATTTGATTCCATTAACTCGTCCTGAAAAATATCTGTTTATCGAGCATGCAGAAAAAAATGCAATTCTGAACAAACAGTTTTATATAGAAAATTCTACATTGTATGTTACAGGATTTCCATGCTTGGCTTGCGTCAGGTCCATAATCCAATCAGGAGTTAAAAGAATTGTTTATCTGGATAAAATAAAATCCCGCAGCATAGTCAAGGAAGATGAGAAAGCGATAAAGATTCTCTTATCAGGAAGGGATAATTTCAAACTGGAAAAATTCGACAAGGATCCTTTGAAATGCTTGTACAAGGCAATTGAATATTATAAGATAAAAAGTATTTCAACAGAACAATAATGTTTAAAATCCCTTTCATTATAGTTAAAACTAAAAATGGGGCAGGAAGAGGTAAAAAAAGCATTAAAGAAAAGTAATTCTTGGTTGTTGAGCAACGAGATAGCCAAAGCCACAGGCAACTCATTAAAGTCAATTCAATCCTCATTAAGAAGATTGGTTAAGTGGGGAGAAGTAAAAAAGGAGCCGGCATCAAAAGTAATCCAGGATTCCACTAGGCTTAAAGAGAAAAGTTTTGCAGGATATGCATACAAGATAAAAGATTTCAAGACTTTAGATGATTTCAAACTCAAAGATAAAATTGTTTTATTAAGATTGGATTTGGATTCCCAATTATCTCCAGAATTTATTCCAACAGAGCATTTCTCACATCACCTGCCGACAATATTAGAGCTGATAGAAAAGCAAGCAAGAGTTGTAGTTTTAGCTCATCAATCTCAGCAGCCAAAAGAAAAATCATTTCCATTCATGAATATGCATGCAGAGTATTTGTCAAAGAAACTAAACCAGAATATAACTTATGTTGACGACTTGATCGGGGAACAAGCGCAGCAAGCAATAAAGTCAATGAAATCTGGAGATGTTATAATCTTAAAAAATCTTTTTGCTGACAAGGAGGAAAAGATAAAAGAGAAAAAGCAGGCTAAAACAAACCTTGTTAAAATACTCTCTTCATTAGCAGATTATTATGTTAATGATGCGTTTTCATTAGCTCATTTCTCCTATACTTCATTAACAGGATTTCCTAAAATTATGCAGACATGTATTGGAAGATATTTTGAAAAAGAAATAGATGCTGCAAATCATTTGTTGAATCCAGCAAAACCTTGCTTGTATATTTTGGGAGGGAACAAACCAGAGCAGCTTATAAATCTTATAAAAGTTTCATTAGAAAAAAAGAGAGCAAATACAATTCTTACTTCAGGTTATCTATCTCATTTACTTCATCTTGCGAAAGGAGATAAACTTGGAGCTCAAGAGCAGGAGCTGAAAAAAGAAAAAATAAAAATAAACTCAGACTTAAAGAAATTAGTTGGATATGAGAATATAATTCTTCCTGAAGATTACAAGATCTCAACTTTCGGTATGGCTGAGCAGGTTTCTTTGTTGAGACTGCCAATCTATCAAAATTTAAATGAAATAGGATCTCAAACACTGGAAAATTATTTGTCTTTGATTAGAAAAGCAAAAACAATAATAATAAAAGGACCTTTAGGAAAAATAGAGGATGAGAATTTTAGAGAAGCTACAAAAGCTGTTTTGGAAGAGCTAGGAAAATCAAATGCATTTACATTTGTATTGGGAGAATCGACGGTGAATTGCTTCAAGCAGTTCAACATTCCGATGAAGAATATAAATTATCTTTCAAAGAATACAGCTCCATTATTCAAGTATTTGATCGAGGAAAAATTGCCGACAGTGGAAGCTTTGAAGGCCAGGCAATAAGTAAAATAATTATACTGCTTTAATTATGTTTTGAAGATGGTATTTGTTGTCGGGATTGATGAAGCCGGTAGAGGTCCTATTATTGGTCCATTAGTAATAGCCGGAGTTTTGATAAATGAAGAAGATTCAACCAGATTGAAATCCATTGGAGCAAGAGACTCTAAATTATTAACTGGGAAAAAAAGAATTCTGCTAGGAAAACAAATTTTAAAGATTATAAAAAATCATAAAATTATTATTGTACAACCAGAAGAGATAGATAAAGCAGTTCATGGTTATGATGCATTAAATTTAAACTGGCTTGAAGCAAGAAAAACAGCTGAATTAATTAATTATCTCAAGTCAGATAGGGCGATTATAGATTGTCCTTCTCCGAATATAAATGCGTATAAAAATTATTTAAAAAAATATTTGAATAATCCTGAAATTGAGCTCATTGTAGAGCACAAAGCAGATAAAAACCATGTTGAGGTTTCAGCAGCTTCTATAATTGCAAAAAATAAAAGAGATTACGAAGTCGAGCTCATCGAAAAGAAAATAGGCCAGAAAATTGGAACTGGCTACATGTCAAATCCGCAATGCCAGAAGTTTGTAAAGGAAAATTTTGACAAGCATCCAGAACTTTTTAGAAAATCATGGATGACATATAAAAAGCAGGTGGAAGAAAAAGAACAAAAAAAATTGAATGAATATTAAAAAATTTCAAGCTGTTTTTCCATCACGGGCGCTAATATTCTTTTTCCTCTTTCAAAAATTCTTGAAAAATATGCAGAATGATTTATTTCAAGAGATCCAAAATCAAGATGATATATTCTTATATTTTTTCCTGAAAGAGAATTTTCATAATAGCTCAGCTCATTTTCATAATCAGTCAAAACAGGATCTCTCAAAAACCTTCCTTCAAGCACGAAATGTGTCTTTGAAGTTTTATATCCATCTTTTGTAAATGCAAAATATCTTTCTTTAGATTCATTTCTAAAAATTAAGTCTTCAACAGGAATGTCACATTTTCTAAGATCATTCAAAGCAATATCAAATCTTAATCTGGTCAGTTCATGTCTTCCATCTAATAAATGATTTATAATGTCTCCAAGTGCATCCATCTCAAAAACGCAAAGATGATAAGTCGGGTCATCTTCTATTCTCATATGTGAAATGAACCCATGTTTTTTGTAATAAGGTTTGTCAGCATTATACAATTTAGGTATTTTATCTACGGCAACAACAGGTGAATCTTTTTCGAGAAGAGCAGATTCATCTCCAATTAAGTATAAATAATACCCTTCTCTTGCGACTATCTGAAAATTATTTTTAGCTAGGAATTTATTTATCTCTTCAGCCCTTCTATTAATCTCGCTAAAAACATTCTGAATGCCAACTTTATAATTTGCTGAAAATCTGTTGTTATGACGTCTTAGTTTTCCTTCTTGTTCAAAAAACTCTTTGAAATCATCAGGATTGAGAAATTTTCTTTCTCTAAAAAATCCATTTGGAAGTGGCTCGAAAGGACTAATCATTCCATTTAGCTCGACTTTTTCTCTTATAAAGCTTCCAATATCGGTTATCATCCATCTTGCTAAGGATTTGGCATATTGTTCTAGGAAAAATAATCTTTTTTTATCGTCTCTGAATTGATCTTTGTATTCAAAAAATCTTTTTATGTCATCTGATTGCAGTGCAAGTTGTCTTCTGAAAAAATCTCCTATTGGAATATACACCTTATGCACATCTTTGACAAGGCCTTCAACGTTACTATCAATAATTTTATCATTTATAAATTGTTCAAATGTATCTCCGGAATTTTTTTCTTTTTTCTGATTATCTTTTGTTTTGAAGTAGGGAGGAACTTCTGATCTAAATATTCCATTCTTAATCAGATAGTTTCTCTCCTGAATATCATTTATTGTATTCGGATTGTGGAATAATCTTTCAATGTTTATACTCATGTCATTGCACATTTCAGCTGAAATCCATAAAATATCTTCAGTGCATTTTTTGAATTCATCAAGTAAAAATATTGAAGATAATCTGTCAACATCGCTGGCAAGATATTCTGCAATTTTAGTTTTACCTTCTATACTCCCATTTTCCAATGCTTCCAGTTCATCATATCCAAGCTCTTTCTCAAATCCAACAGCCATCTCAAGTTTAGCATTTATGTCAAAAATTCTTGCAATTCTTTGCCATCTCATGAAATCAATAACAAGCCTGTCCTTTACACTAATTCTTTCAAAAAATGGAGTAGTTACTTTAAACAAAGGATTAGTCTCTTTTTCCCCGATTGGAAATCCAACTTCACTTTCTTTTAATTCCACAAGGTCAAAATTTGTATAACTGACGACAACATCTGGATTAATATAATTAATTTTAGTGCTTAATTTTTCAATCAATGCTGCAGGATTATCACTTTTAAAAATTTTGTAACTTCCAATTTCCTTTTCTTGTAAACTATGGGTAGTATAAATTTCATTGACAACATCCCCATTGTCATAAATTTTTATTCCAACCCAGGTTATGCCAGCATTTTCATTTCTGAAATTAGGAATTTCAATGTCGATAAAAAGCCATTTCATTCCAAAGAATTCATCAGCAGTCATCTTTCTCCAATGTTTTAGAAAATCATAATTTTGCATTTCAACTCTTGGGAAATGAGATCTTCTATTTTTAGAATCATGCGTATATGTCAAAGAAACACCATCAAGTCTTTTATTGGTTTCAGCTACCAGCTCAGAAATTTCCATCATGCTTTGAATAAAGCCAACATCTAATTTTTTTAATATAATATTTAATTCTGCCTTTTCAAGAATCTGCTGAAAATTTCCAGAATAATTTTCAAATAGATTATTTAAAATGTTGAAAGTTCTTGTAGCATAAGATTTTTTTCTTGCAGTATTAATGCGAGATTTTAGCTCAAAAATTTTTCCATCAATTATTTTTTTAGATTGTAATGCATCAACAACCTTGTCTTCCAATGACACAAATGTTCCAGGATTTGCAAGTTGATATCTTGCTTTTGGTGTATATCCGCCAATTATAAATTCATCAGGCAACAAATCTTTTATATTTATGGGAGCAAACAGCTGGTATATCCAATAATAAGTTGTTTTTAATCTATCCTTGAAATTTCTGAGAGCAGCATTATCTTTTATTTGTCTTCTTACCCTTTCATAATTTAAATTAGTTTCCATAGCGCTATTAAAATCACCTGAATTAGTTCCCAAGCTTTTGGTAAAGAATAAATTTTTCCATGGAAAAAAAATACCCCCAAGATTTCTAAAGCCCGCATACAACTCCCCATTTGGAGTTATCTCTAATCTCGTCACTATTGCTTCCAGACTCATGTGAATTTGATAATAGGTTAATTATTTATTTCTTTCCAAAGTAAAAGTTGGATAAAATAAATATAGGAAAAATATATAAATCTCATTTGTAGATTTGTTTTTAGCAATGACATACATTAAAAAGATGAAGATGCACGGCTTCAAGTCCTTTGCGAAACCGATAGATCTGCCTTTTTCCAAGGATTTTTCTGCTGTTATCGGGCCTAATGGATCTGGTAAATCGAATGTCGTTGATAGTTTGTGTTTTGTTCTGGGAAGATTGTCTTCAAAATCAATGCGTGCAGAGAACTCAGCAAAATTAATTTACAATGGAGGAAAAAAAGGCAATCCTGCAAAAGAGGCATATGTTTCTATTTTATTTGACAATGAATCAGGCTCATTTCCTGCAAAGGCAAAAGAGATTGAAATAAAAAGACTAGTAAGACATAATGGTCAGTCAAAATATTTCATAAATGGAGAGTTAAGGACAAGGCAGCAAATCATAGATTTATTGGCAGCAGCAAAGATCAATCCAGATGGCCATAATATTATCCTTCAAGGAGATATTGTTCATGCAGCAGAAATGCCGTCTGAAGAAAGAAGAGAAATAATAGAAGAGATCTCTGGAATTTCGGTTTATGAAGACAAGAAAGAGAAAGCTGTCCGTGAGCTCGATAAAGTCGAGTCTCAGCTAAAAGAAGTAAGCATTGTGCTGGCAGAACGAGGAACTTACTTGAAAGAACTGAAGAAAGATTATGAGCAGGCTTCCCGCTATAAAGAATTGGAGAAAAATATTAACAGGAATAAAGCAACTTTCTTGAATGTCCAGGTAAAGCAAAAGGAAGACAAGCTCAACCAAGTTACAAATTCAATAAACAAAAATCAGGATCAGATTAATTCAATAAATGAAAAAGTTTCGCAATTTCAAAATGAATTAAAAGAAAAGCAGCAGGAATTGGGCGAGCTGAACAGCAGTTTGGAAAAAAGCGGAGAGGCAAGCCAGCAGGCATTGCACAAAGATATTGAGTCATTGAAAGATTCTTTGAGAGAAGATATAACCCGGTTGTCGACATTGCAAAATGAAGTGAAATCATTGAATGAAAGAAAATCGCAACTGCAGTTCTCATTGCAGGATTCTGACAAGAAAGTTCAAGATTTCCATAAAAAGAATTCACAGTTAAAAGAAGAAATCGAGAAGCTGGAAAAACAAAAAGCAAAGAAAGAACAAGATTTGAGCAAGATCAAGGAAAAATATAATTTTGATGATTTTGAAAGCAGCCTTGCAGAAATAGATTCAAAGATAGATGAAATAAGCAAAGGAAGCTTTGATGAGAAGCGGCTTGAATTGCTGAGGGAAAAAGACAAAATAGAATTAAGATTAAGCGTTATTGAAAAATTGGCTAGCAAGCAGCAGTTGTCAAATTTAGATGGTTTAAAGAAAAAGTTCAAACAGGCAGCTGAAAATCTGAGCAAGTCTTCCGACGAGGATTCGACAATTCTAAATCAGTTATCTTCAGCAAGAATAAAATTGCAACAAATCATGGAGGAGCATGCAAGATTAAAGACCCGGCAATCAATGGCAAAAGAGTCTTCATTTAACCAATCTGTAAACAAAATAAAATCATTAAATGTGCAGGGAGTTTATGGAACGTTTGCAGAGCTTGCTCAAGTTCCTTCTCAATATTCTCTGGCAATTGAAGTGGCAGCCGGCTCTAGGTTAAACAGTATAATTGTTAAGGATGATGAGATAGCAGCAAAATGCATTCAATATTTGAAGAAGAATAAATTTGGGACTGCAATTTTTCTTCCATTGAACAAGTTGAAAACCTCGCCTCCATTAAAAGTAAAAGAAGGGTATGATCTGGCAATCGATCTGATAAAGTTTGATAATAAATTCAGCTCGGCTTTTAGTTATGTACTTGGAAGCACGGTTATAGTAGATAATATTGAAGCAGCAAGAAAAATTGGGATTGGAAAGCATAGGATGGTTACTCTAGACGGAGATTTGGTTGAGCAGTCGGGAGCAATGATCGGAGGATTTAGGACAAAAAGATCATCAACGTTTTTAACTCCGGACATTGACAAGAATATTTCTTCTTTGTCGTCGGAAATAACAAGATTGAAATCTTTAATACAAACTCTTGATAAGAGGCTTGCTGAAAATGAAGGAAAGATAAGCAAGGCAAGAGAAGAAAAATCAACATTTGAAGGAGAGATACTGAAGATACAAGCATCTGTCGGTGATATAGAAAATGTTTACAAGGAAAAACAAGAGCTTTCTCAAAAATTTAAGCAGCTGAATTCAGAGCTCAATGAGCTGGCTTCAAATATAAGCAAGAGCTTGAAGATTTTAAATGAGCTAAAAAACAAAAGATCTGATTTAAGGGAAAAAATTGGGAAAAAAAGAAATCCTAAAATCATGGAAGAAATTGAGTCATTAGAAAAAGAAATTCAAGGGCTTTCAGAGAAAAAGATCATGTTAAAATCTGAAATGAATAATTTATCGTCGCAGATAAGCGAGCTGATAATGCCTGAAAAGGAGTCAATGTCGCGCATCATAAAGCAGAATTTATCTCAATTGGAGCAGTTTAATGCAGAGATAAGGCAGCTGGATGCAATAGTAAAAGACAGGTCAAAGGAAATAAAAGAAAAAGAAAAGCAAGAGTTAGAATTATACAGCAATTTTAAAGGCATGCTCGGCAAAAGAGAAAAATTAAATGAATTTATTCAGAAGCAGGAAATAAAAATTAACAATGAGCAGAATAAAACCCAGATATTTTATGAGAGGATTAATAATTTCTCAATAGATAAGGCAAAAGTAATCTCAGAGATACAAGGATTGAGAATGGAATTCCAGGAATTTAAAGAGGTGCCTTTAAGGAAAGGTCTTACAGAAGCCCAATTGAAAGATGAAATAACAAAATTTGAATCCATGATGAAGAATATGGGCAACGTCAATCTTCGTGCCTTGGAAATTTATGAAGAAGTTGGAAAAGAGTATTATCTTTTGGAGCAGAAATCAGAAAAACTGGGAAGCGAAAAGCAAGATGTCATGAAAATGATTGAAGAAGTAGAATCAAAAAAGACAGGTGTTTTCATGAAAACATTTAATGAAATAAACAAAAACTTCGAAGGTATTTTTTCCCAGCTGACAACAAAGGGAACAGCTCATTTGGTATTGGAAAATCCAGAGAAGCCATTGGAAGGTGGCATCCAAGTCATGGTCAAGATTGCAAATAATAAATATCTTGATATCAAAAGCTTGTCTGGAGGTGAAAAGACATTGACAGCATTATCTTTTATATTTTCAATACAGGAGCACGAGCCAGCACCATTCTATTTGCTCGACGAAGTTGATGCAGCATTGGATAAGAAAAACTCGGAAAAGCTGTCAGAGTTAATAAAGAAATATTCTGAAAAAGCACAGTATATAGTTATTACACATAATGATTCAGTTATTTCAAAGGCAGACAAGCTGTATGGCGTTTCAATGCACAAGGATGGAATGAGCCACGTTGTCAGCTTGAAAGTTTAACCGTTAAAAACTAAATCTATATAAATAAAAATCCCTTCTTATAATTATGAAAAATAATTTTAAGATTGCAGCAGCTCAGTTAAATATTAATAAACCAGTATCTTCTATAATTAATGATATTAAAAAATATATTCAACAGGCAAAAAAAAGAAAAGTGGAAATAATTTGCTTTCCTGAAGGATCTATTTCAGAGGGTCCTAAGAAAAACAAGGAAATCATCTCAAAAATAAAAGAATATTGCAAATTCTATAAAATATGGTGCATAATCGCCGCCAATTTAAAAGAAAAAAAATACTCATACAAATCAGCTGTAATCATCGACGATAAAGGGAAAACATCCGGCAAGCACAAGAAAGTTCATGTTCTCGGCGACGGTCCAGTAATGCCCGGATCAAAATTTGATATTTACAACACACCTTTTTGCAAGATAGGAATTGCAATCTGCTGGGATATTTCAAATCCAAATGCAATAAATAGGATGGCTAAAAAAGGAGCAAAAATAATTTTCTGCCCGATGTACTGGTGTTATGATGAATGGTTGCACAAAAGAAATCATAAAAAATTTGAAAAGAAAATTTTGCAGTCTTTGATTTTAGCAAGAGCTTATGAAAACCTATCCTATGTTGTTTTCTGCAACCCGATCGATAAGAATGAAAACCGGTTGACATCTTATACCGCAATAGCAGAGCCTCATAAAATTCTAAAAGAAAAATTTGGAAAAGAAGGAATGATCACTGCTAAAATAGACTTGAAGCGTTTGCAGCACATAAGAAAAAAATCCTCATTTTAACATTCTGAAAGTTTTCCCAAAGCGCTTCGTGCATACATTTTAATTTTATCGCTAAGATCATATTTCTTATCCTCAAGGTCTTCCATTGTAAACCATCTGCATTCATCGCTTTTTTCTTTTTCACAAAGAACAAGCTTATTAGTTTTAGCTCTTGCAAAATAAATCAGGCTTACATGTTCATGAGTATCATTAATTCTATGCCTGTTCATGAATTGGGGAGGAATTAATTCTGTATAGCCATCTAGTTTAGTCAATTCACTGCCATCATGATATAACTGAATATCTAGCCCAACTTCTTCTTTGACTTCGCGGACAGCAGCAAGGTTAGGGTCTTCATCCAATTCAATATGGCCTCCGACACTCAGCCAAATCTTATATTTGTCATGCTTTCTGAGCAGAACTTCATTTTTGTAAACAATGAAAACTTCCACAGTGAAATCAATCTTGTCGTGAATATGCGGCATGTAAAATTATGTTTGCAATGCTTTTATAAATATAATCCTAAAAATATTATTTCAGTTTTTTGCATTCAGAATAAAGGTAATTAGCAAGGATTTTTATTAATCTTTTTTCATCTTCGTATATAAAATTCAGTGCAGGGCAGCTATTGGCCTCTATGATATACCACTTTCCACTATTAAAAATCAGGTCCATGCCGCATATAGGCATCCCAAGTATTCTTGCAGTTCTCTCGCAAAGGTCTTTAACATATTTGTTTACCTTGGCAAGCCTGAAATGCTCTTTCTCGCTCCCAGTCTGCTTCCAGTTTTTGCTTATCTTGGCTGTGAATTGCTTCAATTTATAGTTGATCATTGTAGCCCTGTAGCTTTTATTCTCATGCTGGATATATTCCTGGGCTATAATAGGAGATTCTTTATCCTTGTTGGAAATTTTTTTTATCTTCTTTAAAAAATTATTATAGTCTGCAACCTTCTCAACCAATTTTGCATTGTCAGAAAATATTCCTTTCAAGACAAGAGGATTCTTTTTTAATACTTCTTTTATTGCATCTTTTGAATACTTTGTTTCTTTATGCAATAAGTATGTCTTTGGAGTTGGTATTCCATGCTCTAGGCATTTTAAGTAAAACATCCATCTATCTTCCTGATAAAAAAATGAATACGAAGAATTGATGACTTTCTTTCCAAATTCTTCAAGGGTTTTAGACAATTCAAGGGATTCAAAAAGCATCGGTTGGCATATTGTATCATTGTAGATTATTTTGCATTTCTTTGTTCTTTCCCTGATCTCATAAAAATCAAGCTGTTTTTCAGCCGGTATCAAAACCAAATCCATATTCTTTTTCTTCAAAGCTCTCGGCAGCATCTTGTCTTCATAATCATGGTAGGCCTCATAATAAATTATACCTATAGGAGTCTTAGCATTGTTAACCATCTAAAATAATAGTTAATCTGAATATTTATATCTTTTGAATACCATGACTTATTCACTTTTTATTATTAAGATGTTACTAAAATATTATAAACCTGTTATATTTATTTTATACAATGAAAAAATTATTAGTTGTTTTAATAATCTTGATATTACTCTTTGTTTCAGGATGTGATTCAAGCAAGCAGGTTAAAATCAATGAAAAAGTTTTCAATGTGGAAATTGCAGATAATCAAATAGAACGAGCTCAGGGATTAATGTTTAGAAATTATTTAGAAGAAGATTCTGGAATGCTGTTTATCTTTCAAGAGGAGAATTTTTATGGATTCTGGATGAAGAATACTTTAATTCCATTGGATATAATTTGGATAAATGAAAACAAGGAGATAGTCTTCATAAAGAGAGATGCTCAACTTTGCAATGAAGAGGAATGTAGCTCAATTATTCCAGATAAGAAAGCAAGATACGTCTTGGAAATAAATTCAAATTTAACTGAGAAATATAATATTAAAATTGGAGATAAAATAGAAATAAGTTAAAGGAATTACCCCTTAACTTACATCTTGCCGATCTTGAACATCTTTGTTCCGCACTTTTCGCAAACGCCTTGAACAGCTTCTCTTCCATTCTTCATCTTGACTTGTTTGGCATTTTTCATCTCTCTTTTTGATTTACATTTCATGCAGTGTCCTTCTACCATTTATAATCCCTCCATCTGTTAAATTAGTTAAATATTCAATAATCTCAAGGTTTATAAAAGTTACAGTTTAGGAAAAGAAGTAAAAATCTTAACCGCTCATTTCATTCGCTGATGAAAACTGCGTTTTCATTGCTTTCCTCTCACACTTTCTTTTTTAAAAAAAAGAAATCGTGTCCAAAGAAAAAAAGAAAAATGAAAAATTATTTTACAAATTTTTTGTCTAAAAATTTTATTCTATATCTTCCAATCCAGTATTCCCCAATGCTTTTATCTGATTTTTTACAAGCTCTGATTCAAGAGTATGAATTGCATTATCGACAGTAGTAATAGCATTACTCATTGTCTTTTTTCCTTCTTCAATTGTTTTTTCCAGATTATCTAAAATTCTTCCAACCCTATAATGTTGAAAATTTTGATATGCAAAACCAAGATTAGCAATGCTGAAACCAAGATTAGAAATTAAAAGAAGATTATTGCCAGATTTGAAACTATAATATGCACCATAACCCGTACCTAAAGAAACTAGTCCACTAAAAACTGCTACGTATAAGCTTTTTTTTTGTGATTTCATCTTGTTTAATTTCCTAATCAACCTTATTTTATTTATGTTAATTTTTAAAAATTAAATTAAATTAAAAAAAGAAAAAAACAAGAGACTTAGTAATAAGTCTGTCCTGCTTCTCTCTCTTCTCCAGCGCCCATCTCAGGCTCTTCTTCAGAACCATTGCCTCTTAATTTTGTGAAGGCAATTATCAAGCCAAGGATTACCAATAAGATTGCCAGTACAGCGAATCCGATTTCTAATCCTCTTCTAACATCGCTTCCAGAAGCAACACCAGTCTGCAAGTTCATCTCCTTTATAGTTTGGCCGTTAGCTTTTACTTTTACAGTGAAAGCCTGTTCGCCAGCTGTATTAGGAGTTGTTCTTACAAATAGCTCGCCAGTTTCTCCAGCGTTTAGTGTTACAAATGCAGGGTCAACAGAAACGCTTCCCCATGCTCCTGCGCCAGATACTTCAGCAGAGTAAGTTGTTCTTTCGTCTCCAAAGTTAGCAATCATAACTTTATATGAAACAGTTTCGCCAACTTTAGCGTCTTTTCTTGTTGAATCTACGCTGACAACAGAGTCAGTATCAGCAGCAACACCCTCTCCTTCAATTATTAATCTGTGGTTTTCGCTGATTGAATCATGTCCTCTGTTAAAGATCAATTCAACTTTAACATCATACTCGCCAGATCTTGCATTTCTTGGAATTCTGCCGAATAGGTCTATATCATCGGATTTTTCCTCGTCATCATTATTAGAGTCATGAGGAACTAATTCGTCAATATAGTCTCTTGCGACAAATCCTAATTCTGGTATGGAAACTCTTACTTGAACGTCTTCTTCTTTCTTGTCGCCCATGTTTTCAACTCTAACAGTTGTGAACAGCATGTCGCCAGCGTTAACAATAGTTCCTGGTCTGAAGATGACATCAATTAATCTTAAATCATGCATGCTCTCTTCTACTCTCAAGCTGAAACTCTTTCTTACTTCATTGTCACTATCAAATGCTTCAACATGCAAAGTATATTTCTCAGAATTACCATTGTCATCAGCATCTAAGTCATCAGGCAGAGAAACACTTAAAGTTTTTTTGTAGATGCCATTAGGCTCAACTTTGAAAATTTTTGTATTTTCAGCAACATCGCCATACTCATATCCGCCGATCCATGCTTTGACTTTTATATCATCTTTCACAGCACCAGTTGATTTTCCAGTAACCCAGATATCTAAATCAAGGCTGTCTCCTCTTTCCAATGTTATAAAGCTTACATCTGATTCACTTACAATTCTTCCATCAATCTCAACTTTGTCAATGTCGTAGTCTGGACTTACTCCAGCTGAAACTGTGCTAACCATAGCTAGCAAGAATATCACCATGATACTTAATGCATTAAATCTCATTTTAAACCCCCTAAATGTTGTTATTTTATAGTTAAACATTGTTTATAAACCTTTTGGTGGTAAATTGTCACTGGCAGTAATAACACCAGCAATAATCTACTCAACCAAAAAGCCCATCACCTCCCTTTCTTCATCTTTGTCATTACTTACAGTTACAATTGCAAACACCATTCCAGCTTCAGCATCTTCAGGAATTTCAACGCTAAAGCTTCTTATCTCGTCATGCCTTTTCTTTATGCTGAATTCGTCACTTCTTGAGAGATAATTAAATTGAGGTATTTCCAAAGTAACTCTCACATCTTTTGCTTTTTCATTTCCCCTGTTCTTAGCAACTACATCAACGTCAATAATGTCGCCAGCTTCAACTGTGTCCCAGCTGTTTACAATTATGCTTCCAACGTCTAAGCTATGAACTACTCTCTTAGTTGGTTTTCCCAAGGGAGCTAGAACATCTTTCACTATAATTGTTACTTGCTCGCTGTCGCTTCCGCCTTTCAACATGCCGTTTGCATCAACATCTAATGCTCTGAATGTTAATGCATAAGTTCCAGCTTGAACATTGCTTGGAGTCCAGCTGAATGAATTTCCAGCCAAAGAAGATCCAGTAGGATTGTTCTGTACTTCAAATCTTATATTGTCTCCATCTGGATCAACAGCATTCAAAGCCAATGAAAGAGATTCTCCTTCATTTATAGTTACTGAGCTCACTGCAGCATTATTTCTTAATACTATTAATATTGGATTGCTATTAACCCCTGGAACTGGTGGAGGGCATACATTCCCTTCATCAACTTGTCCATTTAGATTATTGTCAATCCCATCACAAATCTCTGGCTGCGGCGGCTGAGGTGGTTGCGGAGGCTGCGGCGGCTGTACAGGAGGCTGTGGTGGTTGATCTTGAGGTACAAATGGTTGCCTTGGTATTCTTCCTCCCATGATTTCAACTTGCTGGGAAACAATTCCACTTTCATCTCCATCCAGATCACGAACCTGCAGCTTTATAGTTACATAAGCAAATCCATTTAATCCGAAGAATTCTGGGCCGTATTCCTTTGTTATTGTGCTTTTGGTTATATCCTTGGAATATTCTGTATCCCATTTTCCATCGCCATTGAAGTCATACCTGTACTCAAGCTCATTCTTGAAATCCTGCCTGTCATCAGAATTGAATGCAGATACTCTAACCCTGGCAGCATTGTCGCTTTCAAGTCCAAAGCTATGATAGCTCAATACAGCTTCAGGATTGCTTGTCTCAGGAAGATTATCAAGAGGCCAGACATTGTTTTCAATAAATATATTTACAGTCTGCTCAACTTCTTTGACGCCATCATTCAAGACAAAAGTTAGTGCATAAGGCTGATCTTTTCCTTGGTTTCTTCTTATGTCCCAGATGAATTTATTATCTTCAATTCTTGATTTTCTTGGAAGAGCGCTTTTTGCTTTTAGCTCAATCTTGTTGTCTTCTGAATCAGCATCTGTTGGAACTAATGTTAAAACATTTCCTATGTACAAGCTCTGCTCGCCAGCCAATTCTCCTTCTCTTATTCTTGCTTCATTTGGCAAAACAGGCAATCTATCGACGTCATTAACATCAACTAAAAATACTCTCAATAATTTGTTTACTCCGTCGCTGCCAATTACTCTGATTCTTGCAAGCTTTTCAGTAGCAGGATGCTTTACAGTTTCAAAATTAGTGTTTCCTGTTATGACGCTTCCAGCCTTGTTTACTTCTATATCGCTGTTTATATCCAGGAACAGTGCCCTTCCATTTTTATCTGAGCTGATTACATTGAATCCAAAGTTATCATTTTCATTTATCTCTGTTGAATTTTTTTCAGCTCCATTGACTTGGAATCTAATGCTCAATCCAGTGCTTTTTCCTATATTCTTGTCTAATGTTACAAAATCAGAAAATTCAACTTCATTGTCTTCGTTGAAGTCAGCTTCATGATTCCAGTTTGAATAACCAGGCCTTGAATTAAAGTGTGTTTGGAAAATCACAAAATCAGCAAAGTCAACATCCCCGTCGTAGTCCAAGTCTCCTCTGACAACATCGCTGTCAACTGGAGGCTGTGGCGGCTGCGGAGGTTGAGCTCCAGCAACACTTACTTTTATTGTTTTTTGGATGCTTGTCTTTCCGTCGCTTAAAGCAAATGAAACATCATAGCTTATTGCATCAGCTCTTGCAGCAAGCTCGAATAATTCATTGATATTCTTGTTGAGTGCGAGTGAAAGGCTCATGTTGAAATTTTCTGGTCTGATTTCAGCAGTATAAGTTAATTTGTCATTGTCTGCATCATAGCTTCCAGATAAATCAAATGCAATCTTTTCTCCATCATTTGCGCTGATTTCATTTCCGATTGCAACACCATTTACTCTTATAACCAATACAGGCAAAGTATTTGCTGGAGGCTGCGGCGGCTGCGGCGGAAATTCTTTTACTCTAAATGTTATAGTATCAGAAACTTTATTGTCATCATCATGTGCAACTACAACCAACTTATACACCCCAGGTGTTCCGACGCTTACTTTTCCAGTGTATTCATATGCAGAATTAAATGCTGCATTGACATCTGTAAATGTTTTAATCAAGATATCCTTTGCATCAGTCAAGCTCACGTGTTCTACTGTGAATGTTGGTCTTGTGCTGTTTGCTGTAGCAACAAAATTAATATCCTGGTTTGGTTCAACTTCTATGTGTTCATTAACAGTGCCGATGAAATTTATGTTTGCATCAATAATGGCATTAGCACTGCCTGCAAACAAAATAGCTAACAAAGGCAATATTAAAAATAATTTATTGTACTTATTCATCTTTTTGTCCTCCGAAATTAATTATTAATCCGCCACCAATTCTTTTTGTAGATTTTTTAATTCCAAATTGCTCGATAGATCTATCAACATCATAGCTTCCAAATAATCCAATGTTTCCATACTGCAATCCAACTTGTGGCCCGTATACAAGGCTTGAGCTGCTTCCATCCAAAAATACAGGAGCTTTTACTTCAATAGGCAGCTCATTAGAATACCTTGTTGAGGTGCTTGCTCCCTTTGAATTTGAAAATTCTTTTCCAGCATGCATCCCAAGAATCAAAGCTAATTTCTTGGCAGCATTTTTTCTTCCAAACTCCTGCACATAATTCAGTCCAGCAACAATTCTTCTAGTATCTCCATTAGTATTTACATCGAATTCAGTATGTCTTCCTTGAGAATCAGCTTCAAATCTAACTGTCTCATCCAAGCTGTTCCTGTCAACTCCGTATGCAAAAAACGGCATCCATCTTCCAGCTCTAACTCCAAATACTCCTGTAGGATAAGTTGACATGTTTGAATATTCTCCGGCAACTACAAATGATAATCCTCTTTCAGCTTCTGCAACTCTTGTGACTGTTTCAGCAGGAACTGTAACTTTTTTTGCAGTATCTGGTTCAGCTGGAATTTCAGCAACGCTTCCAGTATCAGCTGGAGCAGTTTCAGTAGTTGCTTCAATATAGATAGTTTGTGAGTCAACTTGAGCTGGAGCAGCTGGTTGAGATGTTTCTGCAACAACGACTTCGAGCTCAGAAATCTGCATATGCTCGGGATTATTGAAATCCAATCTAGTTTCAAATTTAGGCAAAAGATATGATTCAACAATTGAATGCACAGTTATAGGCATATCTCCATTCTGGTTCAAACTTGTAGTTATGACTGCTTGTCCTTTTTCATTTATAGCATAATTAGTAGATAACTTGCTCTCAAACGTGGTTGAAAAGATTTCTCCTAATGTTCTGCCGCCGTCTATAGAATTAAAAGCATTTGATAGAGCCCCTTTAATTCCAGATATTTGGTAAAAACCTTCAATCTCTTCTTTAGTCATGAAAGTTGATCCAGGAATTACATTTTTGTTTCTTAAAACGTTTTCAGGCAATCCCTCTACAACTCGCATATAATCATCGCCTCCAACTATCTCAAAATTTATTTCTCTATTGTCCTTTTCCATTCTATGAAATATGCTTGAGGCTGAGTCTATTTTTAGAGCAAGCTTATTCATGAAGTTTCCAGTAGTATTAAGAGGTAAAGATATTGTCCTTACAGAATCGGGAGTTACTATCATCCTGTTTAGGAATGTGCCTCCGGTTGCACTGTCAACAGATACTCCAAATTCTTCTGTTGCTCCCTGATTCAGGAATTCATAAACAGTATTTCCTTCATTTCCAAATCTCCTTTTCATATATTGTGCAAAAGAGCTGTCTCTCAAATCATAATTAAAGCCACCTTTCATGACGCCTATAAGGTTTAAATCATTAAACAAGTTTCCTCTTAAAACTTGAAGTCTCTCAATAGATATGTTATATTCATCTGAAAGATGCTGAATGTAATCTGCTCTTGCATTTCCATTAAATCCCAGTGCTAATGCACTCGCCAACATTAATTTAGTTATTTTTCTCATTTTGTTTTCTCCTTTCATTTTCTATAATTTATTAAGTCAAGATGCCTGTATGTGAAAGTTGTGTCAGCTGTTGTCTCTCCTTCGTATGTAGGTCTTATTTCGAAAACATTGTCATCATTTTCAGTAAGCCTCAACTTTCTCAGATCAATCTGTTTTATTTTTTCAGCTTTATCCAGCAAACCAGGATATTTTTCCTCAAATCCTTTTTTAGTTTCAAACCTTTTTGCAAGCTCTTCAGGATCTTCTGTAGAATAAGCTATAATCTCCAGCTGAGCAACTCTCTTTCCATTTTGAGTTCTCTCAGAATATTTATAGTCATTGCTTCTTATGTCATCAGGATATGATTCAAGCAAGGCAGCATTTGCTCTTTGAGCATAGATAAGTTTTTCTTGGCTTTTTTTAACATATTCTCTGCTAAAATTTAATATTCCTTCATTAGACTCTCTTAAAGAATCTCTTTCAGTAGTTAATGATGTAATATTATTATTCAATCTTTCATTTATATTTTTTAATCCTGCATTTTCACTTGCAAGTGCTTCAATTGTTGATCTCAATGGTTCTACTATTCTTCTTATAGCAGTGCTTTTTCCAGAAGTATGTAAAATTGCACCACTCCCAATAACAACGACCGCGGCAAGAGCAGCATAACCTAATCTTCCTAAGTTCCAATATCTTTTGTGATCCTCTTTTGTTTCTTCATAAATTTGGACTGGTTCTGCTTCTGCAATTCTCCTTCCTATTAGTTCTATTCTTTCATTACTCATATTAATTTTCCTCCAAATCCGGTTCAACTAATTTAAACATATGTACAAATTCATTCCATGCCAATAATCTATATTCATTAGCAGCAGGACTGAATCTTGCTTCTTCATCATCGCTAAAAACAATAGGAATTCCTTTTTTTCTGCTGTCTATAACATGTCCAGAATAATCAATGAAGAAATCCCTATTTTTATATTTCCCATCAGACCCAATTACAGGATATATATTTGAAGTAGGAAATCCTTCTTTCACCATCAGTTCAACAATTGTATCATGCGCTATTGAAGCTGCATGTGAAAAGTCAGCCTTTATTATATTCGGAACTTGTATTACTGGATGCTCTGAATATGCCAATTGAAGATTAAGCTCGCCGGATTCATTTAATTCTCTAAACTTTGATTCTATTTCTGCTAGACTTCTCAAGCCTTTTAATTCCTCCAGTGTTTTATCCCTTGTTGCCCTCAGGCCAGCAGCTCTTGCATTATAATCGTCTCCTCTTTCTTTCAAATTATCTCTTTCAGCAGAATATCTATTCCTTTCAATTTTAGGAGATGTAATCTCTTTTCTAAACGACTTCAATTTTGCATCTATTTTCTGTTTTCCATCTTTCAGACTTTTGAGCTCATCAGATTGTATTCTATAAATTTCTCCAACACTTTCATTGCCTTCAAGGCTTTTCAATAAATTAGTTTTCTCCCTAATTTGAGGATTCAATCTTTTTCTTTCTTCTTCAGCTGCATAGATTTTTTCTTCAAGGGGTTTGATTTTCTCATCCAAGTTCTCAATCAGCAAAGATTTCTCTTTTATTCTCTCAGTAATTTCTCCCGACTGTGCTTCTAATGTAAAAATCTTTCCATTATACTCTTCATTGATCATTCCTCTTGCTGTATGTAAAATATTTGTCCTTTGCGAATTTTGCAGTAAATTTACTAAAGGTATTATTGAATCATCATCTGCCATATGGCTTCCAACCCTTACATCTGAATCATGCCAGAAGCTCAATACTTCGTGAGGTGTTCTGCCAGCTCGAACATCAGCAAAAACAAAATCAGCATCTAAATTTCTAAAACCGCGAGCTAATCTATACATATTATCAACATAATCTTTTCCTTCTCCAAGGAGAGTAGCTAATGTTTCCAAAACGAATTGATTTTCAGGAATTGCAGCTAGATAAACACCTTCAAATTGTGGAACAGGATACAAACATTCTTTTAATAACTCGGCCGCATCCCTATCTTTGTTTTCAAATCCAAAGAAATTTAAGAAGCGAACTTCGCTAAGATCAGGATTATCAAGAGGAAGATTTGGCATCCAGCTTGAAAAATGATATCCAACTTGAGGATCTGACAAGTCTGCCTCAATGCCAGCAAGAGATAATCTATATTTTTCAATAAAAGGAGATAATAGTTCAATAAATGCTCCAAGGCTCTGAACCATTAGAGTTGTTTTTCCAACACCGCCTTTATTCCCGCTGAAAACAATTCTTTTTCTCAAACTCAAGTTATCTTTTTTATTTTCAGATAGAACTCTTTCAACGATTTCTCTTCTTTGATCCAAATCTTTTTCAGCTTGCTGTCTGTTTAATTGTAATAATATTCTTGCAGCTTCATTTGCTTGATATGCTCTAACAGCATTTTCAAATGAAATTCTTTTTTCGAGGGAAATTCTATTTATTTCATAATAATCAGAATTAAATCTTCTAATAAGTGGTAAAGTTTGGAAATCTCTTATTATATCTAAAAGCCATTGATTCATTATTTTTAACCCCTTCATAGTACCCAAAAACACCATTTATAAATATTTCTAAAATTTTACTATTATAAAATAATTACAAAATAGGAGAATTTGTCACCAGCAGTAACAACAAAAGCAGATTTTTCAAAAAATATTTTCCAGCAGATAGGTTTATTGTAACTGGAAGTTAAAACAGCTGGGACCGGAGGGATTTGAACCCTCATCAACCGGTTTCTTCTCGAAATTTTTGCTCAAGATTTTTTTAAAAGCTTGAACTGGAGCCGGTTACACTACCTGCTTATGCTACGGACCCTTTCAAAATAATTCAGAAAGGATGATATTTAAAACTTCTCCTTGGTTTTTTAACTTACCCTAAAAAATTCGTTATCAATTGTTATCATCTCCAATTACAAAAGAATTATAAATAAATATTTTTTTGGAAAGTTTATGGATAGGGAAAAAGCAGAGAAAAATTATCATGAATCAATAGCAGAGGTAGTATCCAGGATAGAAGAAATGCCTTTTTATTTTACAGGAACGAGTAGAAATGTTATTAGGAATTTTGGAAGAGAAGAAAAGATTTATTTGATTTTTCTTTTAAATTCTTGGAGCTGTCAACTGCTAAAAAAATACTAATAGATTTTCGTACGAAAGAATCAGGCGAAGCTGTGAGAAATTTGATTGATGCAATCGGCTATGCAAAAATCTATCGAGAATTACCATGTGTTTAGGCCAAGCAAAACCTAAATCATTTTATTGTACTTTTCTATGAAAAAATAAAAATAAAAAAATAAAGAAATATTTTTGATTGCTATTGATTAGGATTATTCCTCTTCAGAACTTTCTTCTTCGGAATTTTCTTCGTCATCAAAGTCGCCATCACTGCCTTCTTCGCCGTTTTCGTCAGAGCCTGAGTCATCGTCGCCATCATCATTAATCTCTACATTTTGCTCCTCTCCGCTGTCTTTTCTTTCTCTTCCTCTCTCGCTTCCTTTCTGCAGTAACTTTACTTTCTGGGCCTGCTTTCCTTTGTCAGTATCAGCTGCCTGAAAGCTTACTTTGTCTCCTTCTCTTAACATAGCCCCATCTAAAGCCGAAAAGTGAACGAAATAATCATTCCCGTCCTCGCCTTGAATAAAGCCATATCCCTTTCTCATATTATACCACTTAACTGTTCCTTCCATTTTACTCATTTTCCTCCTATATATACACAAGAAATAGAAACATTCTCTGTTATCAAAGATGCTCTTAATTCCTGCATGTTAACTAAAATTAATTAAAAAATAGGGTATTTAAAACTTTTTATCGCTCCGCTTTCACCATTTCTTTTTTGAAAAAAGAAATCGTGTCCAAAGAAAAATATTAGACCTTTGCTTTGAAATCTAAAGCAGCGGAATTTATGCAGTATCTTTTTCCTGTAGGCTTAGGACCATCCTCGAATAAATGCCCGAGATGGCCTCCGCATTTACTGCAGATCACTTCGATTCTCTTCATCAACAAGCCATTGTCTTCTTTTAATATTATTTTTTTCTTGTCAACAGCATCATAAAAGCTTGGCCAGCCAGTGCCTGAATCAAATTTCGCTTTTGAGGAGAATAATTCATTTCCGCAAGCAACGCAGACATACATTCCTTTTCTTTTTTCCTTCAGCAGTTTTCCAGTAAAAGGCAGCTCGGTTCCTTTTTCTTTAAGGATATGATATTGCTCTTTTGTCAGATTTTTATTCTTCATAAACGAGCTAAAGATCATGTATTATATATAGGTAACTAAATCATAAAATTGTATAATCTTCAACAATGAATTGTAACATTAAAGGGAGTTATTGATTTATCAGTAAAAATCAGTTAATTTTAAATATCGGAATATTCCTAATTAATTTATGTGGACTATAAGAATAAAAGTAAGAGAAAAATGGAATCT
>JACOZQ010000024.1:0-645 GCA_016181275.1 Candidatus Woesearchaeota archaeon | reverse complement strand
GATTTAAATAAAGATAAAAAGATTACATATTTAGAGCAGAATAATGACTTCTTTATTTGTACATACTCAGAAACAAAGAAAAGCGCAAGAATCCAAGTTAAAGTGGCTTATAATCCAAGGTTAATTTTCCTTAAACCAGTAATAATTGATGAAGAAGGTTGGGAAGAATGGGAAGTAGCTTCAACAAAAAGGAAAGATTTGGAGGATTTTGTAAAAGCTGCTGAAAAATTTCCTAATTTGGAGTATAACTTATTTTATCTTAAACAACAGAAGATAAATAATCTAATGATTTATTCTATATTACCTAAACTTACTGAAAAGCAAAAGAAAGCTCTAATTTTAGCAGTAAGGAACAATTATTATGGATATCCTAGAAAGATCAAACTAGAAGAGCTAGCCAAAATGATGAAAATATCTCTTTCTACGTATCAGTTCCATTTAGCAAAAGCAGAAGCCAAATTGTTGCCCTTCGTTACTAAAAGAATATCGGAATAATCCGATAAAAGTTTAAAATAGTTCTTCATTATCCCACTATTAAGGAGAAAATAAAAATGTTGTCAGAAGATTTCATAACCAAGTTTGGAGAATTAGAGGAAAGAATAGAAAAGCTTAACGCAGAAGATAGAAAAACTTATGCAAGATTAG
>JACOZQ010000046.1 GCA_016181275.1 Candidatus Woesearchaeota archaeon | reverse complement strand
TGAATGCAAGATAATCAGCAAGGACATTAATGATAAGATTATGATTTTAAAACTTGAAAAATAAGATAAAAATGCGATAATTCCAAACATAAAACAAATAATATATTGGTTATTGACTTTCCTAAATAAAATAAAAAATAAGATTGAAATCAATGATGGGGTATTTGCCAGCGGAATAAACATCAATGAGATTAAAACTAATAAAATATTTCTGCTTAGTATAATCTCTCTTCTGCTTTGCTTGATCTCCTCCAATGAAAGAATTCTTAATAATCTTCCAAAGATAAAAGATAAATAAACAATGAAGGATGAGAGCATAACTATTTGAATAGAAAAGATTATATAAGCTTTTTTAAGCATGAGTAATATGCTGGAATACATTGAAGGCGCTAGGGCTTATTTGGATTTTGGGGAGGATAATCTTGCTGTCATTATAGAGGAGGTTGGATTTGACGGGATACTATTTTATTTTGTTTCTCCAGAATCAAATTTTGGCAGAGATTCTTCAAGATTAAAGATTGATATGGCTGACATTGAAAATACCTATAATGGCGGTTCGAGAAAACATCTTGACTATGTATCCATGATTAGCGGCTTGAGAAACAAAGGATATAAATTAGTTGTTTCTCCTGATGGTCTTCAGGATCATGATTTCATAAGACCTCCAAATATTCTGCTTGATAAATTAAATTATGATATTGAAATAGTTTCTATCTTAGAATGAAATTCGTAATCATTATTCCATATAAATTTTCTGCAAGCAAAAACATTTTGGAAAATCTGGAAAAACTAAAAATTCCAGAGAATGTTGAAATATTTAAGACTGAAAAAGAAAGCATTTACAATGAAGATATAGATAAAGAAATAAAAGCAGATTACTTTATTTTTGCCACTCGACATCAAAGCAGCTCTGGAGTAAAATCTCTTTGTGTTCATGCTCCTGGAAATTTTTCCGATAATAAACTAGGAGGAAAGAAAAACGAGCTCAATGTTTCTATGCCGAGCTTCATGAAAATTGCATTGAACGAGCTGAGTAAAAATAAGCTGAAAGATTTTGAGATTGAGATTGAAGCAACTCACCACGGTCCTTATTTTGAAAAGCCCTGCATGTTCATAGAGATAGGCAGCAGCGAGGAAGAATGGAAAAATATAGAAGCTGGAAAACTAATAGCAGAAATAATTTTGAAAATTGCCGAGAATAAAAAAAGATTCAAGAGCTGCGTTGTTCTCGGCGGAGGTCATTATAATCAGGTTGCTAAGAAATTAATGCTGAATTCTGAATACGCAGTGGGCCATATTTGCCCCAAACACTCACTTGAATTCTTAGATAAAAATATGCTTGAGCAAATGATGAAAAGAAATGATAACAAAATCGAGCTCGTTGTTCTGGATTGGAAGGGACTCGGGAAATGGAAGAATAAAGTTGTTGAACTTCTTAAAAATATGAAAATCAAATACGAAAGATATGATAAACTTAAAATTAACAGCTGAAAAATTGCAACAAAAAATATATAAATTGGATTCTTCGAAATCGTTTCATGAAATATGCATTAGTTGTTAAAAATGTCTCGAAACAGTTTGATGATGCCGATCAGAAATTTTCTTTTAAGAAAATACTGAATAAAGACAAGTTCAATGCTGTCATAGATGTTTCTTTCAATATAAAAGAAGGAGAAATCTTTGGCGTACTCGGTCCTAATGGCTGCGGCAAATCAACTTTAATTAGGATGATAAGCACATTGCTTGTTCCAGATGAAGGCAGCATAAAAATCTTTGGAAAGGAAATTGGAAAAGATGATGCTGTCATAAGGAATATGATAAATAGAGTAAGCGTAGAGGCTGCTTTCTTCAAGAAATTAACTGCATGGGAGAATATAATTTATGCTGCAAGGCTTTATGGATTGAGCAAAGAAGATACGAAGAAAAAAATTGACGAAATTTTAGATGAGCTGAATTTTCCCAAGAACAGGATAAATCTTCCGATGGAGAACTTGTCAAGGGGGCAGCAGCAGAAAGTTGCAATTGCTCGTGCTTTTTTAACATCTCCTATGCTGATTTTGCTTGATGAGCCTACAACAGGCTTAGATCCAAAAAGCAAGATGGATGTCCAGAAATTTATAAAAAAAGTTATGAAGGAAAGGAAAAATGTTGGAATCTTGCTTACAACGCATGATATGAATGAAGCGGATAATCTCTGCAATAGGATTTCAATAATGTCAGACGGGAAAATAATGGTTCAAGGAAAAATTGAAAAATTGAAGAAGAAAGTTCATGTGAAGGATGTCTATGAAATTAAAACGGACAAGAGCATAATGAGAGTCTATAATTTTTTGAGCAAGATAAAAACTATTGAGAATGTTTTGAGAGATGGGAGAAAAATAAGATTCTATACAAAAAATATTAATCTTGTGCTTGCCGACCTTTCAAAACTGCTGGCTAGAAACAAGCTCAAATTAATTTACTTGAAATCTGTCAGTCCTAGTTTAGAGGATGTTTTCATAATACTTACTGGAAAAAGCCTGGAGCAGGATGAAAAATGAGCAAGGTTTATGCATTTGTCGAGAGGCAAATAAACATGACTTTAAGGCACTGGCACTGGGAGCTTGTCTGGATTTTATACCAGATAGCGATGGCATTAAGCGTCGGCTTTATAGGAGCTGGAGCAGCCGCTGTTTCAGGAGTTGAGCTCGATGTAGAAGAGCTGACTTTATTTTTGTTGATAGGAAGTCTGCTGTGGGGATTTTTGAATTTATTATTGAAAGAGATGAGCTATTCAATTGTATGGGAGAGATGGGAAGGAACTATTGAGTATACATTCATGGCACCCGTTTCCAGATTAACTCATTTAATTGGGACGAGTATTGCTGCATTGATATATGGGATTGTCAGGACAACTTTAGTATTGATTGCGATTGCTTTCTTTTTCAATATAAATCTTGAGCATGCCAACCTGCTTGGAGCCGTAATAATTCTTGCTATTGCCGCCGTTAGTTTTATAGGAATTGGAATGATGGTCTCTATTCTTCCATTATTGACTCCAGAAAGAGGAGAAATAATGGGGACAATAGTTCAAGCTTTTTTATTGATGATATCTGGAATTTACTATCCAATCTCTGTCCTTCCTGTTTGGCTGCAGAAAATCGCTTTATTAAGTCCAGCTTATTATGCTCTTAATGGCATGAGGGATGCATTGATAAAAGGCTCTTCTTTATTTGAGCTCTGGACGTTCGTCTGGCCGTTGATAATCCTGGGAGTTATTTTAATCCCTCTCGGCTGGTACATTTTTAACATCGGAGAAAAATATTCAAAAAGAAAAGGAAGATTAAAGAGAAGTGGATAGATTTAAATATTAGAAATAATTTAAAGATAAAGAGGTGAATTGAATAATGGGATTCAAAGATTTCTTGAAAAGAGGATCTGGGTTTGATTTGGTAACTAATGATGTGGAAAGCAGCGAGAATTTAAAGGCAAATGTTAATTTAAAGAATTCTAGAAAGCAAGTTCAGCTTAAAAGCGATTCTAGAAGGGACTTTGACAAAAATGATGAAAAAGTTTTGAAGCAGCTTGAATATGAAGTTTCAAGAGCCATAGAAAAATTAGAAGACATAAGAGACAAATTAAGGGTTAGAAGGGGATATTAAATTTTAATTCTAATTTTATTTTTTATAAAGAATTTCAATCAAGAATTTCTATTCTACCCGAAGCTCTATTGATTGCTTTCTCAACCCTTTCATTCCTTTCAGTCTTCTCATCTTCATCATTTGTAACTTCACGAAGCCAAGTCTCTGCATCTTTCTCCTCCCTTACAGAATACAAGCTGCAATACGGGCATTTTCCTGAGAATTTTTCTTCTTTGTAGAATTTATAGCCGCAGTTGGTGCAGTAATATTTTATCTGCTGCAATTTTTTTGAAATCTGCTCTGTCCTGGCCATTGGTTTTTTGTCCTCCTGCTTGTAGACATTAGGGTGCTGGTCTTGATAGCAGTTTACGCATATCCATCCTCTTCCCGACTTATCGGCCCTTAAGTCTCCGATATTAACCCTTTTATTACAGGCTTTGCAAACAATACTCTCTGGCATGCCCCTTTCATAGGAACAGGTAATTATTAAATATTTCTATGGTATAATTCAACAATCCAAACGCTCCCGCTTCACACTTTCTTTTTTGAAAAAGAAAGTGCGGGCAAAGAAAAAATATTAGGCTTGAAATTTTTATCTTCCGAAATAAACTTTAAACCTTTCCTTGAATACTTTTCTGAAATCTGCTAAGTCGCTTTCATCCAGATTTTTATATCCGTTTGGAATATTTCTTATCCTGTAACTTGGCCTATCTGAAAAATTTAGTAAAGCAAAAATAGAAACATCATGTGCAAGATCATCAATGCTGCTGCTTTTTATATAGCTATCTTCTGCCATACCATTTCTAATTGTAGCATAGAAAACTCTGCTCGGATCCGGAGGCTCATTTTCCTCATTTGAGCTGCTTTCGCATAAATTTATTTTTAGCTCCATCTTAATTTTTTAATGACACTACTATAGCAAGGAGCTAATTTATATACTTAACTAATCTCCTTTTATTATTTATGCTTTCAATAAATATTGATCCAGTAATTTTCAGAACTTTTAATATAGAAGTAAGATATTATGGTCTTGTCTACGTTATTGGAATTTTATTGACTTATTATTTTTTGAAAAGAAAAAAAGTTCTTGAGGAAGATGAGCTCGATAAATTCATGCTTTATCTCATTATAGAGATGTTCATTGGAGCGAGATTGCTTGGAATTTTAAGCCAGGATTTTCTTGCTCTATTTAGAAATCCTTTGGAATTTTTTATGATATGGCATGGTGGCATGAGCTTCTTCGGAGGATTTATCGGAGGATTTATCGGCAGTTATATTGTATTAAAAAAAAGATTGATTAAGGTTGCAGATTTTATAGTCCTTCCATTAACATTTTCTCTCTTCTTAGGAAGAATTGCTAATTTTATAAATCAGGAATTAGTCGGAACTGTAACTGATATAAGATGGTGCTTTAATTTCATAAATGAAGAAGGATGTAGGCACCCATATCAGATTTACGCTGCTCTCTCCCATCTTATTCTATTCATCTTCCTATTTTTCTTAATCAAAAGAAATTATCAAAAAGGAAAAATATTTTGGAGCTTTGTTTCAGGCTATGGGTTGCTTAGATTTTTGACAGATTTCTTTAGAGAGAATCCGAGAGTTCTGGGATTGACGGGATGGCAATACCTCTCGATTTTGTTTTTTATCGTCGGTGTTTTCTATTTGTACAAATCGAAATTGAAAAGTAATTCTAGTGGAGAGATAACTATATAAATTTCAAAGACCTATAGATAACCATAATCTTAAAAGAGGTGAAACGCCATGGCTGAAAGAAAAAGAAAATCAAGATCAAGAAGCAGATCTGAATAATAATTAATAACCTTTGGGTTTTAAAATTTCTTATTTTTTATTTTTTTCTTTTTATCGTCGATAAATTTACTATAAATCATTGTGAGAGATAGCTATATAAATTAAAAACACTTATTAATCTTAATCATTTTAAAAGAGGTGAAAGGCATGGCTGCAAGAAGGGCAAAAAAAAGATCTAAATAAATAATTCAAAATTGGTTAATTAATTTTTTTACTTTTTATTTTATTAACAGAAAAATTTATTTTGTTTAATCTTTAAGATAACTATATAAATGATTAATGCATATTTAAATTAAAACTTTATAATAAATGAGAGGTGATATAAATGGCTGCAAAAAAGAAGACCAAATCTAAAAGGAAAAAATAATAATCTAGTAATTTAATTTCTTGTTTTTCTTTTTTTCCTAATTTTTTAATTCTCTTAATTATTTTTTATCATTGAGTGAGATAGAGTATTTCATAATTATTTCCTTATTAGAATTTATATTTTTGAGTCTAATTTTTGAGTCTATTTTGCATTGGAATTCAACAAAAGCTTGAAAAATAGTGCAAAATAACAATTTAATTGGAGATAAATTTTTAAATTCTAAGTTACAGGAGACAGGTCATGAAAAAACTGCTTTTCTTTTTTGTGTTGTTACTTTTAGCTAGCCCGATTTATGCTGGCGATGTCAATGTAGAATTGTATATTTTAAACCTAGGAAAGTTCGATGTTGCTACAGGAAGCTTTACAGCTGATTTTTATCTTGATATGTACTGCGAGAAAGATTGCGGGTTTGGGACTGGCGACTTTGAATTTATGAATGGGAGAGCTACAAGTGTTGACAAAATTATAGATGAGCCTAACCAGAAATTCTATAGAATACAAGCCGGCCTAAACAGCCCAGTTGATTTGAAAGACTTTCCATTTGACAAACAAAAGATGCAGATAATAATCGAGGACAAACAAAGAACAACTGACGAGATTAAATATGCTGCCAAGAAAGAAACTTCTGGCATTGAAGAATCTATTGCTTTCACTGGATGGAATATAAATAGTTGGGATGCTGAAGCTAAAGAGCATTACTACAAAGTTTATGATGCTGCATATCCTCAGTTTGTATTTGGTGTTAATATTTCCAGAATTGCTTTTAATTCATTCATGAAAACTTTTCTTCCTGTCTTCTTTATTCTTTTAGTTGTGATGTTCAGCTTTTTATTAGATCCTGATAAGATAACTACAAGATTAGGAATGGCCGGCTCTAGCTTGGTGGCTGCTGTAATGTTTCACATTTCAATTTCAAACCAGATTCCTCCTGTGGGATATTTGACTTTTGCAGATAAATTTATGATCCTAACTTATTTTATCTTATTAATGTCTTTTGTGCTTAACATTTCCTTATTAGAGTTGCAGGAGAAAAAGAAAATTGAGCTCGTTGAGAAAATTCATAGAAGGACAGAGTATTCAATGTTTGTTGTAATTCCTTTATTGTATTTGTTGTTGTTTTTGGTGTTTTAGAAATGCAATTATCCTAAGATTAAACTTATTTTAGCCACAAATTTAATTGCATTTTCAAAGATTTCATCCAATCTTCTTTGGGTATATGTCTTAATAGCACTATATCTAGCAGCATGTCCTTCTTTCTTTGCATCTTCAAAATAATGGACATATTCTTCTTCAAAAATCTTATGTGATTGATTGAGCATTTCTAAATCCTTTTTCTCTAATTTATCTGGAACTAATAAATGTCCTAAAGCAATTTGAGCTGCATCATGGTCATCAACTTCATAACCTTTAGACAAGATAGCAGCCTTGGAAGCATATAACATAGAATAATAAGAAATGATAATCGCCCAATAATTCCAATGAAGTTTATTAGGCTGGTCTTTAATAGGATTTATTTCTTTTACATACTTAGCAATAAGCAAACTGTTTTCGGCCTTTTCTAAAAATAATTTTATCTTGAAAACTTCTGAAGATTTTTTGATCTTATTTTCAGCAATAGCATTTTTAAACAAATTTGCATATATTTTTCTATTAAATTCCATTCAACACTAGCCTCCAAAACCCTTCAGAATCATTTAATATAATATGATCCTTTAAAGCCTGTTTTCCAACATTCTCTTCTTTGTCATTTAGCATCTTTTTAAATTCTTTTTTTGTTATACATATTGGATTTATTTTTTTCCTGAATAATAATTCATATTTAGAAAAATTAAAATTTTTTTTGCCGTCTTTGTTTATAATTAATAAATCAATATCACTCTTTTCGGTTTGCTTTCCTTTTGCATAGCTTCCAAAGAGTAATACTATATTTTCTGTTTTTAATTCATTGGCGATTTTCTTTACTAATACATTTTTTTCTAAGAACTCTTTTTTTTCTTCTTCCGATGAGACGGCAAGATAAGATGAAAGCGACGCACTTGATGTTTTTATGCAGATGAGAATTGTATTTCCTTTTTTGTCTTTTGAAATTATATCCGACGTATTTTTAACAGTTCTGTAAAATGTAGCATAAGGGATAGAAATTATTTTACTTAATTCGTGCATTGTGAACTTTTCATGCATATGCTTCCCAAGATAATTTATTATCTTTAGTTTATTATCCATTTTTAAATAATATTATCCATTTTTGATATATAAACTTTTCGGAATATAATTAAGGATACTATTTGGAAAAAATTCATAGAAGGACAGGGTATTCAATATTCTTGATAGTACCTTTATTGTATTTAATTTTGTTCTTAATATTTTAGAAATCATTTTAAATCTAACTTTTATGGTTTTAAATAATTTAATGGCAAAAATGATAACAAAGAAACGAAGTGTGGATGATTTTCTGGAAGAGTATTGGCCTGTTAGATTTAAATGGAATCCTAATTGTGGTCCTGATGAAGAGGAAAGGTACAGGACATTTATGGAAAGCAAATTCAGCAGAGAAATTTTATCTGAATTAAAACTTAAAAGAGAAGAATATAATGAAATATTGTCCAGAAGATTTTCTGAAAACATTCTTTCAAAGAAAAAACATCTTGAATTCATGGACTTTGTTTATAAAACTGGATTATATGAGCATGTGTCTCCTTATGATAATTTTAAATCCAGAGAAACTTTAAGAATTTTATTGAATTATTTTGATACATTTGAAGAGCCGTTTACATTAGCTGACTTGGGATGCGGGCACGGCAAAATTGCCCTTGGTTTATTATTATATTCTGATAAAGTAAAAAAAGCATATGGAATAGATATTCTTCCAAGTGCGATTCAAGTATCAGATTTAGAATTAAGCAGAATTTCTGAAGAGAACCAAAAAGATTTAGATGGCAGGATTGAGTTTATCGAGGGAGATTATCATTCTGAAGAATTGCTTGAAGAATTTAAAAAACATGAACCTAATGGTGCTGACATTGTTCTTGCAGCTTATCCGCAGACATATTTGAATTTTTTACTTCCGACCATGAAAAATTATACTAATAAAAACGGAAGATTGATAACTGTTTTTCCAGAGGATATAAGCGAGATACATGATGCACCAAGCCCTTCTGAGTTTCTTAAAGGCATGGAAGAAATCGTTTTAAATTATTATCGTGAAAGAGGAAATGAACACGGCCTAGATTTCAATCTTGTAGAACTTGTTCCATTATATAATGAGGCAATTGTTGTCTTTGAGGGTAGTATCAATTACTAGATACTATTCTTTAGTAGTTATAAATAGAAAGATTTATAAAGTGAAATTTTTGATTTTTTATTAATATGGCAAATTGGGCAGAACAATTTAGAGAATTTTATACAAAGCAAGGGAAAAATCTGAGTCAAGTAGCAGGAGAATTAGGCTGGCCCAGATCAACATTAGGAGATATACTAAGAGGAACTAATCAATTATCTAACAGCAGAAGGGAAGCTCTTTATGCTTACAGCAGGCTGGAGATTTTGAAAGAGCCGATTGAACAAATTCCTAAAGAAACTCCTAAACCCAGTCATCTAGTTCCCGATTCTTCAATTGATAGTTCTAGATTAGAAGCTGATTATGATGATTTGGAAAATTTGGCTCAAGCATTATTAATAAAAGCTTCTCAAATGAGGGGACCTAGAAGAGAACCTTCAAGAGAGGAATATTCAAGGTATGTTAGAGAGGCTAGCGACGCACTTTATGTTTTATTTGATAAATTAGAACCATTCAAAAATCCAAATGTTTCACATGACAAATTAAGAGAAGATTTGACTAGAGCTATTCCTGGAAATGATATTGGATATATAACTGCTTTGTTGAATGCTATTTACAAGCCAGAAACATTTAGAAATTGGGTGCTACAATCTAATTATATCCCTAGAGGGAGTAGAAAATGAGCAGAAAAATTGATTATAGGATAGCGGACATGGGGGCTGCAATTCACCAGATACAGCATGTTTATGAAAATCCCGGAAGGGCATTGAAAGAATATATCTCTAATGGCGTTGACAGCACTTTAGGAAGGAGAAGGAAAGGAGACATTGGAGTTGTCGTCCATAAACCTGAAGGATTAATTGTTATACAAGACAATGGCATTGGGATGAGTTTAGAAGAGCTTGAAAAACTGCCAATAAGTCTTTTTGACTCAATTAAAAAAGGAGAGAGAGGATTAATAGGAGAAAAGGGAATGGGGATTCTAGCTTATCCTAGCTGCGGAGCTCAAACCTGCAGGATATATACAAGGCCAATTAGCGGAAGAGGGAGGTATAATCTATTGGTTATGGACAGCAGAAAAGGATTTGCTGAAACCGGTGTTGTAAACTTTGACAAGATTCCTTTTGGTGCTTTCGATTTTGGCACGAAGGTTATCTTAGAGGGGATTTCACAGCAGGATCTTGAGAGATATTTCACTCCAGCTAAAATAAAAAAGCTTGTATCAGAAACATTTTCTCCATTGCTTAGAAAAGGAGATCTAATTGCAAGAGTCGGATATTCAGGGAAAAGATATGCTCCTACTCCTGTAGACCCAATTGAGCATAAAGGAGTATTATTCATCGATGATGTATTTGAAGTTGCTTATGAAAATGAAAAAGGAGAAATTGAAGTTTTATTGTATGTAGACCCTAAAGGAAGCAATGCAAGAGTCGGGCATTTTAACAAGGGTGTTAGGGTTGGAGATGGAAATTCTTCTGTCAGCTCATATGACCTTGATGCTGGAATTTGGGCAAGTGGAAGAATCTCCGGAGAAATAGATGAAAACTTTGTAGAACTAAACTCGCCGAGAAATGCCCCAATCAGAGATAGAAGATATAATTTATTTGTTGAAAGACTTGCTGGCCTAGAAGAGAGATTAGGACAGGAGATTAGGAAAAATACCGGGAGAAATGAAAGAAAAGAACTTGTTGATTTTGGAAAATCTGTGCTGAGAACTTTGGATGCTGTATATAGAGAAGTTGGCGGAATATCATCTGGATTAGTTTTAGGAAGAAAGGGAGATGGAAGAAAGAATGTTATCCCGGATAAAGATGGGACTAATGGCGGCTCAACTATCATGGGTGGAAATGGAAACGGAGGTCCAAAAAATCCTGGAAGAGATTTAGTTAAAGAAGATCCTCAAGGAGAAGAAAGGCCAGTTAGGGGGGCAGCAAGAAGAATATCCGGAAGATTTGAAGTCGACTTCGTTGATTTTGATCTTCATGAAGAAAATGTTAGAAGCCAGCTCGATGAAGTGCTTGGAAAGATTAGAATTAACACAGGACATGGTGATTATAAAAATGCGGATATAAGTTGCATTGCTGAAGAAGAAAGCAAAAGAGCCCAGCAAATTTATATTGCTAGTTTGATAAGCAAGGAAGTAGCTTATGCGGATTATAGAAAAGCATGTCAAGAAGGTTTGATAGATCCGGTTTTACAAGCTCATAATTTAACTGAAGTAATCACTGGATTTCAGCAGAGAGTTTTGAGGTTACATGATTTATTGTGATTAAAATGACAGAGAGAAAAAAATATCCCTATGGAGAAGAATTTTTACCAGAAGAAGAGAAAGAGATAATCAGACTTAAAGAATTTGAGACTGATGAAGAAGGAAGAAGATTATTGTGGAAAGAAGTCGTTGAGAGATTTAATACAACCTTTTCAGGAGAAAGAACGCTTGGTGCTTTAATGACAAAATATTCTCATATAACAAGAAAAAAACCTGAGAAAGTAAAATCCTATAGACTTCAGATTAGAAGAGACCGGAAAAAAGGAAAAGTTGCTGGAAATGAATATGAAGTAATTGATAGAGGAACTTTAGATGAACAAGAATATGTAAAGGTTGAAAACGAGAGAGAATCTGCATTTGCTAAAGACTATCATCTATTGTTGAAAAGAAGAGAAAAAGAAATTAATGATTACTTAGTTGTACAAGCAAATAGAATAAATGAATTTGAAAGAGCAAAAAAATTTGATGAATACGGCCATTTATCCTTAAGAGAATTAATGGAACTAAGCATTCCAGATTCTGAAATGAAATCTTTGATAAATATAATTTCAGAAGGAAGAAAAATTATTATTCCTGATTTAAAAACTATTGAATTATTTGCAGCTCCTGGCTTTGGAAAGACAAGAGACGAGCTCGCTTTACTATTCCCATTGTACATAGCAGAAATAAAAAATGGAGATCGAACAAAACTAAGGCCTGAATTAGGCTTGGGACTTAGAGCCAAATTATATACAGCAACTTGCGGCTCATTTATGACAAATGGTTATACTCCTTCTAAAATAAGACCAAGTAGAGAGCAATTTGGAGAATTATTGAGAGTAAACCTTTCAGGACCATATGCTGATCTGAATGAAATTTCTGGCATAATCTCTAATGATCTTAGAAAGGAATGTCCCTTGGAAGTAAAAGTCAAGCCATCTGTTCCTTTGTTTGATTATTGAGATGTATCTTAAAGAATTATCTTATACTGAACTGGTGCAATACTGTCTGGATAATGGGCTTGATATACTTGAAGTCGACGTTAATTCAGAGATAATCGATGATAGCAAGAGTTCTAAAACCAAAAATAAAAAAATCAAACCTAAAGCTAAAAAACCTTCAAAAGAAAAAAAATCAAAAACTAAAAAAAATGAAACTGAAAAGGCAAAAGTTAGTACTAAAAATCCAAGAGATATAATCGTCCAATCTCTGGCTGAGTTCAGAGACAGAAAAATTTCTTTGGACGAATTCGTTTATGAGCTTGAAAACAAAGGACTAACTCTGCCTGATGACATAAATTGCCCGCTGGCAGGATTTGTTTCTGACGTTTTATATGAGCATGCTGAAGCTTTAAAATTTGCTGGCATAACAAACAGCTCAAAGCGCAGTAGAAAAAGAATATTAAATCCTGTGAATGTATTAGATTTGAAAGGAATTCTAAAAATTGATTTTGGAGACGATGCTGAGCACATCGTCGGGATAATTGGAAGAAATTACTTTGCAAAAAATTACCCATTGAATAAAAGTGGAAAGGATCATGATGATTCATACTTTACAATTGAAGGAACTAGATATTGGGGTGGCGAAGGAAAACAAAAAACTAGGAAGTTGTTTATTGATTTTGTGAATAGATATTTAGTTTCAAACATTAATGACATGATTGAGCTGCAAGCAACTGATCTTGAAGGGCAGCTGAGCTCAATAAACAGCAGGATAAAGCAAGTATTGTCACAAGAAGTTGGGAGATTTGTCATTAATGCCCCCAGCTCGCAAGCGCTTGCTACATTCAAAAAATACTTCATTGAAGAAAACCTTGGATATGGAAAAGAAAGCCAGAGAATAAAAGGAATGCATTTTGATTCAGAAGATAATTCCATAATCTTTGAGGATTTTGAATCAAAGGATAATTTCTTTAAAGCGTTGAATCACTTTCGTGACAATAGAAGATCCCATAATGATATATTGAGGAAAGTTGATGTAAGAAAAGACCAGAATTTTTCCCCCATTAAGGTTGTTTATTTGAAAGATAATTCAGATGAGATAAAAGAAGAGATAAGAAAATTAAGATCGGGAGAGATTTTGCCTTCATTGAATTATCTTGGATTAGAAGGGCCTGGATTTGCAAGCTATTTGCTGCTTCATGATTTATTGAGCTCAAATAAAGTCAACTTGAGATCATTCACGCCTGAATATAATTATAGATTATTTAATCTAATGAACAGCATGGCCAAAGCTAATCCTGAAAAATTTAGAGATGCTCACATTGAAAGAGGAAACATTGATGATTTAATATTGCTGGATTTTGCAAGGAACCAATCTACTTTATTGCAGAGAGGGAATTCATCAAATTCAAATGGAAACAGAGCTCTTGAAATCGTTTATGACAATAAAAATTATTACGTCTGCTATGATGAAGAAAGAATAAGCCTGCATCATTATGAAAACCTTGTCAAAGAATTGAGAAAAGGTTTGAAAGCAAGGGCATTAACTAGAAAATATCCTGTTTCAGAAGAATTTATCAATGTTATAGATGGCATGCATGAGAAAGGAGATGAAAGAAGATTTGATATTGTATTTTTAGATTATTTAGGTCCATATCAAAACACTCCTGATAGCAAGCAAGGAGATGATGACAATGATCATAAGAAAGCAAGAATATAATGAAGAAATCTTCAGAAAAGAAGGCTATGAAGTTGTTGCTAACAATACAGAACTCTATCAAGACAATGTTGAACCAATGCTGTTTACTATTTATTATCTGGAAAAAAAGGATTAAAATTAAATTAGTCCTCTTTCTTTGTAATTTCCTACTCTATTAGGATTTGCATGAGCTCTATATGCGCCGATATTCCTTGGAGTGATTCCTTTCAATCTTCTGTCTTCTAATATTTCTTTATTTGATGCTCCTATTTTTATATATCCAATGACTATATCTCTCCATTGACTTCTTGGAAGCGGTTTTAATCCGTTTTCTCCGTTCTGTTTATATCCTCCATTGCCTCCCGGCTTTTTTTCTTGCTCTGGATTTTTTTCAGCTTCATAATTAATAGTTGCTAAAATTTCCAAAAGATTACCTAATTGAGGAGAACTTAGCTCTTGCGCATCTTCTAATGGAATCACAATATAACCTTTAGAATACTCTCCAAGTGCTAATCTTCTACTTCTTGTTAATCCTGCCACTCTTGCTCTTGCTTGCCTTTCTGTTATTCCTAATTTTTCAGCTATGTAATCTGTTGATCTTCCTTCTTGGACATAATCTTCTATAGTTTTTCTTGCCATGTTTTTTATTGCGAAATTTAGGTTTTTAAATGTTTCTATATTGTTATTATTTTAAAGTAG
>JACOZQ010000045.1 GCA_016181275.1 Candidatus Woesearchaeota archaeon | reverse complement strand
TTCTTGCTTCCAAGATTTCTCTTCCTAAATCATTGTAAATTAAGGTTTGTATCTCTCCTTGAAGAATTTGCGGATCTGCTTTGGGGGGGTGTGCTGGAGAAGCAACTGCCATTCCCTCCAGCGACATTGCGCTTACAAAGTCCTTTAGTTTTTGAGTTATCATGCTATAAATCCTTCTAATTCTCTTTTGACGTCTAAAAAGTATGGATGTGTTTTATCTGTCTTTGTAATCTCATCCAAAAGCTTTTTAGCTTCTTCTTCATTTCCCGACTCCAAATGCTTTCTTAGTTCTTCAATGCTTCCTGAGCTGTTTATCAATCTTCTTTTTAATCCTTCTATACCTTTTCCTCCTTCTCCAAGCATTAATTTTGCTATTATTAAATCGCGGTCATTTCCTGAATAGTCTGCAAATCTTCCTTTAACACCATCCTTCCATTCAATTCTATGCCATAAAGCATAAGGAGCTATTGCTGAAACATCTTCAAGCGTTGCTTCATTCCTATCTTGAAGCCATGCCAATGATTGAGCATATCTGACCAAAACCTGATCTAACCTTCTACTCTCTGTACACTCAGAAGTTAGATTTCTCAAATAATTTCCATTTACTGGGATATTTAATTCAGCTGTCAAAAATGTGCAGTAAGCTTCTGCCTGGCTGCTTAATTCGACTTTACTTATTTCTTTGTTTATTTGCAATCTGTCTTCATTTGTTAATATTGGAAAGCCTCTTTCCTTCAAAACCTCTAAAAATCTGCCGCGTATATCTATCATTCCTTCTTGAATAGTTTCATAATTTTCTCTTGATAATAATACTTTTTCAGCTTCATCTTCCAAAGATTCATCTCCAAGCAATGCCTCTTGATTCTTATTGTATCTCCTGCTTATAATTCTTGAATTTACCAGCCCCGGAAAACCGACAACAGTGGCTATATCAAATCTATCTAACAATGCAGGGATAATACTATAGCTTCCCCTATCCCTAAAATTGGCTGTTGCATAAAAAGGCCTTCTTCCTTCAAAAATATGTTCATTAAGATAAGCCCAGCTTCCTTCTTCTATGCCTGCTAATGCTACTGCCTGCCTGCCTTCTGGTGTTCTTGGAAGTTCATCCCATATCTTAGGGGGGATTAAGCAAAATTTCTGCCATCTTACTTGCTCTTCTCCTTTATTTAATGCCCCATAATCCGGTCTTGCTATGGCCTTTTCTTCTGTTATCCCGGGATTACCTCTTACAACTGCACTTCTAACAGTATTTAGCGGAAGACCATATAATATTGAATTTAAATACAAAGAAGATGATGTTTTACCTCCACCATAAGCACCATAAATAAGCTGGGTTCCATTATTTAACTGAGTTAATAATCCTAAAAGCAAATGGGAGTTATATTCTCTTCCTGAAACCATTAAATCAGGCCTGCATAAATAAAAATCGCTTTTAACTCTATTATAAACTCCATTTACCTTTTCCTGCAAACTTTGTTCACTCATTTTCCTCTCCTTTCAAAAATTTATCAATACTGTATTCTATTAGATGGGATTTATTCCTAAACCTGCCGTTTTTTACTAATTTTTCTAATAGCATGATTTTCTCCTCTTCAATTGAAATGCTTAATTTCTTTTTCATAGTATAAAGTAGCAAAATATGCCTTTATAAAGGTTTCTATTTGTTACTACTCCAAAGTTATCTTAGAATCCAATTTCAAATTCCTTGTCTTTTATTTTTTCTTTAGAATAATTCTTTGCTTTATTTTTTATTTCTGTAATTATTTCCAATGAAGCCGCATTTACTTTTTCCTGCAACTCTTCTTTGAAATTTTTCAGGAAAGATTCCTTTGTTGCTATTACTAATTTTATCTTGTCCTCTTTTTTTAATCCAGATTTCTTTCTCAACTCCTGGATTCTTCTTGTCAATTCACGAACATAGCCTTCCCTTTCCAATTCTTCTGTCATTTTTGTATCAAGAGTTATTGATTTTTCTCCTGTTTTGAAAGTGACTTTCTTTACATTGACTTGTTTTTTTATTATTTCTTCAAAATTGTCTAAAGATTTTGTATCATCTGAGGTTATTAGAACATTTGGCAATGGCCAGCGAACTCCGATTTTTGCTTTATCTCTTTGAGCTAAAACTTCCTGCACTATCTCCTTTACTTCTTTCATGTTTTTTTCCAGCTCCTTATTAATTAATTTTTTATTTGCAACAGGCCAATCTTCCAGGAATATAGATTCTTTTTTTCCATCCAAATTTTGATATAATTTTTCTGAGATAAATGGAAGGAAAGGAGCCAATAATTTCATTCCATCCAAAAATGAATTAAAAAGAACGGACTGCACTTCTTTCTTGTCGAGCTCATCTCTTATCAGCTGACCATATGTCCTCGACAAATCTTCTATTAAAAATTGTTTTATTTCCGAAACTGCCTGAGCTGGCTGAAGTTTTTCCAAATAATTTGTTACATTTTCTTTTGTAGACTCCCTCCTTGAGATTATCCAGCGAGAAGCAACATCCTTAGCTTCATCTTTATGATGCTTTGAATATAATTTTACATAATTTCCCAAATTCCAGACAACATCCAAATCTCTTTTAGCTTCTCTTGCCATATTATATCCAAAATTTAGATTTACAGATGGATTCTGAAATGAATACAGCCAGCGCATTACATCTGCCCCTATTTTTTCAACAGCATCGTTAAACCATATTGCATTTCCAGCTGACTTGTGCATCGGCTTTCCTTTTTCATCATAAACTTTTTCATACAAGAAAACTGATTTGTATGGAGGAACATTTTTCAAAGTTGTAGACATAAACAACATTGAATAGAACCACAATCTTATCTGCTCCCTCATCTCAGTTATGAAATCTGCCGGGAACCATTTATTCCAATATTTTTTATCAGACAAATAATTCAAAGTTGAAAAAGGAACTATTCCTGCGTCTAGCCAGCAATCACCAACATCAGATACTCTTGAAACTTCTTTCTTGCATTTTATGCATTTTATTCTTATATCATCTATCCATGGCTTATGCAGTTCTGGAAGAGAATCAACTTTTTTCGGATTAACTGCTAATTTTTTCAGCTCATCTTTTGAACCAATAATTTCCGTGCGCCCGCATTCACATTCATAAAATGGCAAAGGCAATCCCCAATATCTTCTTCTTGAAATATTCCAGTCCTGCATGTTTTCCAACCAATCTTGCATTAATTTTCCACCATGCTCTGGCCTCCAGAAAACTTTTTTTGCATTATTTTTCATCGACTGCCTTATTTCATCTGATGAAATGAACCATTCTGAAACTAATCTAAAAACTAATTCTTCTTTGCATCTCCAGCAATGAGGATAGCGATGCCTATAATTTTCTGCCCTATATAGAAAATTATTCTTTTCTAAATCCTCAATGATTAATTTATGAATTTTTCTAACATTTTTTCCGGTAAGCCAATCAAAACCCTCAATATAATCTCCATTCTCATCTATTGGAGAGATTTCGGGAATGTTTTCCCTCTTTGCGAGCTCATTATCTTCTGCTCCACAACCTGGAGCTATGTGAACTATCCCAGTACCTTCTTCTTCGCCTACATCTTTCCATGCGATAACTTTATGCTTTATTGTTTTAACAATTGGAAGATAATCAAATGGTCCTGCGTATTCCAAGCCAATTAATTTATTTCCTTTTACTCTCTCTAAGATTTTATAATTTGATTCTAAAACTTTTTCAGCAATTTTTTCAGCAAGATAATAAACATTGTCTGATTGCTCTGCTTTGACATACATCAATCCTGGATTCACTGCAGCTGCAACATTTGCCGGAAAAGTCCAGGGGGTTGTACTCCATAATAATAGAAAATGATTTTTTGTATTCTTTATAGGGACTTTAAAATAAACAGCTTCATGAGTCTTATCTTCATAAGTATCAACTAATTCATGCTGAGCTAAAGATGTTCCGCAGCGCAGGCACCATGGCATTACTTTTGTTCCCTTGTAGAGCCATCCTTTTTTGTGGCACTCTTTTAGAAAATGCCATATATGCTCTATATTGTAATCGTCCATTGTGTAATAAGAATTATCCCAGTCCATCCACTGCCCGAGCTTTATCGACTCTTGCACCTGTATTTTAGAATATTTTTCAACTCTCTTCCTGCAGGCCTTTGAAAATTTTTCCAAACCAAATTCTTCAATTTCTTTTTTTGAGTTTAAACCTAAATCTTTCTCAACTTCAACTTCAACCCATAATCCCTGGCAGTCAAAACCATTCTGGTATCTCTGATCAAAACCCTGCATTGCTTTAAATCTCTGGAAAATATCTTTGTAAGTCCTGCCCCATGCATGATGAACTCCCATAGGATTATTTGCTGTTATTGGACCGTCTATAAATGAGTATGGCTTCTTGCTTTCATTCTTTTTTCTCAACTTGTTGAATATCTTTCTTTTTTCCCAGAAATTCAATATTTCTTTTTCTACTTCTTGAGGATTGTACATAAATATTAAAGTTATAATATGGATTTTAAAAGGTTTTCGTGGAGAATATAAATTTATTTAAAGCCATTCTTTAGATTTTTGTATATGCAAGACTCTTCAATATGGATAGAAAAATTCAGGCCGAGAAAGTTTGAAGAAGTTATAGGACAAGAAACAATAGTTAGAAGGATAAAGGCCTTTGTCGACAATAAAAACCTTCCCCACCTTCTTCTTGCAGGTCCTCCCGGTGTCGGAAAATCAACAATTGCTTTAGTTATTGCTCGTGAATTATATGGAGATAATTGGAGAGAAAATTTTTTAGAGTTGAATGCTTCAGATACAAGAGGCATTGACACCATAAGAAATCAAGTTAAAGATTTTTGTAGAACCAAAGCTCTAGGAGAGACACCATTTAAGATAATTTTTCTCGATGAATCCGATTCTCTTACTGGGGAAGCCCAAAATTCAATGAGGAGAATAATGGAGCAATATGCCCACAATACGAGGTTTATTTTATCATGTGTTACCCCGGATACCAAAGTCATATTAAAAGATGAGATAGAAGTTAATATTGGAGACATAAAGGACATGATAAAACCTGTTATGATTTGTGCAAATACAAAATCTATGTCCCTAGATAAAAGTTTAAGTTTAATATACTCAGAATCCTCTGTGAGTAAATTAAATAAAAAGGTAATAAAGATAAAAACAGATACAGGAAGAATTTTGAAGGTTACTACAGACCATCTTATTTTTACTAAGGAGGGTTGGAAACACGCAGGGGATCTTTCCCAAGAAGATTCCATTGCTGTGCTACCTGTATTGGAAGGAACTTCTATCCCTAAAAATGGTAAAATATTGGTGAAAAGACAAATTGAAGATGAAATACATCATTTTGAAAAAAAGGTACTTAATCGGAAAAACATAGGTGAAGCAAGATATTATCTCTACCTTTCGAGTAAAGAAATGAAAAAAATAAAGGGAGAGGTGTTGAATTTCTACAATAAGGGACTGTCGGTAAGTAAAATATCAAGGGATATAAGAGATAAATACAACATTAAACTATCAATTACTCAAATATCTAGATTAATCAAAAATAATACCAAGATATGGAGCGAAAAGGTTTGTTATGATTTAAAACAAAAAGGGTTAATACCCCTTACAACTTCTAATCCAAATATTGGAACTATATGTAGACTTATAGGCTATTTGTTTGGTGATGGTCACATATCTATAAATAGAAGAAGAGTAACATTTGTCGGAGATTATTATGCCCTCTTATTAATAAAGAAGGAACTTGAAGAAATCGGATTTAAAGCATCTAACATAGCGAATACTAAGAAAAGAGTAATTATCAAAGGTAAGAAAACAAAGGGGGTTAGTTCAATGTTTCATAGTTATTCAAAGAGTTTGTGGATCCTTATGAGATCGCTTGGAGTTCCTATAGGGAACAAGTGTAAAACCAGTTATTCAATACCAAAATGGATAATGGAAGGTCCTCGCTTTATTAGAAGAGAGTTTTTGCGTGGCTTTTTTGATGCAGAGATGTCAACCCCGGTTTTGGAAAAAAAATCTCCTACAAGATTTATACAGCTAGATGTAACCCAACATAAAATTGAAAGTAATAAGGACTCTTGTTTTGAGTTCCTAGGACAGTGTCAGGAACTGTTAAGCGAATTTGGAATAATTTCTTATATTAAAAGTAAAAAGATGCATTATGTAAGGAAAGATGGATATCAAACAATCAGATTTCAACTTAAGATTTCTGCAACAAATCAAAATGTACTGAATTTCTTTAAAAAGGTTGGATTCTATTATGAATTTAAAAAAAAGAGATTAGGTAGGCTAATCCAAGAATATTTAAGATATAAACATAACTTTTTAAAAAACTTGAAAGAAATTAGTAATAATGCCATTGGAGAATATAATGAAGGAAAAAGTTCTAAGATTAGCATAGCCAACAAATACGGGATTAGTGTATCTTTGTTGACAAACCAGTTAGAAAATAAGGAGATAACACTACCTTATACAAAATTTCCACATTTTCCAGATTGGGTAAAGGAACATCAAATAAATAAAAATTCGGAATTTGTCTGGAACAAAATTGAAAATATTGAGAATTGTATGAATGAAAATATCGTGTGTGACTTATCCGTGGATAAATTTCACAATTTTGTAGGGAATGGCTTTCTAATTCACAACTGCAACTATTCATCAAAAATTATTGATCCGATACAGTCAAGATGCACTGTTTTTAGATTTAAGCCACTTGACAAAGAAGGAATAAATGAAATAATTGATGCAATCTGCAAGCAAGAAAAATTAAAAGTTGATGAAAAGGCAAGAGAAGCATTAGCTTATGTTTCTAATGGCGACGTCAGAAGATTAGAAAATGTTATGCAAAGCTGCTCAATGATAAATAATAAGATAACTGAAGAATTAGTTTATGAAATCGTCAGCGCTGCCAGGCCAAAAGAGATAAAGGAATTGCTTGAGCTCGCGGTGGAAGGAAAGTTTTCAATTGCGAAGGAAAAATTGCTTGATGTTATGCTAAAACACGGCTTGTCTGGATTGGATATAATCAAGCAAATACAGCAGGAGATATGGAACTTGAAAATTCCAGATGAAAGGAAAATTGATCTCGTTGATAAATGCGGCGAAATAGAATTCAGGATGGTAGAAGGCAGCGACGAATTTGTCCAATTAGAAAGCTTAATTGCAAGCTTTATGAAAAAATGATTAATTATAAAATAAACTCTTTAAATGAAATAGTGGGACAAGATACTTCTAAAATCTTAAAGTGGCTTGAAAATCCTGGAAAAAAATCTTTGTTAATTCATGGACCTACTGGTGTTGGTAAAACTTCTGCTGTTTATGCTCTTGCTGTAGAAAAAAATCTTGAAATTTTGGAATTAAACTCTTCTGATTTGAGAAATAAAGAACAGATAAAAAACATAATTGGAGAGGCAAGCCTGCAGCAGAGCTTGTTTTTTAAAAAGAAATTAATTTTAATTGATGAAGTCGACGGGATTTCAGGAAGATATGATTATGGAGGATTGGCTGAGCTGAACAAGATAATTGATAAAACGAAAAATAAAATTATTTTAACTGCCAATGAAATATTTGATTCTAAATTCAATACCTTAAGGAAAAAATGTGAGCTGCTTGAATTCAAACATGTTGACTATCTTGAAATTTTCAAGCTGCTGAAAAAAATATGCGATGATAAAAAAGTAAAATACAATGAGATCATACTAAAAAATATTGCAAGAAAAAACAATGGTGATGTCCGTGCCAGCTTAATTGACCTGGACATGAATCTAATTGAAAGCAAAATAAATGAAATTGGAGACTTAAGAGAATATGCTCAAGATATAAATGAAGTTTTAAGAATTATATTCAAAAGCAAAGATACTGATGTATTGACCAAAATTTTCTCAAACCTTGACGAGGATTTAGATGAAATATTCTTATGGCTTGATGAAAATCTTGATAAAGAATATTCTGGAGATGACTTAGTAAATGCATATGATAAGCTCGGCAAAGCAGATGTTTATCGGGGGAGAATTTTGAGGAGGCAATATTTCAGATTTTTAGTTTATCAGAGCATATTGATGAGTGCCGGAGTTGGTTTATCTAAAAAAGAAAAAAGAAATCTGTATATTTCATATCAAAGGCCTTCAAGAGTATTGAAGATGTGGATTGCAAAAAACATGAATGCAAAAAGGAAAAGCATTTCAGAAAAATTTGCAAAAAAAACACATAATTCAATCAATAAAGTATACAAAGAATTTGGGATTTTAGTTAACTTTTTAAAAGATGAGAAACTTGCTGAAGAATTAGAATTAGATGATGATGAAATCGAATGGATAAGGAGGAATGTTTGATGGATATTGGCGAAATTAAAGCAAACCAAGGAAAAATAAATGTTGAAGGAGAGATTACTGAAAAAGACAAACCAAGAGAATTTGACAAGTTTGGGAAAAAGGGAAAGGTGTGCAATGCTGTCTTGGAAGATGATTCTGGAAAGATAAAATTAACTTTGTGGAATGATGAAGTTGATAGAGTAAACAAAGGCGACAAGGTCAAAATTACAAACGGATATTGCAGTGAATATCAAGGGGAAAAGCAGCTAAGTGCTGGCAAATTCGGAAAATTAGAAGTCATGAAGGAATAATTTTTCTTTTTATATAATTTCAAGATCTGGCTTCTTTGATATCAGTCAAGTCTAGGAAATTTGCTCTTCTAATTTCGATAAGATAAGATATAATCTTTGTATACAATCTGCTATCTGCTATTCCTACTTTTAATGGTGCATTGCATCCGAGATGTTCAAAACTGTCTATCATCATAAGTTTTACATAGCCATCATTTACTCCAGGTAATGTATAATCTTTTCCATCAATGCCTTTTACAATCCTTCCATGCCCAGCTAAGATCTTATCCTTCTTCGCTGAAGATTCTGGCAATTCAGTATCTAAAAAATCACCATTCTTATCATATAAAAACAAATGCCCATAAGAAGAATTTATTATAACCCCTTTTAACTTTGGAACTGCAAAAACACCCGAATTAATATCAACTTCTCCGAGACTTACTTCTATAAGTGTTTTTCTTGGGATGATTCTTTCCGTGGTGTTTACTACAAAGCTTTCTAAAACTTTTGGGTTGACATTTCCATTATCATAAATCAATTTTTCAAGAGAAAGTGTTGCATTTGATTCCCAATTTTCTCCTTTAAATTTTTCAATGCCTGCAACAGGATCGCCAAAAGCATGAGAAACATATTCCTCTAAGACTCTTAATTCCATTGCTTCTTGAGTAAGAGTTTTTATATCATGGCCTTTATAATCTTGGTGCTTTGCAAATTCTTCTGAAACAAAAACTTGCGGCCTTGCCATTGCTCCGTTAAAAATAGCATTTCTTCCGTCGTATCTGAATGGATGCTGTAATATTGAGATTGCATTTGACAAAGTGATTCCTTTTACCGGAGCCTCATCTGGGACCAATACCTTATAAGCCAGCAAACCATGTATTCTAGACAATGCTTCTTTATTAATCCTTGTAGAGCCTTCCCTATCTTGAGCCAGCAAACCAAGATCATGCAGCATTATTTCCGTTCCTTTTTCAAGCGTTTTTTCTTCAGGAATTTCAGCTCTTATTGCATAATCAAAATAAGCCGCCAGCATCTGGAATGCATGATGGGTTGCTTTTTCTCCCATTGGTTTTCTCGCCATTGCGTATGCTCCAAAAACACCTGCTAATGGAAGTGTTTTCTCCCTTAGCTTTTTTAGCAATTTACATGAAGTTTCATTTAAAATTCCTAATTCGACAAGACCTCTAAATTTTTCATAGTCTCTGGAATTGTGGACTCTTTCATAATATTCGGTATCAAATTCGCCATTCTCTTTTAATCTTATATTATTAAGAAATGCTGCGGCCTTTTCATATAGTGGTTTTACCTTCTCTCCGAATTCTTCCAATTCCTCATATGCAATCATAACATCTCTGGAAAATGTTTCAGTAATTTTCTTATGCTTTGCACTATTAATATCTGCTGGAGAAGTTTTTCTTCTAACCAAAATTGTTTCCTTTTTTATTTTCGCCAATCTAAAAAGCGCTTGCTCCTTCTGGATAAAATCTCCTATTACTGCACCATTTTCAATTATAACTGCTCCATTAGGATAACTAACATCTTCTAAGATTTTATCCCCATCACTAATTTCATTAACCGGTATTCTGAATTGATCTGCTGCCATTTTCTTTTATGTCCTAATCACTACTCTTTCAAGAATCACCTCAATTTTTTAGATAGCTAATGATCTTAATCTTTCAACTCTTTTTGACGTCGGCGGATGAGTTAAAAATAGATGCAGGAAACTCTGCCCTTTCCCCCTAAATGGATTTACAATAAACATGTGATTTGTAGAATCAGCACCTAATTTCAAGACATGATTTTTACTATCTGCCTCTAATTTTTCCAGTGCTTTTGCTAAAGGCTCTGATTTCCTAATCAATCGAGCTCCAGTTTCATCTGCAATATATTCTCTGCTTCTCGAGATTGCGAGCTGAATTAACATTGCTGCTATCGGTGCTAAAATTGCCAAGAATAAAAGACCGAAAACATTTGTATTATTTTCATTATCCTTATTCATTCCGCCGAATATTGCTGCAAATTGCGCCATGTGAGCCAGATAAGTTATTACAGAGGCTATTGTTGCTGCTATTGTCGCGATTAATATATCTCGATTTTTTACATGAGCTATTTCATGAGCTAAAACTCCTTTCAATTCTTCCTTGCTTAGTAATTTTAAAATTCCATTTGTTACTGCTACTACTGATTTCTTTGGATTTGGTCCTGCTGCAAATGCATTCGGAGCATCACTTGGGACAATATAAATTTTCGGCTTTGAAATATTTGCTTCCTTGCAAATTTCCTCTACAAGCTCATGCAATTCATGATTTTCATTTTCAGAAACTTCCTTAGCCCTGTACATTAAAAGAATCAATTTATGAGAATAGAAATAACTAAATAGATTCATTAAAACTGCGAAGAATAATGCAATTGTTAGTCCCTGAACTCCTCCAATCAACCTACCTATTACTAATAATATTCCCGATAATATACCGAGAAACAAAACTGTCTTGATTTGATTCTTTATCATGATGAATATTATTGAAAATAAGTTTTATAAAGATAGCGATAGATTTATATAAAAGTTTTTGCTTGAAAAATAAAGGGTGATATAATTGGCTTCAACTGAGATTTGGGTTACATCAATTTTAAGCATTGTATTCTCGATTATTGCAACGTACATAGTAATTGTATTTTTACTGCCGATGATAAGAGTATTAGTGAAAGAAATATTCGAAAACAGCCCTGCTATCAATGGCTTTGTTTCATTATTAATCGTTGTTGTATACATCCTTTTGTTTAAAAAAATTATAGAAATCCTCTCTGCTATTCCTGCAGATGAGGGAGCTAAAAGCATTGGAAGCTATCTTGCCGTGTTCCAACCAGGAATAGAAATACTAGACCAGCTTATACCCTTAATCGGATGGATTTTGCTTGGCTCTCTAATTGCATTTGGATTGAGAAGGTATTTGAAGAAATAATTTATTGTAAAAAGATATTTAAGTTCTAAAATTATTTAATAGTCATGGCTTATGATATAATTATAGGAAGAAGCGAAGAGGATAAAAAAAATTTTGGAAAAGCTGGAGCGGTTTTTCTCGGCAAGACTTATGTTCAAATGGGAAGAGTAACTAGTTTAGCGAATAATATTTATCTTGATGTTGCAAGAAATCATACAATACTTTTATGTGGGAAGCGAGGTTGTCTTACAGAAAATACATTTGTATTTACAAATAAGGGATATAAAGAAATAAAAAAATTTAATGAAAATAAAGACAGAATATACTCTTTTAATAAGGAAAATAAAAAATTTGAACTGGAAAAAGCCAAATTATTATCTTACTCTATAAATGAAGAACTCTATGAAATCTCTCTCGAAGATGGTCAAGACTTAATTGCTACATCGGAACATCCTTTTTTGGTCAAATCTGATAAAAATTATTCTTGGAAGATTGCTTCAGAAATTACAATTAAAGATAAAATTGTAAGTTTATTAAATCTCCCTAAATTAAAATCAAAAAAAGATCTTAGTGAAGAAATGGCTCGTCTTCTTGGATTTGTATTAGCAGATGGAAATTTATTTGTCCAGAAGGGAAGATTTAAAGATGGGAGAGGTTATTGGTATAATGGCACAAAAAAAAGATTAAGGATATTTAATGCTCAAGAGGAGGTACTTGTTTGTGCTAAGAAAGATTTAGAAAAATTATTCAAGATAAAGGCTAAAAGATATTGTAGGGAAAAATATAATCATGAAGTTATTGAAACAAAGCATCAGAGAGTTGTTGATGAATTTATTAACCTTGGAATTCCAGTTGGTAAAAAATCTGGAACAATACGTGTTCCAATAAAAATATTTTCATCACCTAAATCTATTATTGCTCAATTTATTAAAGCATTATTTTCTTGTGATGGGGCTGTTGACAAGAGAGGAGCCAGAATTCAATACTACTCCAATTCAAATTTGTTTTTAAAAGACATACAGTTACTTTTGAGTTACTTTGGTATCCATAGTAGGGTTAGAGATAAAAAAACCACTTGCAATGGAAAAAAATTCTTGAGTCATGTATTGGATATAATGGATTATTCTTCATTAAAAAAATTTGAGAAAGATATAAGTTTATTTTCTGAAGAGAAGAGACAAAGACTTAAAAAAAGAAAATTGGGGAGAATGTTTAAAAGAAAATCTACAGAATACATTTCAAATGATTTATTTTTTGAATCTATCAAACAAATTTCTAAAAAAAAGTACAAAACAAAAGTCTACGATCTAAGAGTTTCAAAAAACAATTCATTTATTGCTAATGGAGTTATATCTCACAACTCTGGCAAATCATATAGCATGGGGGTGATGTGCGAATCTGTTTTAGATTTTCCTGATGAAATAAAAAATAACATGAGCATAATCATCTTCGATACAATGGGGATTTTCTGGACGATGAAGTATCCAAACCAGAAAGATGAAGCCCTGCTTGAAGAATGGGGACTGCAAGCCAAAGGATATGATATTGACTTGTTTGTTCCAAAAGGATATTTTCAAGACTATAAAGATAAAGGAATACCTGCTGATTATGAATTTGCTTTGCAACCAAAATTGCTAAATTCTGGAGACTGGTGCAATGTGTTTGGAATTGATGCAAATAGTGATGATGGCGTGCTTATCTCAAGAATAATTAAAAGGTTGGGTGGAGATTATTCTATGACGGATATTTTAAATGAAATTGAGGACGATGACAAATCCGAGCAGAGGGTAAAGGACAGAGTGCAAGGATTATTCATTTCAGCTAATACCTGGGGATTATTCGACGAGGAAGCAGTCGAGCTCAATAAAATTGCTGATAGGGGGCGAGTAAATATAATTGACTTGAGTGCTTACGGCCAGGTTTCCGGAAATTGGAATATAAAATCTCTTGTAGCTGGAATTGTCTGCAATAAATTATTAGCTGACAGGATTATTTACAGAAAAAAAGAGGAAGTTGAATCCATTGAGAAAGGCTATAGCATTTTCAAGGAAGAAGAGTATAAAAGTGAGCTGCCATTGCTTTGGATATTCATTGATGAAGCTCATAATTTTCTATCAAAAGAAAAAGATACTCCTGCTACAGAATCTTTGATTTCATTATTAAGAGAGGGAAGGCAACCTGGAATAAGCTTAGTGCTTGCAACCCAGCAACCAGCTAAAGTGCATGATGATGTTTTAACCCAGAGTGATATTATAATCTGTCATAGAGTAACTGCAAAACAAGACGTTGATGCACTAAATGCTATGATGCAAAGCTATATGGAGAAAGGTTTGACTGAGGCAATAAATGAATTGCCAAAGGAAAGAGGAGCTGCCGTAATTTTAGATGATGTTTCTGAAAGAATTTATCCATTAAAAGTAAGGCCAAAATTGAGCTGGCATGGTGGCGATGCTCCTGCTTCTATAAAAAAGAAAAAAGGATTAGAGCTTGGCTTTTGAAATCTTTTTCCTTTTCCTTGGTTTCTTTTTTCCTTCAAATTCTTCAACCTCTTTTTCAATAACTTTTATTTCTTTTTTTATCGGCTTCTCATAAAAAGGAAAAACTTTTATCAGTCTTGGCAATCTCAAAAAACGTGCGAGCAATCTTGTCCTCGACAATTCAGCTCCCTCCCTTGCTGTTCTCTGCAACTCAGCTAATTCCCGCAAAGCTCTTTCTTCTTTTGCTATTTTTTCTGTCTCCAAACCAATATGGAGAAATTTCTGGCCTTCACTTAATTCGGGGCTTAACCTGAATAAGACAAAGACTTCCTCTACTAATCTGAAAAATAAAAAAAACGGAAATACTGCGATTATATCAATCCAATATTTTTTTAAAAATAATTTTAGATTTCTCACCCTGTTAAACTTGAATGCTAGATCAATTGAAAAAAATAAAACTATAATAACATCTGCCGTTACAATAAGATTATAATAATTATGAGCTAAATCCTTGAAGAAAAATTCTA
>JACOZQ010000018.1 GCA_016181275.1 Candidatus Woesearchaeota archaeon | reverse complement strand
AGCAATGAAGAGGGAGGGGCTGCAAATAATGCAATTGATGATAATAATGATACAATGTGGCAGACAGCTGCTGCCCAATTAACTTCTGCGCAGATAACTTTCAATATAACAAATACAAGCACGACGCATAAGATAGGAAAATTAGACTTTAGATTTGGAGGAGACCAGAGCCCTGATGAATTTAATATATCCTATTCTACTGACAACAGCGCCTATACAAATATATTCACAAATATCTCGGATTCGGGGACAAATTTAACAGCTACCTTGAATTTTGATGCTGTTACAGCCCAATATATAAGATTTGACTTTGCAAATCCTCTAAATGAGTTCGGCATTGGAGGACTGCATGAATTCAATGTTTATACTACTGATACTTTAGAAGAGGAATATTTTATAGCTAGTGATTCAATCTATTTCACTGTAACTCCAAACTTGAATGAATCTGGAGACGGCTATGTAATCGCAAATTCATCCAACAGGCTTTTAATTGATGATGACCAGGGAGATTTCAATAATGGAAGCTGCGACAGCAACTGCTTTGTAAACGAAACAGGAATTTATTTATCAGAGGACAATACTTCAGCTTATTTCACATCGCAGGAATTTGACACTCAAAGAATCACTCCTAATTTGATAAGAATAATCTGGAATAATACAGATCAGGATGGATTTAATGTTTCTCTGCAGACAAGAACAAGCCAGGATAACATAACATGGAATGAATGGCAGGGGCAGGGATTTTTAGCAGATGAGAATACATTAATTCTGCTTCATTTCAATAATAACTTGAGTGGAGCAAATAATGAGATTGAGCAGAGCAATGACTCTCAGAGCTTTGCAAATACAAAATGGCAGGAAGGAGTTTTGATAAACGGGACTGCTTCACTGGCTTACAATGGAACTTATATAAACAGAAGCGAAGGCACTATTAGTTTCTGGATAAAGCCGAACTGGACAATTGAAAATGAGACTGTTTATTTATTTGACCTTGCATACAATGAAACATATGACAGGATTTCATTATATATAGACAATACTACTTTAATTTTCAGGATTAGAGATGCTGAAGACAGAGACCACCAGCTGAATGAAACTATTAACTTTACAGCTGAAGACCTGCATAACATAATTGCTGTATGGAACAATTCAAACATGAGCCTGTTTATAGACAATGTTTCTGTTCCCGGGACGCATATCAGCAGTGAGATTAAAGAAGAACAAAATACTTTGTTTTTAGAAAGATTTGAAAGCGCTGCCTATTTAGAGTCGACTGGAAATGTTTCTGGAAATTATTTAGCTGGAAAGCATGATCAGGGATTAATGATAAATGAAACAGGGCATAATGCCAACTTTTCATCAACAAATAATATGAATGAAACTTTAGGCACGATTGAATTCTGGATTAGGCCTGAATGGAATGGAAATGACGGGACGCAGTATTATTTATTTGATACTGCCCAATCAGCTACTGTAAACAGGATTTCATTAATTAAGGATACTGACGACTGGCTGAGAATGGCGGTATATGATACTGGAGGAACATTGCATACTCTATCTTATAATATTTCAAACTGGACTGCCCAGGATTTCAGAAGTGTTGCTGTCAATTACAATTTTTCAGCTGCTGCAATGGAGATGTATATTAATGATGAATTAGTAAACAGTACAAGTGAAACTTCATTCTCTGTAACTCTTGGAACTGCAATTATTATAGGAAACAACAGGGATTTAAATGCTGCTGCAAACGCAACAATAGATTCCTTCAGAATTTCAGACACTGTTCTAAATGCATTCAACTACAGCTATACAGATGATACAATTCCTATGAATAATACTGCTGATTATTTCTCGATAGGAAGCGACTTCAATAATTTAAGCCAGGCTAATTCGAGCTTTGATGAATTTGCAGTATATAATATCTCAGATAAAGATTCTTCTGAATTTTATTCAACATACTACAATGAAAGCTTTTTAATTCCATATCCATACTATAGATATATACAATACAGGACATTATTACAGGGAGATGGAAATAATTTTTCATCTTATTTAAACAGGACAATAATAGAGCAGGAGAATTTTGAAATTGTAATAAAGAATTTTGCCCCTACAAATACTTCATTGGAATCTCCTGAGAATGATACAAACATAACAACTCCCGGAGTAGCATTTAACTGGGCTAACTCGACCGATGCTGATAATGACATTATTTATTATGATTTAGAGATTGCTACTGATGCTGAATTTACAAGCATAACCAATATTATAGCAAATATTTCACAAGGATCTAATTATTCATTGTTATCCGATGAGGAATTAGCTGACGGAACATATTACTGGAGAGTTAGAGCTGGAGATAATTTCACTGTTACACAAGTAGATGAAATTAATTATTCTGATTACACAGAAATACAAATATTCAGCATAGATTCTGTATTCCCATTAATATTCGATGAATCCAGAAACCCAGCTGGAACTATAACTGAAATTGAGGATGTTACATTCTTTGTAAATGTCTCTGAATTAAATATAGATACTGTCTGGCTCTCAGGAAACTGGACTGGAAGCTATGAAAATATTACTTTAAATGTCTTCGACGGAAATTCAACGGACAGGAGATACAACTACACTGTCAACTCTGCAAACTGGTCTGTTAATGAAGTAATAGACTGGGACTTTTACATAAATGACACTGCCGGAAATGAAAATACAACTGCAAACGATGATGACTTCACAATACAATCCTCTGTCGACTTAAATGTTTCCGATATCTTTACTCCAAGCATTGTGTATTCAAATTCAACGACAATTAATATCAGCGTCGGAAATGATGCTGCTGGAACTGCAACTGATGCAAATGTCACATGCTATGCTGATGATACTCCAATAGATTCTTACTTGATAACTTTAACTGGATTTGAAACAAATACAACAGGATTCTGCACATACACTTTCACATTTGGAAATGTAACATTCAATGCAACTGTTGATCC
>JACOZQ010000044.1 GCA_016181275.1 Candidatus Woesearchaeota archaeon | reverse complement strand
TATAATCTCTCATTTAATTTTGATATAAAAGAAAATTCTCCATTGCCTTTGTAGAAAATGTCTAAAATAATTTCTGCTAATTCTTTTGCTTGCTTAAGATATTTATCTATCTTTTTAATTTTGTATAAACCCAACAATGCGTTTAAAGCGAATGAATAATCCTCGAGAAATCCTGCTAAATCTTCTTTTCCATAAATTCTGAATAGCTTGTTTCCTTTCTTGCAATCCCTTAAGATTTTATTTAATTTTTCTTCTGCTAAGTCTACTGCTTCTTTGTTATTTGTTTCTTCACCATAGACTGCAAATGCTGAGATAGCTAAAGAATTCCAAGAGATAATTATTTTTGTATCTGTTTCCGGAGCTACTCTTTTATTTCGATATTTCAATAAGATTTTTTTATCCTGCTCGACCTTATCTTTTTCTTTTTGTGAAAAAAATTCATCTGCCACATTCAAGATATTTTTTCCTTCAAAGTTTCCTTCTTTTGTTATATTAAAATATTTTATAAATAAATCTGAGTACTTTGTATTTTGTTTTATTTCATCTAATTTAAAGATGTAAAATTTTCCTTCTTCTCCTTCTGAGTCAGCATCCTGACCAGAATAGAATCCATTTTTTGAAAGCAGATTTGTTTTTAAATAATTATAAATTCCATCTGCTTTTTCTTTGAAATAAATGTTTTTTGTTAAGCTGTATGTTTTTGAATATGCCTCCAATAATAAAGCATTATCATAAAGTGTTTTTTCAAAATGCGGAGCTATCCATTGCCGGTCTGTTGAATATCTTGAGAAGCCTCCTGCCAAGTGATCATAAATTCCTCCATTGCCCATCATCTTTAATGTGTGTTGGACTTTCTCCAGGTGCTTATCCTGCTCTAGATTAAACAATAAGGAAAGTGTGATTGGAAATTTTGGAACTGACATTAATCCTCCGTAATCAGTGTCATAGTATTGCTCAAATACTTTATTGAAATTATTTATCGGCTCATCATTTAATTCATGAAATTTTATTTCTTCTTTTTCTTCTTTTTTTAGATCTGCTCCCAGTTTTTCTTTATTCTCATCAAATTGTTTCTTAATAAATTTTAAAATATCTAAAAATGAAGGTATATTGTATTTCTCTTCCTTTGGAAAATAAGTGCCTGAGAAGAAAGGTTTTTGAGCTGGAGTCAGGAAAACATTCAAAGGCCACCCTCCAGAGCCTGTTGTATTGACGGAGAATTGCATATAAGCCGCATCTATATCCGGCCTTTCCTCTCTATCGACTTTTATTGAAACAAAATTTTTATTTAAAAAAGAAGCTATTTCTACATCTTCAAATGATTCTTTCTCCATTACATGGCACCAATGGCAAGTAGAATAACCAATTGAAAGAAATATCGGCTTGTTTTCTTTTTTTGTTTTCTCTAATGCTTCTTTGCTCCATGGATACCAATCAACTGGGTTATGAGCATGCTGCAGTAAATATGGTGATGTTTCATTGATTAATTTATTTTCATATTTTGCCATTATGTATGTAATCTGTAATCTGTAATCTGTAATCTGTAATCTGTAATCTTTAAAAAAAGCAAAAGTATATAAAAGATTATGATTTTGATATTTTAATGACGATAAAAAAAATCAATTCTAAAAGAGATGATGAGTTCGTTGCTGCTATGCTGAGAAAATCTCAAGAGACTGAAAGACCTAAACCAAAATCTTTGTATGATAGTGTTAATGTTGATGAAATAAAGCAGCTGACGAAGGATTTATTAAATAATGCTCCTCTTAAGAAAAGAAAATAAATTTTTTTAATATTCAGATTTTTCCAATCAGATCTAGGCTGGGTCTTAAAGTTTTTTTGCCTTCTTCCCAATTCACCGGACAGACTTCGCCTTTATTCTTAGCTACATATTGTGCTGCTTTTAATTTCCTTAAAATTTCATTTACATTTCTTCCTATAGAATTATCATGAATCTCATAAGATTTTAAACTTCCTTCAGGATTTATAATAAAAGTTGCTCTTAAGCTCAAACCTTCTTCTTCAATATAAGTTCCGAAAGATTTGCATATTTTTCCTGATGGATCTGCCAACATCGGGAATCTTATTTTCTTTATCGTTTCAGAATAATCATGCCATGCTTTGTGAACAAAAGCAGTATCTGTTGAAACACTTAAAACTTCTGCATTTAATTTTTTGAATTCTCCATACTTGTCTGCGAATTCGCCCAGCTCTGTAGGGCACACAAAAGTAAAATCTGCTGGATAGAACATTAAAACTAACCATTTACCTTTGTAATCTTTAGAACTTACTTTCTTTATTTTATTTTCATGAAAGGCATCAGATACAAACTCTGGATATTTTTGATTTATTTTTATCATAATACTTTGAGATTAGGAAAAATATATAAATCTTGATGTTTTCTTTAATTTGGGGGTTTAAAATGGTTGAATTTATTAAAGTTGCTTCTAAAAGCGAGATTAGAAATGGGTATGGAAAAGTTATTGATATTAACGGAAAATCAATTGCTTTAATGAATAATAACGAAAAATTTTTTGCTGTTGAAAATACTTGCAAGCATATGGGCGGTCCTTTGGGGGAGGGGAACTGTGAAGATGGAAAAGTAATTTGCCCTTGGCACGGTTGGAGTTATGATCTAAAAACTGGAAAAAATACTTTCAATGAAGAAATAAAACTTGAAACTTATGAAGTTAAAATCGATGGAGAGAATATTTTAATTAAAATTTGAAGGAGGATGAAAATGAAACACACTTTACCAAAATTAGGATATGAATATAATTCTTTAGAGCCTTTTATAGATGCAAAAACAATGGAAATACATCATACAAAGCATCATCAAGCTTACATTGACAAGTTAAATGCTGCTTTGGAAAAATATTCTGGGTTGCAAAATAAAAACGTGGATGAATTAATTAAAGATTTGAGCTCAATTCCTGATGAAATAAAAACAGCCGTAAGAAATCACGGAGGAGGTCATAGCAATCATTCATTTTTCTGGAAAATATTAAAGAAAGATGTGGACTTTTTTGGAGATGTTTCAGATGCCATTAATGATAAATTTAGAAGCTTTGAAGAATTTAAGAAGAAATTTTCTGAAGCTGCTTTAGGAAGATTTGGATCTGGATGGGCTTGGCTTGTTGTTAATAATAATGAATTAGAGATAATGTCAACTGCTAATCAGGATTCTCCTATTTCAGAAGGAAAAATACCAATATTAGGAATTGATGTGTGGGAGCATGCTTATTACTTGAAACATATGTCAAACAGGGCTGCTTATGTTGAAGATTTCTTTAAAGTAATAAACTGGGAGCAGGTTGAAGAAAATTTCAAAGGAGCTCAACAATGAAATACGTAGATGGATTTGTTTTAGTTGTACCTAATGATAAAGTAGAAGATTATAAAATTATGGCTCAGAAAGGAGGGGATATTTGGAAGAAACATGGAGCTTTAGAATATTTCGAATGCGTTGGAGAAGATATGAATCCTGAAATAGGCGGAATGAAAATGTTAACATTTCCTCAATTAGCTAAAGCTGGAGAAGATGAAACCGTTGTTTTCTCATTTATTATATTTAATTCTAAAGAACATAGAAATGAGGTTAATAAAAAAGTTATGGAAGATCCTATGATGAAAGAAATGCCAAAAGAAATGCCTTTTGATATGGAAAAAGTTGCTTATGGAGGATTTAAAGCTATTGTGGAGGAACATAATGAATAAAAAAATAGCCCTTGATTTTTTGAACATGGTTGTTTCTGGAAAAATAGATGAAGCTTATGAGAAATATGTTTATATGAATGGCAAGCATCATAATATATATTTTGCTGCAGGATTTTCTGCTTTAAAAGAGGCTATGAAAGAAAATCATGAAAAATTTCCCAATAAATATTTGGCAGTAAAAAATGTATTAGAAGATGAAAATATGGTTGCAGTCCATTCCTCCCTTAAATTTGATTCTAACAGCCCAGAAATGATTGTTGTGCATTTATTCAGAATGGAAGAAGATAAGATTATAGAAATGTGGGATTGTGGTCAGGAAATACCTAAATACTCATTAAATATTGACGGAGCTTTTTAAATGATAAAAATAGAACCTTATTTGATATTCGACGGGAATTGCGAAGAAGCATTTAATTTTTATAAAGAAGTATTTGGAAATGAATTCTTAACAATTAGTAAATTTAAAGATGCCCCACAAGAAGGCATGGAATTAAACGAAGAAGATAAAAAAAGAATCATGCATGTATCCTTACCAATTGGTAATGAAACAATGTTAATGGGAAGCGACACACCTAAGCAAACTGAAGGAACAACATTTGGAGATAATATTTCTCTTTCAATTCAGGCAAATAGTGAAAATGAAGCAACCAATATTTTTAATAGATTATCTGATGGAGGAAGAATAAAGATGCAACTAGCAAAAACTTTTTGGAATGCTTATTTCGGCATGTGTATAGATAAATTTGGAATACATTGGATGATTAATTACAGCTATGAGTAGCAGGGAGGAGCAAATGAATGAAGAAAAAATAGTTCCTTGTTTGTGGTTTGATAATGAAGCTGAGAAAGCGGCTAAATTTTATGCATCTATTTTTCCAAATTCAAAAATCAATGAAATTGTTTCTTATCCTATTGAAACTCCCTCAAACAAACCAATAGGAAGTGTAATGACTGTGACTTTTGAATTGAATGGGTATGAATTTATGGGTTTGAATGGCGGAGATTTTTTTAAATTAAATCCTTCAATTTCAATAGCTATACAATGCGAAACAGAAGAAGAGATTGATAAGCTATATGAAAATTTATCCAAAAACGGAGAAACTCTAATGCCGTTGCAAAACTACGGATTCAGTAAAAAATTTGGATGGGTTAATGATAAATTTGGAATGTCATGGCAGATAAACCAGCCAGAAGATTATTCTAAAGTGAAGCAAAAAATTTCTCCATTCTTATTGTTTGCAGGAGATGTTTGCGGAAAAGCAGAAGAAGCAATGAAATTCTACACATCAATATTCAAAAATTCAAAAATAAATAAAATTGTCCGTTATGGAAAAGATAGAAGTCCTGACAGGGAAGGAACAGTAGAGCATGCTTCTTTTACATTAGAAGGGCAGGAATTTATGGTCTTAGATAGTGCACATGAACATAAGTTTTCTTTTAACGAAGCATTTAGCTTAATAATTTATTGCAAAGATCAAAATGAAGTTGATTATTTTTATGACAAGCTTTCGGCTGTTCCTGAAGTAGAAATATGTGGATGGCTAAAAGATAAATATGGAGTTTCATGGCAATTAGCTGCAAATGGCATGAGTAAATTAATGGCAAGTAAAAAAGGGAAAGAAACTATGGCTGCAATTTTGGAAATGAAAAGATTAGACATTAAAAAATTAATGAAAATAAGTGAAGGAAGATGAGAAAAATTATTGTCCTATCTTTTATTTAACATATTCAACATTGTCAAAATTTTCAAATTCTTTATCTCCTGTGAGGAATTTCAATTTATGCTTCTTTGCTAGCAAGTATCCGACAGAATCTGTTAAGCTTATATTTTGCTTTTTATACTCATGTCTAAAATTAACCGCTTTTAGTATCAGGTTGTGATCAATTGATAGAATCTCAAAATCATATTTCTGCATCCATTTATCTGCCTCGTTTATTCCAACATCTCTTATTAACCCCCAATATAATTCGGCAATATTTAATATAGATACCTTTAATATATATTGGTTATATTTCTCATAATCTTCATTATTTTTAATCAGCTCGAACAGTGCATATGTATCAAAGAAATACATTATAATCCCAACTCTCTATCTATCTCCTTCATTAATTTATCTGTTGGTGTTTTAAGTTTTAATGTACCGAATATATCCCCTGCCTTGGAAAACCTTTCTTCACTAATTAAAACTCTTACCTTTGTGTTTGGCTTAAAATCTTTCCCCAGCAATATACCGACAGAATTCCCCCATTTCCTTGTCGTTCTTATTAACTCTTTCATGTTTAAACATGTATAAACACAAGTATATAAATTTTTCTGTTTTATTTTATTTTTATGCAATCAATAAAATTAAAATCCGGACATGAGATTCCTGTTTTAGGATTGGGAACATGGCAGCTGAAAGGAGATAAGTGCAGAGAAGCTGTGAAGAAAGCAATTGAGCTCGGATACAAGCATATTGATACTGCTTGGATTTATGACAATCAGGAAGAAGTTGGAAAGGGCATCAAAGATTCAAAGGTAGAAAGAGAAAAATTATTTGTGACATCAAAAGTCTGGACTGAACATCTTGGATATGATGATGTCTTAAAACAATGCAATGAAACTTTAGCTCAGCTAGATTTAAATTATTTAGATTTGTATTTGATTCATTGGCCGAATAAAGACATTAACTTGTCTGAGACCCTCAGGGCTTTTAAAAAATTAGTTCAGGAAGATAAAGTTAGATCTATTGGCATCAGCAATTTCAATGTTGCAAGAGTTAAAGAAGCAAAAGAAAAAAGCGAGATTCCAATTTCTATAAACCAAGTTGAATATCATGCTTATTTGAATCAGGAAAATTTACTGAAGACTTGCAAAGAAAATAATATTGCTTTAACTGCTTACTCTCCATTAGCAAGAGGAGAAGTCTTAGAGGATCCTATTTTGATAAAAATAAGCAATGAAGTCGACAAGAAACCAGGACAGGTTGCTTTGCGCTGGCTGATACAAAAAGGGATAATTGTAATTCCAAAAGCGAGCTCGGAAGAGCACATAAAAGAAAACATGGAAATCTTTAATTTTGAATTGAGCAGCAGACAGATGAATGATATAAATAATATACAAGTAAAAAGAAGATTGGTCAATCCTGATTTTAGCGAGTTTGAAGATTGAATTTTTTAGCTCTTTTTCTTCTTGGTTTCAATTTCTAAAATTAAGTCTGATAAATGCTGCAGCTCTAATTGCAGTTTATTCTGGTCATGGAAATTATTTTTCCTATCCATTGCTAAATCTGTTATTTTAGGAATGTTTTTTATTAAGGAAGAATCTAGGGGAAGCTTTAAAAGATATTTCTCTCCGAGGTTTATTGACAATGAAACTTTTTTAGTTTTCTTTAACTTCGGCAATTTCATAAAATAACAAATAGAAATTAGTTTAAATCTTTATTGGTAAAGTTTAACCGCTGACGCTGATGAAAACCAAGTTTTTCATGCTTTCCTCTCGCACTTTCTTTTTTTAAAAAAAAGTAATAAGGGAGTTCACAAGAACCGCAGGTTTTTGTCAGCGGAATGAAATGAAGCGGTTAAGAAATATTTTAACTTTCGCAAACTTTATAAATATTCACTATTGTTAACTTTTTATGACACATACATTTTTACAGCCCCAAGAGATTGAAGTTTTCTATATTCTTCCTGCTTTACGAAGATATCTCTCAATGTATATGAAACTGCAAGGATTAAAACAAAATAAAATAGCTGAGCTTCTTCACATTGAAAAATCAGCTGTCAGCCAGTATATAAAAAAGAAAAGAGGAAATAAGGTAGAATTCAGCGAGAATGTTTTAAATGAGATTTCAAAATCAGCTTCAAAAATTAAAGATGAATTCAGCTTGCTTGGAGAGACTCAGAGATTATTAAGATTTGTCAGAATTTCTGGCGATTTGTGCAGGATACATAAAAATATTTCAAACATACCAAGTGAGTGCGAGCCCGAAAAAATAAATTGCTTTGGAGGTCAAGATGACGGAAATAGACATGCAGGAATTTGCTATTGATAGAAGCAGATACGATGACGCTGCTAATGTCATAAATGAATTTGAAGCTCCCGAAGGTTTGACTGAAGAACTTGTCAGACAGATTTCTCTTGATAAAAATGAGCCAGAATGGATGCTGAAAAAAAGGCTGCAGGGATTGGAATGGTTCATGAAAACTCCTTTGCCTAGCTGGGGACCTAAAGAAGTTCGTGAAAAACTTGACTTGAATAAAATAAAATATTATATCAAACCTGGAACACAAGAAGCTACAAAATGGGAGGATGTTCCTGAAGAGATAAGAAAAGTTGCTGAAAGAATTGGAATTCCTGAAGCTGAAAAAAGAGAACTTGGAGGAGCTGGGTTCCAGTTCGACAGCCAGATGGCATATCATAATTTAAGAAAAGAGTTAGAAGAGCAGGGAGTGATTTTTGAAAACATGGATGTTGCTGTGCAAAAATATCCTGAATTAGTTAAAAAATATTTTATGACGAGCTGCATTCCAGTTAATGATCATAAGTTCATAATGCTGCATGCTTCAGTTTGGTCTGGAGGGACTTTTATTTACATTCCTGAAAATGTTAAAGTCAGAATCCCATTACAAGCATATTTCAGGATGAATGCAAGATCTGGCGGACAGTTTGAGCACACATTAATAATAGCTGATAAAAATTCTGAAGTTGCATATATTGAAGGATGCTTTACAAAAGGAAATAAAGTAGTTACAAATCCAGATTATAAAAATATTGAGGATATAAAAAAAGGTCAAAAAGTTTTAACTCATAATGGAGGTTATAAAAAAGTTAAAGAGATTTATCAATGGCCTTACAAGGGCAATCTTTACAAGATTAAATTATATGGAAATTCTGTGGATGAAATAGAAGTTACTGAAGAACATCCTTTCTTATATGTTGATAAAAAATCTAAAAGAGATAGAAATAAAGAATTCAATATTAGATGGAATATGCCTAGATTTTTTAAGAATGGGGATTATTTAGCAGTTCCTATAAATAAGACAATTGTTTCAAAAGATTTTTGTGAGATTGAGATAGACAAATGGGATACCGAAAAAAGGAAATTTAAAAAAATAAAGATAAATCTCCCCTCAAATAAAGAATTTTTTAGATTGGCAGGATATTATTTGGCTGAAGGAAGTATCTCAGGTGGACATTATCTTACTTTTGCCTTTTCAAGTAAAGAAAAAGATTTAATTAATGATGTTAAAAAACTAATTAAGAATATTTTTGGTTTTAATTGCATAGAAACATATCATAAAAATAATAATGGGACAAATGTTGTCGTGTGCTCTACTGATTTATGTAAGATTTTTGAATCGTTATTTGGAAAAGGAGCGAATAACAAATCAATTCCTCATTGGATGATGTTGGAAAGCACTGAAAAACAAAAGCAATTAATTAGGTCCTATTTTAATGGAGATGGTAATTATTATAAACAAAAATGTAAATCTGGATTGAAAGAAGTTATTCGAATTAACTCTATTTCTGAAAAACTTGCCAGACAATGTAGAGATATATTATTACGAATGGGTATTGTTTCATTTATTAATTCTAGAGATAGGTCAAAAGAGAATAGAAAGACCATGTATACAATAGGGATAACTGGAGAATATATGAAATGGTTTGGAAAAATTGTTGGCTTAAATATAGATTCAAGATTAAACAATAAGAATAGAGCAAGCATGTTTGGGATTACTAAAGATTTTGCTTTCTATCCAATAAGGAATATTGAAAAAAGAGAAGTTAAAAATGAGCTTGTTTATAATCTCTCCGTTGAAGATAATGAAACCTATTGTGTTGCAGGGACTGTTGTTCATAATTGTTCAGCTCCCGTATATTCTGAAAATGCTTTGCATGCTGGCTGTGTTGAGATACATGTTTTAGAAGGAGCTCGAGTTAGATACATGAGTGTTGAGAATTGGAGCAAAAACACTTTCAATTTGAATACCAAAAGAGCAATCGTGCAGAAAAATGGAATAATTGAATGGCTGAATGGAAACATGGGCAGTGGAGTAACTATGCTCTATCCATGCTCTGTTCTTGTAGGAGAAAATGCAAAATCAGACAGTTTAGGAATTGCATTTGCTGCTACTGGTCAAAATCAGGATACTGGAAGCAAAGTAGTTCATGCTGCTCCAAATACATACTCGACGATAAAAGCAAAAAGTATAAGCAAAGGCGGAGGGATAAGCAGTTACAGGGGGAGTGTGCTAGTAACTAAGAATGCAAAGAATACAAAATGCAGCGTCAATTGCGATGCTCTATTAATTGATGACAAGTCCGTTTCAAACACATATCCTTTCATGAAAATTGACACAAATAAAGTTGACATTGCTCATGAAGCCTCTGTCGGAAAGATAGGAGATGAAGAAATATTTTACTTAATGAGCAGGGGCTTAAGTGAGGAGCAGGCAATGCAGATGGTAGTTTCAGGATTTATCGAGCCTGTTGTTAAACAATTACCGCTTGAATATGCTGTTGAGCTGAATAAACTAATTGAGCTGGAGATGGAAGGCACTGTCGGCTGAATTTATTGAATTTTGAGGGTTAACATGCTGAACGAAGAAACTATAAGGAAAATATCTGGAAATCTGAAAGAGCCAGCGTGGATGCTAGACAAAAGAATAGAATCCTTTGAAATATTTAATAACATGAAAATGCCCTCTTTCAAATATGGGATTGGAATCTATGTAAATGTTTCTGAGCTCAATTTTAACGAGATTGATTTTGACAAAAAAGATAAATTATTTATAAATGCCCCGAACAATGTAGAGATACTCAAGTTTGAAGATGCATTCGAAAAATATGAAGACCTACTAAGGGATAATTTCATGACTAAATGTGTGCTTGCAAACGAGGACAAATTTTCTTCTTTGCATGGAGCTTTCTTCAATGATGGTATTTTAATAAGAATTACAGAAAATAGTGAAAATAAAACTCCTATTGAAATAAATTTAGACATAGTTGCAAAGTCAAGAATAGATCATATATTAATCATTGCCGAGAAAAATAGCAAGGCAAAAATAATTGATACTTCGATGTCAGATACAAATGGAAATGTTACTGGATTCAGAAATCAAATTGTTGAAATCATCGTCGAAGAAAATGCAAAAGTTGAATATATATCCATTCAAAATTTTGGAAAAAATGTCTATAATTTTTCAAGAAAAAGAGCTCGTGTTGAAAGAGATGGATTCATGCAATGGATTGACTGCTGCATCGGCGGAAAGTTCACACAATCTCTAATCAAGACATTTTTGAATGGTGAGAATGCTGAAAGCAAAAGTCTTGGTGTTATATATGGTGATAAAAGTCAATGTTTCGATATAAATTCAGAAACAATTCATACTGCTTCAAGAAGCAGAAGCGACATGCTCACAAGAATTGTATTAAATGAAAATTCAAAAGCCGTTTATCGCGGATTAATAAAAGTAAATCCTAAAGCTGTGAAATGTGAGGGATATCAGAAAGATGATACTATTCTTTTAAGTGATCAAGCTGAAGCAGATGCCGTTCCAAATTTGCAGATAGAAAACAATGATGTCAAATGCACGCACGGAGCTACAATAAGCCAAATCGACGATGCTAAATTATTTTATATGATGTCAAGAGGGATAGATGAGAAGAGTGCTAAAAAAATAATAGTAGAAGGATTTTTTGATCCTATAATGCTGAAAATAGAAGATGATTCATTGAAAACAGAAATACAAAAAAATATTTCAGAAAGATTAGGAGTTGTAGAATGAAAATAAAGCCCGATAGCATGTTAGATGTAGGAAAGATAAGAAAAGATTTTAGCATTTTGAATAAGATGATAAACGGAAAGCAATTAATCTATCTTGACAATGGAGCTACAAGCTTAACTCCAGAACCTGTAATTGGAGCAATGAACGAGTATTATGGAGAATATAATGCAAATGTTCATAGGAGCATACACTCCATAGGTGAAAGGGCAACAAGAGAATATGAAAAAGCTCATGAGAAAGTTGCCAGATTTATTAATGCTGACTTTGAAGAAATTATTTTCACAAAAGGAACAACTGAATCATTAAACACTCTTGCTTACTGCCTGACAAAAAGACTAAAAGAAGGAGATGTGATCATATTGAGCGAGATGGAGCATCATTCAAATTTAGTTCCATGGCAGCAGCTTGCAAAAGAAAAGAAATTAATTGTAAAATATATAAAGATAAATGAGGATTTTGAGCTCGATCTTGAACACGCTAAAAAAATAATTGATAAAAAAACAAAAATAGTTTCTGTAACTCATGTTTCAAATGTTTTAGGCACAATAAATGATGTGAAAAAGATCGGAGAATTGGCTCATGATGCTGGAGCCATTTTTATTGTTGATTCTGCCCAAGGAATTCCTCATCTTGCAATCGATGTTAAGAAAATTGATTGTGATTTCTTCTGTTTTTCAGGACATAAAATGCTTGGTCCTACTGGAATTGGAGTTTTATATGGAAAAAAAGAGCTGCTTGAAAAATTAGACCCCTTTTTATTTGGAGGAGAAATGATTAAGGAAGTTGGCTTTGAAGATAGCAAATGGAATAATCTTCCTTGGAAATTTGAAGCTGGCACTCCAAACATAGCTGGTGGAATTGGTCTTGGAGCTGCCATTGATTATCTGAATAAAATCGGAACGGAAAAAATAAGAGAATATGAAGAATATCTTACCGAGTATGGAATTAAAAGATTGAATGAAATTGGCGTGAAGATTTACTGCCCCAAAAATCCAAAAATAAGAAGCGGTGTTATATCTTTCAAAATAAATGGTATGCATGCTCATGACGTTGTTGCTTTGCTTGACAGAGAAGGTGTCGCAATTCGCGGAGGACATATGTGCGCCATGCCGCTAGTAACAAAAGTATTAAATGAAAATTCCTTATGCAGGGCATCATTATATTTTTATAATACGCCAGAAGAGATTGACAAACTTGTTGGGGGGATTAAGAAAGCTAAGGAGGTATTCCAGATAATATGAAAAATACTGATTTTGATGATAATATGGACCCAAATTGGCTTGGAGACGAAGAAGAAGAGATTTATAGAGAGAATATAATTGATCATTTCAAAAATCCAAGAAACTATGGAGAGATTGTTGAAGCCGAGATAAAACACAGCGAGCTGAACTCAATCTGCGGCGATATAATAAGATTATTTGTCAAATTAGAAAGGGGGAAAGTCATCGATGCAAAATTCAAAGGCAATGGGTGCGCTATTTCAATGGCTGCTACTTCAATGCTCACTGAAAAATTAAAAGGAAAAACACTTGAAGACATAAAAAAATTAACTAAAGAAGATGTTTTTGAAATGTTGGGAATAAAACTTGGAATTGTCAGGATGAAATGCGGCTTGCTCTGCCTAAATACTTTAATGAATGGTGTGAAGATTTTGGAGGATAAAAATGGAATTAAGAATTGAAGATTTGCATGTTTCTATCGAGAACGAAGAGATATTGAAAGGAGTTAACTTAAAAATTGAGCTCGGAAAAGTTCATGCACTTATGGGTCCGAATGGAAGCGGCAAATCGACAATGGCAAATGTTCTGATGGGAAATCCTAAATATGCAATTACTTCAGGCAGAATATATCTTGATGACGTTGATATCACAGATCTGCCTACTGACCAAAGAGCTAAACTTGGATTGTTCCTATCATTTCAATATCCAAGTGAGATAACTGGAGTTACAATGAGCAATTTTTTGAGAACTGCTTACAATTCTATTAAAGGAACTAAAGTAAATGTGCTTGACTTTCATAAAAAATTAAAAGAGAAGATGGATGAACTTGGAATTGATACCAGCTTTAGCAGCAGATATATAAATGAAGGATTTTCAGGCGGAGAGAAAAAAAGAGCTGAGATTTTGCAGATGGCTGTCTTAGAGCCGAAGTATGCGATCCTTGATGAAACGGATTCAGGACTCGACGTGAATTCGATAAAAATCGTCGGCGAGAACGTCATAAAAATGAAAAATTCTGAAAGAGGAATTTTGATAATAACGCATTATTACAGAATATTAAATTATATAACTCCTGATAAAGTTCATGTAATGATTGATGGAAGAATAGTTGATGAAGGAGGAAAAGAACTTGCCGAGGAGATTGAGCTGAAGGGATTTGATAAATATTTGAATGAGGTGGCTGCTTAATGAAAAAAGATTATGAAAATCCAGACATTGTGGATGAAGACAATGAAATAACTGGAATCAAAGATAAAAATAATTGGGAGACTGGAAGAAAGGAACAGGAGAAAAAAATCGGAGTAACTGAACCATATCCTAAAAAAACTCTGGAAGAAATTGAAAAAGAAACTGACAAGAAAATAATTGAAGTAATTAAAAATGTGCAGGATCCCGAGCTGGGAGTTGATATTTGGAGCTTGGGATTGATTTATGACATCAATAAAAACGGAAAACTTGATATTACCATGACTTTCACTTCGCCTATGTGCCCTTATGGCCCGCAGATTGTAAACGAGCTGAAATCTGGATTGAAAAATAATGGATATGAAGAAGAAAAAATTAATATAGATGTCGTCTTTAATCCTTTATGGGAGCCTAGCGAAGAATTAAAAGAAGCTTTAGGATTTGGAGGTTAAAATGATAGGGAAAATTTTTGGAAAAAAAGAATTTGAGAATCCTGATTTAGTGGAAGAATTGGAAGAGGATTATACCAATAATTTTGAAGATAATGAAGCTGAGATGATTGAGCTCGAAGATAATTCTGAAAGCAAAATCGAGTTTAATGGAAAAGTAACCAAAGATACTACTATTGGTGACATTGTTGAATCGCATCCTGAAGTAATTGAAACTTTAACTGAATTAGGAGTTCACTGCGTCGGCTGTCATGTTTCTCCTTTTGAATCTTTGGAGATGGGATTTAAAGGACATGGAATGAGTGATGAAGACGTTGAGCAAGCCGTTATTAAGCTAAATGAAGTCATTGAAAATTCTAAAAATGAAGTAAAAGAAATTGATGATAAAATTCATCTTACTAGAAATGCAGCTGAAAAAATAAAATCCCTGACTAAAAATGGTGATAAAACAGGATTAAGAATTCATATTGAGAAAGGGGGATGCTCTGGATATACTTATGAAATGGAAGTAGCTGAGAAAAGTAAAGGAGATTTGGAATTTAATGAGTATGGAGTCAAAGTATTCATTGACAAAACCAGCTTTGACAAATTAAAAGGAAGCTATGTTGACTATTTAGACTCTCTGCAGGGGGCTGGATTCAAAATTAAAAATCCTAATGCAACTACAACTTGCGGATGCGGGGAAAGCTTTGGATAAAATTAAATCAAATAAATATTAAAAATTAATGGCTTTATTAGATATAAAGTTGCATGTTTTATTTGGCCACAGCATTTTTTGCTTTATCTATAACCTTCATAGTCAATTCTAATAGTTTATTATACATCTTTTTATCTTTTAGCGATAAATCCGTTTCATATTGATATTGCTCTCTTATCTCGATGCTTGTTTTTTCACTGGTCTCTTTTGGATTCAAAGAAGAAATCTCATGCAATAGATTTTCATCAAAATCTATCTTCTTATCTTCAATCAAGCTGTAAATTAATGCAACAGTGCATTCTTGATTTCTTGACTCATATCCAAACTTTGCAGCAATAGCCAATAAAGAATGATACATAGCATAAAAAATCGTGCTTGTGCATATATCAGAAAAATTTCCTTCTTCCAAATAG
>JACOZQ010000043.1 GCA_016181275.1 Candidatus Woesearchaeota archaeon | reverse complement strand
GTAGTCTGCCACTCATCAACAGAATTATTATAAAACTCAAGTTTAAAGAAATCAAAATGCGCTTGTACCTGCCCATCCTTGCTCAAGTAGATTCCTCCGAAATTAAATAAATACCTCTGCTCCCCATTATTATCCTTAATCCTGATTAATCTATTTCCCCCTCCCAAATTCTCGTAAATATATGGAACTAAGCTTCCAGATGTATTAGTCAGATAAAACTCGCTTGGATTTGTATTTGGTGTATATTCATACGTTGTCAATCCTTCAGTCAAATCATCTCCAGCATCCTGTGTTCTATAATCTTGTATTCCTATTGCAGCTCCAGTTATGCTTGAAAAGCCTTTTCCAATTTTATAGAGAGAATTGCTTAAATAATTAATCCTGTTTTTAATTGATTGTAAAAGATTTTCACCGAAATCTTTAAATATTTTCTTTTCAGTTGAAGAATCATGAGAATCGAGATTAATAAATTCATTGTCGTGGATTCCGAGATCTGCCATGGCAAGCCCACTTTCAAAGGCACTAGAATCATGGTCTGGCAGGTTTTGGAGATGCTCGAAGCCGGATGCAATATCAAAGAGATTAGAAGCTCTTTTATTAGGCCTCTCACTGAAAAACAAATCAAGGCAGCCCTGCATTACGTTGCCCAAATCACCAAAGGGAGAGATAATGTCATCCTTAGCACCGCCTCCTAGAGTTAAATTTTTGTTAGACGAGAATGTAAAGAATAGGTTGCTGGAATTCTTAAGATCAGGAGAATATGATGTTGTTATTAAACCAAAAGGGCTTTCAAATGGAAAATTAGCATCATTTTCTAAGTCTGAGAAGAGAGTGCTTGTTACCAATGATGTTGATTTTTCTTTATATCCAAAAAATAAAATATTCTCAGTTGTCTTGTTAAGAATTCCGCAATATAATCCTGAATCACTAACAGAGTCATTTTCTAAACTGCTTAAAGATAAATACAAATCTGAAGATTTTGAAGGATTCTTAGTTGAGCTGAAGGAAGGCGGCGAATTTAAATTCTCTCCAATTAAATCAATATATCGAGTTGGATTTTCATCATAATCTGAATCATTAGCAGCAAAATCCAAATTATCTGGATATGGTGCTGAGGAATTAGCTGATGAAATAAATACTGGAATATTTAATGAACTAAAATCTGAATCTCTTGACTTGTAAATGAAGCTGCTATTCTCCAAAATTAATAATTTCAAAGGCAGGTTGTTTGCGGCTGATGAGGATGCATTTGAAGAAGATTGATCAGATATAATATCATTGTTTCCAATAAAGTTTCCAATAAAGCTAGGAACTCCTGAAATTGCGATAACACCAATATAAATAAGTTCTTTCTTTTATCTATCTGTGAAGGTAAACCTGGCAGGCTGGTTGTTTTTGACCAAACTCTGTTCGATCCCTTGTTTTCTTTTTTCTTTTCTTCAGAAACCTTTAAATAGTTATTATATCCTTGTTTTAAGTATCTGTGCGTCCGTGTTGGGAATCGAACCCAATTAGAAAAGGTGCGAGCCTCTCCACTACATCCAGTAGCACGGACTGTACACTTATTTATTTCTTCTTTTGTTTTGTTTATATAATTAGTTAGCTCTATCCATTGAGCTACACTCCCTTTACACTTCTTTATTACATTACCAAAATTCTTTATATATTTACCACTAACTTTAGCATAATTGTCCAAATATGAATTATTTTTTATTGTTTTTCTGCTATTTCCAGCTTTATTCTTCCAGCTGACTTGAGCTGAACTTCCATTTTTACTTGAAAATCTGCTGATTCTGGAAGCATCATCCTCGCCGTCGGATTTAATTCTGCTCCTGAACAAGATTCCTGTAATCTTCCCGATTAATTCGCCTGCTTTCTCTCTGAGATTGTTCTTTAGATTTGTTTTAGTCTGCGTCTTATCTTTTATTTTATTTTTCTTGAGCTCAATTAATTTCCTTAATTTTTCAAATCTCTTTCTTATAAAATTCTGAGCTCGAATCTCAGCTCTTGCTCTTCTCCTGCTCAATATCTTTTCTTTCCAGCTCTCCTTCCATTCTGCTAATCTCTCGATAAATGCTCTAAAGTCTTTTTCTTTTATCTCATTTTTAAACTTCAAGTTCTCTTTTACTTCATTGTTGTAGTAGCTACTTTTACTTTTTCTCTTTACTGCTCTTGCTGCTTTAGTTATTTTATTTTTGCTCAAATTAATTTTTCTTGTTATTTTTCTTTTCATGCTTTCTGTCTTTGTCTTAATTTTCTTCTTTGTCTTAGGTGTCATAACTAATAACACACTGCTTAATACACTTCCAATTTTGTTCAAACTAGTTGTCTTTGTTCCTGTTGAAATTCTCTTTACATTTGTCTTGACTGAGTTCTTTGTAGTCGCTTTAATTTTTGTTTTCACTAAAATTTTCTTTTCAGTGTATCCAAGCGTCTCTGCAATATCATCTCCATAGTAGTCTCTGCTGGGTTGAAAGGGATGAGTTCCCTTCTTCTCTGTCCTAATTTTCTTGTTTTTAGTCATTTTTTAAATCAAAAACTTTAAATATAATAACACTTTTCTGTATATTAACATTATATTGTGGAGGGATAAAAATGGCAACTTTTACAGTATCTGTCTCTAAGGAAATAAAAGAGATAATGGATAGGCATCCAGAAATTAACTGGTCAGCATATGTAAAGAAAATGATAGAGGAAAGATTAAGACAATTAAAAAAATTCAAAGAATTAGTTGAAAGAGGTGAAATATAAATGGTATCAATTACTATACAAATGGATGATAAATTAAGATCTGAAATAGATAATTTTTCATGGGTTAATTGGTCTGAATTGGCTAGAGAAGAAATATCTAGGAAAGAGGTAATATTAGATCTTATAGATAAATTAAACTCTAAAGAAGAACAAGAGTTAATCAAATGGTCTGTTGAATTAGGCAAGAAGGCAAAAAGTGGAAGATTCAAACAATTACTTTCAGAACTTTCTGCTAAAGAGAGAGAGGAATTACTTAAATAGAAAATGAAATTAGTAATAGACAATAATATTCTTTTCTCTCTTATGAATCCACATTCTGCCAATTCATATATTTTTGATTTTCTTAAAATAAAATTCTTTGCTCCAGAATTCATTCTATCAGAATTAAATGAACATAAATCAGAATGTTTGCGTAAATCAAGGTTGTCAGAGCAGGAATTTGAAATGCGTTTAAATGAACTAAAAGAGAGGATAAAATTCTTCAAATTTCTCGAATATAAAATATTTCTTAGAAAAGCCAAAGATTTCTCAAAAGATCCTGATGATATTGATTTTTTAGCATTAGCATTATCAACAAAATCATTAATCTGGTCAAATGATTCCCATCTTAAACAACAATCCTTAATTAGAGTATTTGCACTTTTTTCAGGGACATTTTCAGGGAACTTTAAATTAAATGATGCGATGAAATAACCATTGGTTTCTATCTTGAATCTAACCCCTTCATATTTCTTGCACTCCTCTTTTATTCTTTTTATCCAAGTTCCTGCTTTTTCAGTAGCAAAACCATCTTTCAAAACATTTAAATAACGATCATAGCTATTGTCTTCTTGGGTTAAAATGGCAGAATTAAAGATTAAGATTCCTGAGGAAATTGGATTTTTTAAGCAAGTTTCGGATATAAATTGGTCTATAGTTGTAAGTAAAGTAATTAAATCTAAATTAGATAGAATTGCTCGGCTGCAAAGAATTGTTGCTAAATCTAAGTTAGCTGAAGAGGATGTTGAAGAGCTCGCTGATAAAGTAAATTTGGCGTTATCAAGAAGATATTTAAAGTGATTTGATATGGAAGTTGTAGTTGATGTTAATGTTATTTTTTCTTCGCTGTTAACGAAAGGCGATTCATCAAAAGTATTTGAGCTTAATTTCATATTTAATAAATTTGATTTTGTTGCCCCGGAATTCTTATTAATAGAGCTGGAAAAACACAAAGAAGAGTTTTTTAATAGATCAAGATTGTCTGGAGAAGAATTTGATGAGTTTTTAGAGTTTATACTGGAGCAGATAACTCTCATTCCAAAATCTGAATTTTCTGGCTCATTGCCAAAAGCCAAGAAACTTGCTTCCAAGCATTTAAAAGATGTGCAGTACATTGCATTGGCATTAGAATTAAAATGTCCCATATTTTCCGGAGATAAATCTCTTAAAGAATTATCTGATAATGTTGAAGTACTCAATCCTAAAGGGCTGCTTTCAAAATTTTGAGCTCCTAATCCAAATCCCTCCTTTCCCTGCAGAATAAAATCCAGCTCTTTTTTATTCATCTTCTGCCTCCTTTTACCTTCCAGCAGCCGCCTTTATCCGGGCCAACTCTTTTTAACAGGCCTTTTTGCTTGAGCTTTGAAATGTTCTTATCGATTGCAGTTGTACTGATTCCAATTTTCTCAGATAATTCTTGTTTTGAAATTTTTCGATTCTTTGAAATTAGAGATAAAATTTTCTTCTGGTTTTCTACCAACCCTTCTACCAACCCTTCTACCAACCCTTCTCCCTTTACTATTTTCAAATAATTTTTACTTTTGAAGAATATTATTCTGAAGTATTTATCATCTAAATCCAGCTTAAAGATGGGAGCATTTACTTCTTTGCAAAATCTTCTCATTCTAGAAAATCCAGAACCTAATTTTTCAACCCATTTCATTCTTAAAAATAAATCAGCTATTGTCTTATTCTTTCTAAAAGTGTCTCTTCCAGGTTTGAACCATGATGGTCTTTGCCATACATTTGTTATAGTTAATTTGTTAGAGAATATTCTAAGTACATTATTATGCCCCCTTTCAAAATAATCCCTGTGCATTACAGAATTAATAACAGCTTCCCTAATTGACTCTAACGGGTATTCATAAATATTTTCTCTTTGAGGTTTTCCAGTAAACTTATAAGCGACCCTTGTATTCTTTTCTATAAATTTCATTACTCCTTCAACTATTTCAATAAGGCTTCCTTCGATTTCCTGCCTGTCAATGATGTCACTGCCTTCTTTATTCTTAGATAAGACACATGTGAATATGGAATGTGAAATAAATTTCTGCGGATTTTTTGAAAAGAACAATATTCCGCCGTTATTTATAGCGCCTCCCTTTAGGATATTAAATTCTATTAGGATTTTCTTTTTTGGGATTATTTTCTCTACTTCTGCTCTTCTTAAATAGTCTGCTAATTTGTTATTATCAAAATCTTTTTTTAAATCAAATTCTTTGTTCTCCAATTCATCAAATTCTCTTTTACCTTCACTTGTAATCAGCTCAATTATCTCATCTCTTTTCATTTTTTGAGAATTAGGCCCCTGCCTTATGTAAAATCCAGAAGAGCATTTGTAAGGCTTGTCTTTCCCTTCTTCAGCATGAATTATCAAGATGTTTTCAAAATTTTCCAGCTTGATTTTTATTTTAGGATCACAGTTGTTTGCTAAATCCTGAATTTCTGATTTCAATTTGTTTGTTATTTTTATTCCTTTTATTTTTCCATCATCGCTTACTCCCAAAAAGATTCTTCCGCCTTCTGAGTTTGCAAGTGCGGCGAGCTCTTTATCGAGGTTATTTAGTGATTCTTTAAATTCCAATTTTAATCCCTCTCCCTCCTGCAGAATAAAATCCAGCTCTTTTTTGTTCATCCTGCACCCCCTTTCACATTGCTTCTGTTGTAAACAGTCCAGATTGTTCTCGGATCTCTCTTCAAAACCCTTCCAATCTCGCTGTAATTCAAGTTTAATTTTTCATGCAGGAATTTCACAATGCTCTCAAGAACAGAAAATTTTCTTTCAGCTAAAATCGAAGCGGGTATGTAGTATTTTGTTTCCTTAATGTCAAAATTTTCAGCAAGTTTTTCTTTGGCGGAATTATAAGACTGTGATATTGTCTTCTCGCTCCTGTTCAGCTCTTCAGAAATTTTTTTATTCGCTAAATTCAAATTCTCCCTCAAATATTTTACAGCAGATTCCAAAGAAGAAAGCGTTTCATTGAAAATCGAAGCAGGAATTAATATTTCTTTTTTGTCAATTTCATTCAGCAATTCAGGGCTGCTAATTTTATATTTTTCTTTAAAGTCATTAAACAATTTTTTAAGCAGTTTCAGCTCATCAGAACTAGCAAAATCTTGATTTTTTTCAAAATCCACACCTTTTTTTCTACCTATATAAGTAATTCTATCTCCCTCTTTAAGTACTATTTATATTCCTGTAAGTTTGAAACACTGTTTATGTAAGTAAAGTAATATATAAATATTTCTACTAAAAAAATAAAAAAATAAAAAAATAAGAAGCCAGATCATTAGTCAAATGGTCTCAATTACAAATTTATCTTTTTCAGGATGGATAAAAACATCTCTTCCTTCCTTTAAATGGAGAAATTTGGCAATGTTTTTAGGAATTCTGATTGCTAGAGAGTTTCCTGTTTTAGCAACCTTTGTTTTGATTCCAAGACCCCATATGCCTTTTTCTTTGGCAATCATCTCAATTTTCTTAGTCATTTCTTCACTAGTAAAGGATTCTCCGCATCTATCACATATCTCGGCAGGAAATTTACCTAAATAAATTCCAAACATTGTTTCTTCTATTTCTCCGCTTTTTAATTTTCCATTATCGCATATTGGACATTTTGTCATTTTACCACCTTGGTTTAACAGTTATTATATAGTAAATCTCGCCAATCTTTTTATAAACAACGCTAAAATATTTATGATCACTTACAATCTTATTTGGCTCTTGTATATGTTTTATACCTCTTTGAATGGCTTCTCTAACTTCATTTACAGATATCCCTCTTGCTATTATCTGTTCTCTTGCATGTTTACTATACCTTATATCCATTATATCACCTGTATTACCTATAATTAATGTAATTACAAGTGAGATATAAATCTTTCTAATGAGTGAATTATATTATAATCCTAATATATTGATTTACATTAAATACATGAAAAAAAGAAATTATTACGAAAACATGAATTATTAGAATAAACGAAAGATATATAAATATATAACTTTTGTTATTATTATGGAAAACAAGATACCTCTGGCAAATAGAATTAAAAAAGAATCACATAGAAAAATAGCATTTGTGCAGGATTTGATAGTTGACGAAATATGCAAAATGAACGATAAAGCTGTCTTTCACGGAGGCACTTGTATATGGAGATGCTACTATGGAAATAGGTTCTCAGATGATTTGGATTTTTACTTTTCTAAAGATAAAAAGTTAATTGAAAAAATTTTTGAAAGTCTGGGGAAAAAAGGTTTTACAATTATAAAAAAGAAAATTTCTGACAGGAGCGTTTATTCTGAATTTGAATACAATAGAATTTCTGTTAGATTAGAAGGAACTTTCCAAAATACCAAAGGCATTATTATAAATTACGAAAAAATCGATGGAACTATTATTACCGTATATGGACTGTCGCAAGAGCAGCTGATAAAAGAAAAAGTAGCAACTTACGTAAAAAGAAAAAAAATAAGGGATTTATATGATGTCTTTTTCCTGTTAAAATTAATTAGTAATTTTGATAATATTAAAAATGAAATTGGTATACTTATTAAAAATTATAATCCGCCCGTAGATGAAAGCGACTTGAAAGTAATAATATTAGAAGGAATTATACCTTCAAGCGAAGATATTATAGCATATATAAAAAGAAAATGGGAAAATCCATCCATATAAAAAAGGTTTTAGAATTATTTGAAAAAAGTCCTGTTGTCGACTTTAAGTCAATTGAAAGAATTATTGGAATAAAAAGTGGTTATGCAAAACTGTTAATTTCTAATCTCATTAAAGAAAAAAGAATATACAAAGTTGCAAAAGGATGTTATACAAGGCACAAAGATTCTTCTTTAGCTGTTTTATGTTTCAAGCCAGGTTATCTTGGATTGCAAAGCTCATTAAGCATCCATAATTTATGGAGGCAGGAAGTAATTCCAGTGATTATTACTTCTAAGAAAATCAGGCCTGGATTAAGAAAGATTATTGGATCAAACGCTCTAATAAAAAGAGCTAAAAAGAATCTTATATTTGGGATAGATTACATTCAGGATGGAGATTTTTATCTGCCATATTCAGATATAGAAAAAACATTTATTGACATGGTGTTTTTTAGGCAGACTATGTCAAAAGAGGTTATTAATAAGTTTAAAGAAAAAATAGACGATAATAAACTAAAAAGATATCTAAAACACTATCCTAAAAATATGAAAGAAAAAGTGACAAAATATTTTAAACAATAAGATTTAACAGTTATAATCTCACAGATTTTTCTATAGATATAATAAGTAATAAATTCTGTATATGTAAGATTAGCAATCAAGATATCAGTATTAAAATCTATTTATGTAAGTATATATAACAAAATATAAGTAATAAATTCTGTATATTTAAGTAATAAAAAGAAAGACAAAGCAAAAATAGATTAAATTAAGTAATAAAAACTGTTTATGTAAGTATAAGCATTGTTACATGAGAAATAAAGAGGACTAATAAAAAACAAGCCACAAGAAAAAAACTGGATTTTTTTAGAAGAGTAAAAAGAGATAATAAGTATGTATTTGAAGTAAATCTCTCCGAGCAGACAGGCCATTACTTTTTAGATTTTGGCAGTTCTAACAAACATTGCTTTCCCATATCTACGAGCAAAGGGACTAGTTTTTTCTGAAAATTAGAATATTCTTTCTCTTCAAATTTGATTAAAATTAGTTTATCTTTTTCTTCAATTACATTTTTCTCGCCTTCAATCAGTCTTTCTAGATTAGTTTGAATTTTACTAGGCAGATTTTTGATAAATGATTTAGAGCTAACTATTTTATTAACTATTTTTTCTTTGTCTAACGCAAAAACATTTATTTTCTTCGAGATTAAAAACAAATCAAACAAATCTCTTTCCTTAATATTCGGTCTTGTTAAGATGGCCCTCATCTTTTCTCCAGCAACCTCTCTTAGGTTATAACATGGAATATTTTTTCTCATATTTATTTTGATGTCCTCAACAAATTCCAAATCCTTGATTAATTCAGAATCAAACAAGTGTTTAATCTCCTCAAATAGGATAGGGTAGATCAATTCATCATTAAAATTAATTTCAAATTTAATGAATTCTTCAGAGCCATATACAGGATTGTAGTATATTCTAAATACATAGACATTTTTCCGGTCCATTACTTTGCAATACTTTTTATTTGTCTTATTTTTGGAGAAATCTAAATCAAATTTTTTACTTATTTTGCTAATCTCATTAGCTAATTGGTCTGTAAATTTGGAAATAATCCTTCTCCTTTGTTTTGAAGAAGTTTTATTTAATTTTTTATTTTCCAGATAAGTAAAATCAAGATCCTCGCTGATACGATGATAATTGAGATGAGCCCTGGTGAGGAGAGTTCCTCCTTTAAAAACAAGTTTGCTGAATACAGATTCTTTATTTTCTTCTATCTCTCTGCTAATTTCATTAAGCATTAAAGTTAGGTAAAAATCTTTTTCTATTGTTGGTTCATTTATCTCTTTATGCTCCTCTTTTATTTGAGCTACAAATTTTCTGATAATATCTTGAGAAACCATTAAATTGCCTCCTGAATTTTTTTAGGGTATTTTTTGGCATATTCAATTAATCTGTATTTTACGATTTCAAAATCCAAATCCTTTTTAATAATCTCTACCTTTTCACCTTTATAAGAGTAAAAATAAAGGAAATCCAGATAAGTCTTTTCCAAATCCGAATAAGAATATAGTACTTTATTATTAGTCTTTTTTTTAATCAAACCAAAAAATAAGGAGGGTTTTGTTTTTATAAATTTAAATTTAGAATTTCCCAATGTTTTAATTCCAGAAAATTTATTATTTATTATTATTGTGATATTAAGGGCCTGCCAACTAATCTTATTTTCTTTTAAAGCATTTTCCAATCCCAAATACCATTCGATTCTTAATTTTTCTAAGGCAAGAAAGATTAACTCTCCTTCAGAAAGCCTGCAGTAGTGGTTATGTCTTTCTTCTAATGAATAAATATAGTAAAAGTCTTTTAAAATGCGCTTTATGTAGTTATTTTTTCTTAAATATGTCCATAAACTAATTATATTCACTTTTCTTTTGTATATTTTTTGATAGTCCCTAATCGTCTTAATAATCTCCTCTTTTGAGAGTATTCTTTCATTCTTCGATCTGAGTTTATCAATAATTTTCCTTGAAGTTTTGTTTTGCATAGTAACTATTTTAGTTATTATATAAAATGTATTTATTAACTTTTCTATTACAATATTTATGGCGTTGACTAATTAATGGCTTTGTGCAGATATTTATCCAAAGTTCTCTAAAAATAAATTAAAATAAATTGCAAATATTTACTAATTTTGGTTTAATCTTTCTTTTAAAATCCTCAAAACTTCCTAATTGAGCTTCAGCTTCTTTCTGTAAATCCCTTTCAGCACGAGATACTTATTTACAGCAACATGGGATGATAGTTAAATATAAAAACATGGAATTACTAGTTTATAAGAAAAGGAAATGAAAAATAAAAACATTTTTTATTTAATTATAGGTGTTATCCTCTTAGCAATAATTCCAATTTGGCTGCTTTACTTTACTCCTATCTTGCTGGAAGTTCCGTCTGATTTTTATTACTCTGCAAATATTTTTTCAATTGATAATTTTTATGATCCGGAGATAGAAGATTTTTCAGGCCAGGTTAATTCTGAAGCTGCATTTTTTTATGAAGTCGTTGGCGAGGATGATGAGAATGATGTGCTGCTGATAAAAAATGTTTTCAAAGTTTCAGAGCCGGGCGGAGAAGAAATTTTTTCAGTTGAAAGAATCTATGGCATCGATAAGAGAACAGGGCAGCACGTTTCAGGTTATGGCGATAGAGATCGAGACGGTTATTTATTTGCTCCAGGAGGATTAAAAAAAAGCCAGCCGTATATTTATTGGCACATAAATTATGATGCTCCAGCTCTAATGGAATTTAAAGAAGAAGAAAATTTATTCGGGCTTAAAGTTTATAGATATGAAGCAGATTATAATGCCGACCAGACAAAAGATCTTTCTCACCTCCCCGGAGTTCCTGAAGAAAAAGGAGTTAATTTAGATATAAATCTACAGGCGTGGATTGAGCCGGTTACAGGAAGATTAATTAGGTATGAAGATAATGCCATTGCATATTATTATGACATAGAAACAGGAGAAAGAATTCATCCATGGAATAAGTTCAATAATTTCTATAAAGCATCTAGCTTCTTCGAGGAAATTAACTTAGCAAAGAGGGAAAAGGCAAAATTAATCTTGTATAAAAAAATAATGCCGGCAGTTTTTGCTGTCGCAAGTTTTATTTCATTTGCTTTATTTTTTGTATATAGGAGGAAAGATGAAAATTAAAGTTAAAATATTCCTGCTGATTCTTATCCCTCTAATATTTTTTTTAATTATACATGGATACTCACATTATAAAATTAACAAATCCAATGAGATATATAACCAGATCATATCTTCAGCCATAAAAGATTCTGGGCATGCCATCGACATAAGGTTTTACACGCTTGAAATCAGCAAGGTAACCGACCAGGCGCTTTTAAGTTCGGATCAGGAAGAGATTGAGGATTTGTTTGATGAATATAAGGAGCTGGCTGAAAAAAGAAAAAATTCTCTTGATGAGCTGAAATCCTCGGCAAGTGATGGGTCTGCAGAGTTTATCTATCCAACAACGTTTAGATTAGTCAAGGAGTTAGAAGAGCAGATTAATATTTATGAAGAATTAAGGCAGGATCTTTTTAGCGCCTTGATAAATGGGAGCAATAAAAATATTGCGGGCCTTGTTAAAGAGATTCTTTTAATAGAGGGTAAAGTGATAAGCAGGAGCACAATTATTTCGAGGTTTTTTATAGACAAAAGCGAAGGAGTATCTCTGCTGATCGAGCAGGAAAGGATAAAAAATTCAATCCTGCTTTATTCCTGGTCAATCCTTATAGTTGTAATAATTGTAATAATCCTAATGATTGCCAATAAAATGTTAATAGATCCGATAAAAAAACTAACAAATGTGATTAATAAATTAAAGAATGGAAGTCTTAAAGCTCGTGTTAATTTAAATACTAATGATGAGCTTGAAAAATTCGGCGATGTATTAAATAAGTCAATCAGCAGAATAGAAAATATTGAATCATTAAGGAAAAATTTCTTGTCAATTATATCGCATGAGATGAGAAATTATATCACTCCAATAAATTTGAATTTGGAGCTGCTTTTAGAAAAAAAATTAGGAAGAATGAATAATGAGCAGAGAAAAACATTAAAGGCAATTCTTAGCAACACTAATTTATTGAATAAAATCATTATTGATCTGCTGGACATTTCCCGCATTGAAAATGCAAAACTGGAGTTCAATTTTGAAAAGGTAGATATTAAAGACTTGATAGAAAAAATTGTCGAGTTCCATAAACCAGCTATGGGCAGAAAAAAGATTAAGCCTTTTATTCACATTGAGAAAGTTCCAATAATTAAAGCCGATCCAAGAAGGATTTCTCAAGTCATAAATAATCTGTTGGACAATGCAATTAAATTTAACAGGAATAAAGGCGCTATAAGAATCTCTGCAAAAATGCAAAAAGATTATATTCTGTTCAGCATTAGTGATACAGGAATAGGAATCCCAGCCAGCAAGCAAAGGCAGATATTCAATCCGTTTTTCCAGGTTCATAGCATTAGGAAAGGGCTTGGCCTGGGATTAAGCCTATGCAAGGGCATTATTGAAATGCAGAGCGGCAGAATTTGGTTTAAAAGCAGAGTAGGAAAAGGCACGGTTTTCAATTTCACAATGCCTATAAAACCAGTTAAAAACATTAAAAAATCCGAATTAGCATTTGCGTGATAAATGAAAGAAAAAATTAAAAAAAGAAAAAAGAAAATTATGGTTGTGGATGATGAAATTGACATAAGGCAGGCAGTCAAGAAGGTGCTTGAAAAATCCGGTTTTAAAGTCATCACAGCAGTGAATGTAAAAGACTGCTTGATAAAACTAAAGAAAGTCAAGCCTGATTTGATACTTTTGGACATCATCATGGGGGGAATTCCCGCCTATAAATTAGCAGAGGTAGTTAAGGATGTTAAAATTTGCTTCTTAACAGGTGTTGCAAGCCTTTCTAATAAGGAAAAAGCGTTAATTAAAAAGAAAAAAGTAGTTGGTTTTATTAGCAAGCCTGTAAGTATAAAAGAATTGATTAGTAAAGTAAAATCTTTAACATCATTTAAAAACTAAAATCTATTTATGAAACTAATAAATGAGCCTTATAAATAATAAACTCGCGATTATTATAAATAATTAAAATGAAATACCGATATATTAACTCAAATTCATGTATATTACTAGTAATCAATTTATCTAAAATATTATAAATTTTTATTACTAGTAACCATAAATAGGACTCTGTTTCATTTTGAAAAGTGTCATTTTTTAACACTTTTTGCAATATAATAAGATTTTCTCGCTAAAGCCTTCTCATAGAATATTTATCGGGCTCTGGCTGAAGATAAATTAGTTGCCCTTGTAACCAATTCTTATCATATTCTTTATGGTTAATAATGTCTAGAATGAAGCAAATAATCTCTATTTGATCTCTTTAATGGTATAAAGCATCCTCCAAAATTTACTCAACTCAACTCTCCATAAATTCTTAGCATTATATTTTAGGATATACTCTTTCGGAATAAGAGCTTTAGCAATATTGTCACCATCATGTAACTTAAAAGAGAAAGTATGAAAATCTCAACAGTGCGCCGCCTTTTCCTATTATTACTGTTTTCTCCTTAGAATTGCGCACCGCAACACCCTAAACAAGAACCAATTATCAAAACAAGAACCAATTATCAAAAGATCTAAATTCTTTGTATGTGTATTACACACTAAATATGCCCGTAATTGACTCATCAACACTAGTTAGCTTTGCAAAGATACAAAAGCTAGACTTAGTGAAATTATTAGATAAAATAATCATTATTATATATATAATAAGTATACTTTGTATTATTAATGAATATATATTAAATATTGATTATATACTTTATATAACTCTAGCCATATTATAATCACATTAAATTTTCTTTTTATTGCAAATTGCACAAAGCCCTTATTATTTCATTTTACTCAGAAGCTTTTTTGAAAAGAATCTTATTTCAGGAATAGAATTTTATCTTAATCTTATATGGTTATACATTATATATTGATTGTTTACTTATTATATCTTTAAAGTATAGTTATTTAGTATCCTCTGAGTACTTATCAGCTAATTCTCCACCTTTTATTACTTCTTGTATTTCCTCTCCTTTTTCTGTTAAAGTATAGATCTTTCCTATGTGTGCTTTCGGGGTTTTGCATATAACAAGCCCATTTGCTTCCAGCTCTTTTAAAGTTCTAGAGATATGGCTGGGAGATAAATTAGTTCTTTTGGCCAGTTCAGAAGGCGTTATAGAAGAGTGAAAGTTCTCTAAAATTAGCATTCTCTGTTTGCTTCTTTTAATGAATGATATTAATTCCCAATCCATAGTTAACCTATAAAGTAGAAATTGTATATAAATTTATCTGATAACAACTTGACAATGATTTAACAATATTCTCTGTTTGCTTCTTTTAATGAATGATATTAATTCCCAATCCATAGTTAACCTATAAAGTATAGATTGTATATAGATTTATTTGATAATGATTTAACAATGTATAAATACTAATTAATCCTAATCACATTCTTTTATAATTGAATTGTAACAACTTAATGTCGCAGATTAGGGACTTTTAGGAAATTAAGCAAAAGAGTATTCCATCTGTTGCCTTCTAATTTAATATTGCATCTTTCAGCTGGTATATTATCTTTCGGCATCTATTTTGAAGTCTAAATAATTACAGCTCCATGAGTCTAAATATATAATCCTGTAGCTGTCTTTTCCATTTGAAGATGGAACTATAAATTCTTCTTCTGAAAGTAATTGTGGCTTTCCAGCCATTAAAACTTCTTTTGCTCTTAACTCTCTTATTTCAGAAAGTTTTTTAATATCTTTTATACTATCCTAATATTGAGGATTTAAATTGTCTCGCAAGGGCATTTTTTTCCTGAGAACCATCTGGGTCTCTGTATCTGGGTCTCTGTTAATCTATAAATTCATAAGATCTAATCCTTTATACGCGTTTTACTTACTCCCATCTAAAGGGATAAATAATCAATATATATCCCTTTATAATAGGATACTACACTATTTTCGTAATCCTTTCCTTCGCTTTCAAATAAGCGTTTTTATTGATATAGCCCTCTTTATAGCTCTTTTCAAGCATATCAAGCTCTTTTTTCAGTTTCTCGTCAAGCTTTGGCTTTGGAATATTATCTTTATTTTGCTCTAATTTTTCAAGCCTTATTTTTTGCATCTTTTCAATGTTTTTCAGCCCTTTTTTCTGGAAATAAACAACCAGCATGATTATTATTAATATCCCGGTTATAATTCCAATGTTCCAGAATGTATTGCCGATTTCAGCATTTCCAACATTGAATGTCTCGCTTGAAGTGCCTACAGAATCCTGGTATTTGACAATAGCGCTTATAACATACTCTCCAAGAGCAAGATCATCAGGAAGCAAAAATTTCTTTATAAAAGATGCTTGAGCTCCAACACTAATTGTCTCTTCCTCTTTTATTATCGTATCTCCCCTTGTATTTTTGATATAGTATTCAATTAAAACATCCACATTCTGCAGCCCTCCAAGGTTTAATAAAGTAGATTGTATTCTTAACTCGTCTCCAGGATTAACAGTTTTATACTCTAGAGGAATATCCAGGCTTACATCGAATAATATTTTTTCAGATTCAATTTCAATTATTGCTTTTATTGTTTTCAAAATGTCTTCTGCTTTAACTAAAATATTCCCGATATAAACTCCCGGTGCAACTCCGGCTCCAGTTAAAACATCGAAATCAACTATCTTCTCTTCATTTGGTTTTAATGCAAAACTATTTTCCCTCAAGGAGATTACATTTTTCAATTCTTGGAGATCAATTATGACATTAAGCAAAAAGTCTCCTGTGTTTTTTATGTTGATTGATTTTCTCAGGCTGCTTCCTTTTTTAACCAGAACTTTTACAATGTCCTGATCAACTTCAAAAGAAGGCTTTTCTATTTTGCTTCCCCCTCTGGCAATATCGCTTCCGCTGACAGCTCCTCCAGTAACTGTTGTAGTTCCAGCTCCCTTTTCTCCAATCAAGAATCTTGAGAAATGAGTTGTCACGGCGCTGAATGATTTTGGATCTGAGCTCGAGTCTATAACATTAGTTGTTAATTCATCCCAGTCGCTTTCAAAAATATACATTCTCACATCGCCTGGAGAAATGCTTCCCAGCTCGCTGCTTGTCAAATTAAAGAAGATTGTATAGCTTCCTCCTGTAGTTGATTCATTCACATTGAATTCCATATGCTTTAAAGAAGTAGCAACTTCATTTGAAGAAGGAGTAGCCCAGTCAGAAGGGATGGTTGAATTATAAGAAGTAAAATTTATTTTTGCGCCGGCAGGCAGTCCCTCGATTTTTTCTAGAAATTCTTGCACATTAGTGTCATTTGCATGTTCAAATTCAATAATGCCGTCTCCATTTTCATCGTCGAATTCAGATTCACTGTAAGTGTTTACTCTAAATGAAACAGATTCCGAGTTATTCAAGCGGTTTGCCGTGTTATTTGCAATCAATCTTAGAAAATATTCCCCTGCTCCAAAGTTTAATGTTGTATTCCCTGTTATTGTCACATTTCCTGTGTTATTGATGTCGTATTGTATTGTGTCTACATCGCTGGTAGAATCAGTTGCTATGAAATTTATTAGTATGGAGATTGAATTAAAATAATAGGTCCCGTTTTGCGGAGAATCAATTATTATTGAAGGGGGGTTAGCAATTACGGTTATAGAAACAGACAAAGATTCTTTTCCAGTAATATGAAAGATGCTTTTTCCAGTAAAGTTAATATTTCCAGAGAATATTTGAAATAAAAAGAACAAGCTCAAAATAACAACTATTGCTGCAATCACTCTTTTTATTTTCATGTCAAAAACTAAGAGATTATTCTATTTAAAATTATCTTCTTTTTCTTTTCCTGCTCGCTGCCATTTTCGTCTTTGCCTTTTCAGTTGATCTCGAAGATAATGAAGATGAATTCTTTCTCTTTCTTAAATAATATCTCCCTGCTATTGCTGCAGAAGCCAGCAAAATTAAAGCAATTAAAATATTTCCGACTTCTAATTCTTTAGTTGCTTCTCCAGTTGCAGCAAATGGAGCAGTTTCTTCAGCAGGCTCGGAAGCAACAACATCAAATTTAATATCAACTCCATATCCAAGACTTACCATTCCAGAAGGAATAGAAGATCCGACTGGTTCAGCTCTAAAAGATAATTTTACATTCCATTTATCATTGGTATTAGCATTAGCTGGAACTTTTACTTTTACTTTAGCAATTACTTCTCCATTAATCGGAATAGAGTATTTATTGTCTTCAACAAGCTCAACAATCTCTTCTCCATCTACAACAGCCAAGGTTGCAACAACATCCTCTTTTGCACCTCCTCCGTTTTGAACAGAGAAATCAACAATTTTACTTTCACCAGCAGGTACAAAAACAGTTCCGGGCTGAGTAGCTCCAAATCCAAGAACAGAAAAGCTAAACAAAATAAATACAATAAATATTAATGAATTTTTAATTTTCATTTTACTCACCGCTATCCTCCTCGACAATTGTCCAGCTTCCTCCAGAGTTGGTATTATAAGTCCCTCCAGTCAAATCAGCAGGAACATCAAACAAGCACACATTTACAAGCCCGAAATTGCCAGCACCTCCGCCCCTAGCCATTGTATTGGTATTATGCCTTATAGCAGTATCATTTACTCCAACTAAAGGACTAGCTCCAGGAGTAGCAGCAGCGCTTTGATTTAAAAAGTCACATTCAAATTTATCAGTATTAGTTATATTAAATACAGAAAAGTTTTCAGCCGGTATATAAGGAGTCCCAGATCCCCCGAGGTCAATTAAAGTGCTTGCAATATTCAATGATAATGAATTCCCCGTATTCTCTAAAGTTAGGTTTGTAGTTGAAGATGCATTTGTATCGCTGGGAGCAACACTAGTCCAAGCTAAAGATGAATCTGATAAATTAGCAGCAACCAGCTCAGAATAAGTCCAATTGCTTGAATTATCAACAGTGTTTGCATTGCTAGAATTTATAGCAGGATTGTTATTACTATCATTAACTTCAGCATCAACAGTCCATGCAGTTGAGTGATCCCAGAAATACTGCATACTTACTTCGCAAGTGTAATTAATTGTATCTGAATCAATATTGGCAGATATACAACTATTATTGGAACTGCTCAACAATCCAGCCCCAGTTAATGACTGATATGAAACATTCACTTTTGCACTTAAATTATCTAAATTACCAGCACCCTCGGCATCATTAGCCAGAAAAGAAATTTCAATAACTCTTACACCGCCCTCTAACGGAGCCCAGCTCTGTCCAGATAAAGAAACATCGCTTATATTCGGGGCATTATTGCCGACGGAAATTGAAGCAGTTACAGCATCTCTTCCTGTTATATCTTCAATGCCTAATCTAAACACATCAAAAAAGCTGGCATAAACAATTGGAATAATAAAAATTACTAAGAAGATTATTGGTCCCGACAACCACCATCTTTTTATTTCCACACTTTCACCTTTATTTTATTAAGCTTTATTAATCACTCTTATATTTAAGCTTTATTAATCACTCTTATATTTAAGCTTTATTATCCCAGATCTGTCCAGATATTTTCTCAAGGTAATCTTCCAATCCCAGAATAATTCAGCTCATAATTCTCTTTCAAGAATTTCACAACGCTTTCCAGAACTCCAAGTTTTCTATTGATTAATGCAGAAACAGGAATGTAG
>JACOZQ010000019.1 GCA_016181275.1 Candidatus Woesearchaeota archaeon | reverse complement strand
TCTTTTCCTCCCGAGAATAGAACTGATAGTTTCATTAGTCTCTATATCCCCTTATTTTAGCCATCTCTCTATTTCTTTGTATAATTCTTTTTAATCCTGGAGTTGTTTTAGTTCGAGGAAATTCAGAATAAATCTGGCTCATAGTTACTTCCAAGCTTTGAACACTTCTATATCCCAATTCTTCTGCCGCTGACCTAAGATAGCAATAATTTCCTAATACTGTTGCTACTATATTCCTAACATGCCTTATATGTTGACATCTATAATTATCTTGAATAATTGCATTTACACCATCTTTTAACAATGGATGTCTTAAATAGAATCTACCCAATGTATCGCAGAGAGATCCACGGTTTTTATAGCCCAATGCTATTGCTGCTGAAGGAAGATGTTTTTTTTCACGAATTACCCTCATAATTCTAGTTATTGATTCATGGTCATGAAATCGGTATCTTCCTCTTGGCCAATTATCTCTTCTGGACATATATTCTTTTAATAATTTTTGATATTTAAATATTTCCTTTTAAGTGGTAAAGAAAAAGGTTTAAATAGTGTCCTCTAATTTTTTAGATTATGTGGGTGTGCCGGAGCGGCCAATCGGGGCAGAAATCTTCGGATTGCCTAACCTCAAGAGCTGCTGGCTTAGTGCCTACGCAGGTTCGAATCCTGTCACCCACAAATATCATTTCAAAAGAAGATTAATAATGAAATAAAAATGAATCCTGAAAGACTAAAACTGTTGCATATAGCTGACTTTAATTATTGGGAGATAAATTTGCATGAAGATCAGGCCTATCTTGGAAGATCTGTTATCTGGTCCAGGAGAGACGGCGATATTGATTTTCTTGATATGAATGACTATGAAAGAGATGAGTTTTTTGACATTGGAAAAATTTTGAGAGAAAGTTTGAGAAAATCTTTTAGGCCGGATAGAATGAATTATGCTTCCTTTGCAAAAACAACAAATCATCTGCATGTCCATGTCATTCCCAGATATAAACATCCAAGAGAGTTTTGCGGAGTAAAATTCATTGATAGAAATTATAGGAAGAATTATGCTCCATATCAACCTTTTATTCCGAATGATGAAGTATTAATTGAAATCAGAGACACAATAAAAGATAATTTATAAGCAAAAGAGATTTAAGTTTTTAGTTCTTTTATTATTTATGGCAGAAAAATGTTTTTATGAAGAATGTGATAATATGATCGATCCAGACAGACCAATTGTTGATCAATATGGAAGACATTATTGCTGCTCTGGCTGCAGAGACATGACGGCTGTTGAATATAGCGAGGCAAAATTGAAAGCTATGATGCATGAAAATGGAATCGAAAGATTAATTAGCGGCAATTTCATCATTGAAAGAAATGAATAATAATTTTTTAAACACATTAAGAAAGATTAAACGAGGACCTGCAATAATTTTACAGAAAGATATTGGAACAATCCTTGCTAATACCTCCATTAATAAAGATTCGAAAGTTCTGGATGCTGGTTCTGGCTCGGGTGTGCTAACAATTAACTTAGCCAGATTTGTGAAAAAAGTTTACAGCTATGATAACAGAAAAGAATTTTTAGAGATAGCAAAAGAGAATGCAAAAAAATTTGGATTGAAGAATGTAGCTTTTAGAAACCTGGATGTGTTTGAAAACATTAAAGACAAAAATATTGATTTGATAACTTTAGATATTAAGGATTCATGGAAGGCTTTGAAAAATTGTAAAAAAGCGTTAAGGAAAGAAGGCGAGCTCGCAACATATTTGCCTAATATAACTCAAGTAATTGAATTCGTGAATAAATTAGATAGTGATTTTAGATTAATTAAAATTGTTGAGAACATTGAAAGAGAATGGATTATAGATGAAACTAGGGCAAGACCTGATCATCATGGATTAATGCATACTGGATTTTTGGTTTTTGTTAGGAAAGTTTAAAAGATGTATTTTCTTGTAAATTTTATAATGCCTGGGTAGCTCAGCCTGGAAGAACCTTCTTTAAAAAAAGAAGCTTCACCAAGAAAAAAGCTTTCAAAGAAAAAGGTTCTGGGTAAATAGAGCACAGCACTCCTAATGCTGGGGCCGGGGGTTCGAATCCCCTCCCGGGCGCATTATAATCTTTTATTTATGCAACAACCTTCTGTTTCTCCCTATATTTCTCAGCTATTCTTTGTAGAATCATATTGAATGTATTAATCAAAACCTTAACTTCCTCTTTTTCTGTATTCAATATATATAACTGAGCTCCGCTTACTTTTCTTGTTAGGATTAAGTATTTTGCCTTTACTAACTCTTCTATTGTATTATAAGTTGTTGCCCGATTCAAACCTGTTTCTCTAGCGACGTCTCCTATGCTGAAATCTAATCCTCTCATCTCTAAGAAAAATTCTATGATTCTATTTCTTGGATTTGCTCCAAATATTTCGCAAAATTCTCCATGTGTGTTTTCCATTTTCTTATTTGATTAATTTCAACATTCACTTGTAAACATCTTTCCTGTGATCAAAGCAGTTTATAATAATTTTATCTTGCTCTAATCTGTAAATTATCCTAAATGGAGGAACTCTTATGCTCCTATGTCCTTTCAAATGATACTGCAAAGGTTTTCCTGATTCGGGAAGCTGCTCTAATTTTTTGAGATGGTTAATAATTCTTAGCCTAATTGATTTATCCTTAATTTTCTTAAAATCTTTTCTAAACTCTTCTGAGAATATTATCTGCATTTTAAGCCATCAGTAAATCATCTATTTTTTCATCACTCATAGAAGCATCTGCTTTGACAAATTTGCCTTCTTTTATCTGCTCTTCACTTTTCTTTATTTTTTCAATTAACATCATGTCTTCCTTTAAAGCTTCTTTTTTAATTTGTTTCAGCATTATATTCCCTCCCTCATTAAAAACTATAAACTTTGTTGAGGGTTTTATGCCTGCATCTTTCCTTATTTCAGATGGAATAACAATCTGTCCATTTTCTGATATTTTAGTTATTGAAACTTCCATTTTTATCTCCTACAATGTATTGTAATATTAAAATAGATTTTATATATAAGCTTTTCTGTTTTGAAAAATATTCAATTAATCTGTTTGAACAAAGTAGGGTCTTTTCTCTCTAGCTCATAAAAAACTTCTTTTAATTTAGGAGTTTCCCATCTGATTTCTGAAGGCTGTACTTTCCCTATTTTGCTCACCTCTTCAAGTCCTGCCTTTTAATAAAGTCATTGTATATCTTTGGAGAAAAAATCCATCCTAATTTGCCTTCTTTGTCTATTGCAATCTTGTTAGAATACT
>JACOZQ010000042.1:6612-24164 GCA_016181275.1 Candidatus Woesearchaeota archaeon | reverse complement strand
AAATGGCTGTCATAAAAAGTCTCTCCTTCAGAATTTTCTACATTAAATTCTCCAAAAGCCCTGGCAAATTGCACAAAGTCATTAAAATTTACTTCATTATTCAAGTCAAAATCACCAATCAAAGAATAAGCAGAACTACTAAATACTATAAACAAAAGTACAAAAACGCCTCTTTTTAGCATATCTTTCATTAAATATTTAGAGTTTATTTATTTTTCTTTATTCTTTTAACAGCCATTTCCATAAAGGGATATATTTTATTTTTTTTCCTTTTATTTTCTCCTCCCCTTCTTTATCCTCTGTAATGATAAGAAGATTGCTGCATTTTAATTCTTTTGAAGCTTTTACCAGTGCTTTCAACTCCCTTTCTTTTGTCTCTAGATCTGAAATGTCATAGCAAACTTGTATTAATTGTCTAACTTTTAGTCCTTGCTTTATAACAAAGTCTACTTCTTCGTGTTTAATATTTTTCCAGTAATAAACTTCAATGCTTAAATCAAAAGACTTTTTTCTGAATAATTCTAATGCAACCACGTTCTCATAAAACCTTCCATAATCTTGCGAAGATTTTAAAGAAACATTATTTATCATGCCGGTATCTATTGCATAGGATATTTTTTCGCTTTTTTCTATCTCTACTGGTTTGTAAGAGAACCTATTCAATAGGAATATTAAATACGCTTCCTCGAGATAAGAAACATAATTCTTAACAGTATGGTCGCTTTTAATGTTAAATTGCTTTCTTAATTTGTTGTAGCTAATTTTCCTTCCAGGATTGCTTAATAAGGTCATAGCAATTTCTTTAAAGGTTTTTTTATAAGCTATATCATGCCTGTTTATTATATCTCTTTCAATTATTCTGCTATATAATCCTCTAAGATATCTTTTTGGTTCTTCTTTTTCTATGACGATCTCAGGAAATCCTCCATCTTTTAGATATTTTCTAAATTCGTACATTAAGTTGCCTTTTCCAATCGTAGTTTCAAAATCATCTTTAAAATCAATGGCTTTAAGATACTCCCTAAAGCTAAAAGGAAATAATTCTATGGCCATATGCCTTCCTGTCAAATGAGTGGCTAATTCTTTACTTAACAGATTGGAATTGCTTCCTGTAATATAGATATTAAACCCCTGTCTTTTTAATCTGTTCACAAATAATTCCCATCTATCTAGGTTTTGTATTTCATCAAAAAAGAGATTTTTAATATCCCTTCCATAAATCTCATGAAAAGAGGATAATATCTCATCAGTATCAAAATCAAATAGTCTCTCATCATCAAAATTCATATATGCAAATTTTTTATTTTGTAAAAATAGATGGGTTAATACGGATTTACCGCATCTCCTTACTCCAGTTATCACTCTTATTAATTTAGAATCTAAGCTGTTTTGAAATTGTCTGTATGCTTCCCTGTTAATTATCTTCTTGTTTTTGAGCCAATCTTCCAATTCTCTCTTCTGGTCTTTTAATAAAGGAGTTAATTTCATGCAAATTTCATAGTAGTAATACTATATAAATTTTTCGCATTCCAATTACGAAAAAATAGAAGATTTTTCGTATTTTCAATTTTTTAATCTTATATCCAGGATTTTCGATTTTCTACTTTTTGCTTATACTTTTATTTCTTATAGTTTTCTTGAAATCTTTATCTAATTCATTTACAGAATTTAAAATAAATTTTTTGAGCAAAGTCCATTCATATTCATTCAATGTCTTTCTTTTGTAACTGCTATAATATTTCTTATTCAATATCTTAGGTGCTTCCTCTAATTTCATTAATCTCCCCTTCCAAAAAACAAGAACATAAACATTTCCATTGTGCAGTTCAAATGGGGCGCTCCATCCACGATAATAACTGTCTTCTTTATAAGGCGAAATTTTATCTAATTCTTTTAAATCTTTCTTAGTCATACTTCTAAAAGAAAGGCCTAAGTCATTCATTTTTTCATAAATTGTTGATGTACCCATTTTTCTCTCTTCTTCATTGATTAAATATTTATAAGTTTTTGGTGGATGTTTTTGTGGGTGCAATAAATCACATTTATTTTTATAAGGAATATCCATAATTTCTTCACCGCAAGAGACATATTTTCAAATTTTTGGTTATTGAAAAGGGTATTTTAAAACAAGATTTAATAAGATCCAACTTTTTTATATGCTTCATTTAAAATCTTTTATCCTATTTACTTTTCTTTACTCTCTTAATCATCATTTCTTCACTAATGTGCATAATTCTATCGATCACTTCTTTAGGAATATCAATTTTCAAATCATCTCTTAACTCACACAGGAAATCGTATAAAAATATCGGAAAAACATAAGGAGTGGCTTCAGCCTGATGAATACTTTCATTAATTATTATATCCCAGTTTACATTATAATTTTTAATAATTTCAGCAACATCCTTTCTATCTCCGGATCTTTCTGTAGCACATTTTGTAATTATCAAATCTTCAGGTGCAAGCACTTTTACAATAAAATTTCCGTATTCATAGATTTCTCTCATTCTTGATTTCATATTATCACTAAGTTCCGTGCTAATAATCATTCTCAAAAATAGATCAAATCTAATTTCATCCATTTGTAATAAAATCGGAGTATTTTTCTTTCTGAAATATAATATCTTAGCCTCTCTTTCTTTATACCCTAATGCTTTCAATAATTTTTCAATTTTATTTCTGTCATTCTCATGTTCAAAAACTAAATCAATATCTTTTGTAGTGCCTTTAAATCCAGAGTACATCATAGCACTTCCTCCAATGATATAACACTCAATTTTATCTTTAAGCTTCTCGCCAATAAGTTTAAACAATTCATTTTGTTGCTCTAAATTTATCATTCTTTATACCTCTCTAAATCAGCTTTATTGAAAGGGATAAAAACATTCCATTTTTTCTGAAGATCTATAAAGTCTTTAGATTTAAGACCTTCAACAATAAATTTTTTTTCATTTTTAGCGTTCATCAAGAGTTTCATTGTTTTCTCATCAATACTTTTAACCTTCATAATCTTTCTAGTTAATTCATATAAAGCTCCAACTTTTCTTCTTATATTTTCTTTTTTGGCAAACTGATAAAGTTCAGAGCAATTTTTAATTTTATTAAATAAAGCTAAAGATGCCATTATCAGTCTAAAATTCCCGCTTTTAATAGCCCTAACTATTGCTTCTTCTATACTTAATTTTCCCATGATGATTCTATGCTCATATGGTTTCACAAGTTTAATTGGAGAATTTTTATTAATTGTATCATATAATCCTAAATTACCTATTTTTTCTCTTTTTACTCTGGATATTCTATATAATCTTGGCTGCTTGCCTCCTCCTCTAGTTTCAACATAGCCTAATTTTCTCAATTCAGAAATTTTCTTAATTGCTGTGTTTTTTTTTACATTTAATTTTCTTTCTATCAAATCAATAGTGTTAAGCCCTTCAAGTTTCTTTAGTATAGATTCTATGGATTCTTTCATATAAGTAATGCATCAGAACTAATATATAAACTTTTCGCTAATTTTCCTTAATTTCTCAACTTGGAATCCAATTCTCTTAATTCCTTTTCTAGATCTTTTCTTTCCTTAGAATCTTTTGAGTTCAGATATTTCTGCATCTTCTCTCCAATCTGTTTAAGTACATCCTGCTTTACCCAGGAAGTTTTTGTCAGTCTGCTTTCATCTCCACCAGCCCTTACACATAAGCTTGAATCCTGCTCAGAAACTTTGAAAAATGGAGATGGGCAGCAAATTCCGCTATTAGGCTTAAGACTGCATTCAAATCTTCCAACCCTATGTAGTCCTAGTCCAGAATCAAAGATAGCTCCACCAGTAAGATCAAAAATTAAGCTGCTGGTCAAAGGAAACCTCCTATTTCCCGTAATTTCATTTAAAATTCTTAATACAGTATTAGCTCTATCTTCTTTTTTATTCTTGTTTTTTGTCTCATAGCTGAATAAAGGATTAAATCCAATCTCAGAATTAACAGCAGATTTTTTATTTATTTCAACTTCCCAAGAAACTTCGCATTTCTCTCCAAGTTTTAAATCATCGCAATTATCGCTAATTTTTTTAATATTATAGCATTTTAATGGATTAATATTGCAGTCAATCTCTGTCTCTATTTGTTCTACAGTAGTAGCTCGAGTAGTGTCACATTGAGTCTGCTCATAAGTTTTAGCAAATTCAACAAAGTCAGTAAAATCAACTTCTCCATTATTATTGAAATCATATTTGCTTGACTTGCTTCCGAAATTTTTTGCGAATTCTAAATAATCATCAAAATCGCTGCATCCGTTATTATTGAAGTCTACATTTATTTTTTGAGCTGGAGCAGAGATCGATTCTTTTTTTATTGGTTGTGCATCGGGTTTTTTAATATCGGCAACAGGAGATTTTGGTTCTGCAGGTGCAGGTTTACTTGCAGATATATCTCCGCTTATGCTTACATCTAGTTTTTTTGTATTATCAATAGTAGTTCCAGTATCTTGGCCAACTCCAGGAATGCAATAATTATTATTACATCCATAACTGCAGGTATTCCATATTCTCCAATTCCCATTTTCGCATATTTCTTGATTGCCATTTTCGCATCTTAAATCTCCCCTATTATCACAAACAGTAGAAATAACAGGTTTATTAGATTCGGGTTGAGCTGGAGTAACTTCAGTTTTTGGGAGGCATTCAGGGCTGTTATAAATCCTATCTCCATAAACACTATTCCCTTGGCATCTAATAGTTTGTATTAGATTATTTCTCGAATCACACCCATTCAAATACTCAGCAACGCCGGTCCAATCATCACATCTAATTCCACTTTCAACAGGGGTGCAGGAATTTGAACAGCTCGCAAACCACGCAGCATTTACGCTGATTAAGCCAAATAAAAATACAATTCCAAAAATAAAAACTTTGTTCATATGCTAACCTCAATATTATTGCACTCCTCATCCCGGCAGATGAAAGTAGAGCTAACTATTATTTTCGAATCTCTTGAAATTCCTATTGCATTATTTTTCCCGTCAAAACCGTCGACAAAGATTAAAGGAGAGCAGGAATTAACAGGCTCAACACTGACAGCCCATTTTCCATTTCTGCAAATTTTTTCGCCATTAGAGCAGATTCCTTTTAGGATTTCACTCTGTCCATCGACGCAATTACAAGAAGATTCATCAACTTCTCCATTTCCATTATTATCAATTTTATCACCGCATATTTCAGGCCGGGATTTAATTTCAGAGATTTTTAAAACATCATTAACATTTTTGGATGCACAATTTTCCAAGTCTTCGTCAATTAATCCATTTTGGTTATTATCAATGCCGTCGCAAATCTCAATTTGTAGGGGGTTAACTTTTGCATTATTATCATTTACTTCAACTTGTTTGTTAGTTAGCTTAGCAATAGTTCTGCAGGTAAAACTTGTTGAATCTAAAAATCCGTCTCCGTCAGAATCGCAGTTAAAGCTGCAGTCTAAATCTCTGCCGTCGCAATCTTCATCAATATTATTGTTGCCAAGTTTCAGCCCGCAGCTTTCAATCATCCCAGGATTTATGCACACAGGACATGAAGCATGATTTTTATTTCCAGATAAATCGCATTCGCTGGATGAGACAGGACATCCCTCAGGATTTATTCCATCTCTGCAGTCAGTCCCTCCAAGCGAGATAGAATCGTATCCATCTCCATCTTTGTCAATCTCATCTTCACTAATTTCATTGCATTCACAAGCATATCCGAATAGTTTATTGCCAGGATCTCCTAACAATCCAGGAACAACATTATTAGCGCAAATCCCTTCAGGTACATTAAAGTTTCCGGGAAAAACACATCCCAAATCTTTTAATTCTTGCTTTATAATCTTGCCTTCAATCTCGACTTCTTTCTCAAATCTTTTCTCTCCAGGAAAAACACAGCTTCCTATTTTGCCTTTGCACTCCTCCAAGTTCTCATTAGTGCAACAAATCTGCGAAGTAGTTGGACAGCCGCAAAATCCAGGACCAGTACAGCTGAAAATAATCTCTTTATTTCTGCAGTATAATGATTTGTCCTCATCCTTATTTGTATAGCTATTGACGCAGGCATTGTTTTTCACAGCAACTCCATTATAATCGCAGCTCGATAAATCATTAAAAGTCAAAACAAAATTAATTCTAACAGGATTTTGCTCTAAATCTCTAACAACGAAGTAATAATTTCCTGGCTTGATTATATTTACAGAATCAAATAATATTGTTTCGCAATTTCCGTTATTGCAATTTAATAGGGAATTTCCTCTAACTTTATCAATAGGATCAATATAGTTAAGATCATTTGAATCATAATGCCCTTCATAGAATTCAACGCTCTCGGAATATTTTCCTTCAATATTTATCTGGATTCCCCCTTTTACAATAACATGACTAACAGTTATATCATTTTCTTGCGAATAAGCAGCAGGAATGAAGAATACAAAAAGCAAAATAATCAAAATTTTATTGAGCACAGTTCTTCACCTCAACTTCCTTTTTTTTATTTTCACAAAACTGAAATTCATCTCCTGCCTTAACTCTTGGTATAATTTCTATAGTATTAAATTCTTTATATACTTTCCCAAAATCTCCCTGAACAAAAGGCCTGTATATCCCGATAAGCTTTACTTCATAAGCATTTAATCTTGTATCATCCAATGTGCTGCTAATCTCGGTACTTCCATCTCCAAGAAGAAATTTGACAACGAAAGCATCTCTAAAATTAATGTTCTTCTCATTTTTTATGCCTATATATAATAGGTCCTTGTTAATTTTCCCATCTTCGTTTCCAGCTTTTCCGCATTCAGCATTTTCAATAAAGAACTTTACTTCCTCACAGCTCGAGAAACCTTCAAAAATTTCCTGCCCCTCCTCAAAGCCCCTCTCAATGCTTCTTCTAGAAAAAGTTATCACAACAGAAATCAAAGCAGTGATTAGAACTATTAAAAGAACTGCAGATATTATTTCCGACATTCCTTTTTTCATAGTTTATATTTTCCTTTTAGTTTTTTCAGCAAGGCCTCAATTTTATCCAAAAAATCTTTTACAACCATTTCATTCAGCACAACAATTTCAGAACTCTTCCCATAATCTGCCTGTAATCTTAAATCATATAATTCCCTCAATAAATCAAAAACACCAGTATCTAAACTTTTGGAAAGCTCCCATATTTTTTGATGATTTTTCAAATCTTTGCCAAATTTTATCATTAAGCAGCACACAACTGCCCTTTCCAAAGCAAAATACTCCCTATTTGCAGCAGTTTTAATATCGCCTTCTTTCAGATTTCTTTTTACAGCGTCTAAAAATTCCTCAGCTCTTTTCCATTCATCTGAATATTTCTTTTCCAACTTTTTTCATAACCTCTTTTATGTTTTTCTCATTTATATGTGGATATTTATTCAATAATAAAGATTTTGCTTCATTTTTTGTCTTTGGATATAAGCCAGCATGATAACAATAAGCAAAAGCAAGATTTATCTGTATATTATCAAACCCCGTTTTATTTCTTTTATAAGAATTCAGCCAGTCAGTAGCTTCTAAAAATGAATCTCTTGATTTATCTTTTGAAAAAAAATCAGTGCAATAATCAAATCCATAAATACAAAGAGAGTTGGTAAATTTATCGATGTCGAGATTGTTGCTAAAATGAATATTCAAAATCTTATCGCTCAAATTCTCTATTTTCTTTCTGATAATTAGAATTTTTTCCTTGTTTAAGTCATTATCATGAATAACAAGCAGGTCAATATCATTAAAGTCTTTTGAATTTGCAGCAGAGCCGAAAAGCAGGATTGATTTTACATTGTTTATATTTTTTATATTATCAATGAACAACTTGACAGCAAGTTTAATTTCCTCATCAAGGTTTTTAAATTTGAAGGAATCGAGGAAAATCTTAAAGCTAAGGCTATATTTTTCAGGCTTCAGATAAATTTTTTTTTGTTTGCCGGAAAGTTCTTCATTAGCAATTCCAAGTTTAACCAACTCATTAATTGCATCAAATCCGGCGCTCCTGCCTACTTTAGCTCCTTTAACAATCTCCTCGGCAATAATACTTCTGCCTAGATTAATCAACAGATATTCGTAAACTTTTAGAATGCTTTTTTGGAATTTCATACTATTTTAGTACTATAAGGTACTATTTAAGTATTTAAATTTAGCGTACTATTTTAGTACTATAAGGTACTATTTTAGTATAAAACTAAATTATTAAAGCAATATTTACGATGTAGACACTATCTCAGAGATTCCTCTTTTCATGTCAAGGGTTTCCTTCTTTTAACTTCAAAATATAATGCTGTAACTATACCAATAATGATTGTGGTAAACAGAACAACTAAAGACATGTTAAACTTATTTCCGGAATTTCTGGAGCAATCACATTTTCGATCAGCTTCTTCTAGTAAACATATTTGCTCATTGCAGCTTCCAACAACATTGAATTCAACAATTTTTTGATCCCATATTTTCTCGAAAAATCTATCCTTTATTTCGACCCTTAACTTATAATTTCCAGCTCCAAGTTTTTCATTGAAAATTTTTATATTAGAATCTTTTGGGTAAATAAAAAATGCTTCCTCGGCAAGTTTAATATTTCTTTCCCGAGAAATTAGTTCGACAAATAATCTGCCTTCAAAAATTTCACTATCTGGATTATTTAATTTTACAAAGAAATCAATGTCTTCATCCGCTAAAAATAATTTATCAATATTAACATCTATAAAGGATTGTGCGCTAACAAGTGGTATAACGAAAAGTAATATTGAGAATGTTAAATATATTTTATTCATGATGAACCTCCGCTGACCTCTCCAGGAATAGGGATTGGTTGATGATAATTTCTTTTATTAAATTGATAGCTGGCCTCTAAATTTTTATTTTCAATGGTTTTAATGATACTACCATTATCATCTAAGAAAGCAACATAGATTCTAAACTCACCTTCGTCCTCGATGATTAACGCCCCATATTCCCTATTAAATATTTGATCTAAAGCTAAAAATGATCCTTCTAAGATGCTTCTTGATCTATTTCTCTTAAGGTCATCAATTAATATTTTATAGGATACCCATTGATCATTCTCTTTCTTCTGCAAATCAATGAATAAGTGACCAGATAAAACATTATTACCCAAATTCTTTAGTCTTGATTGTGGAATTATTTTTATTCTTCTTTGATTCTGATTGTTTTCTAAATTTTCATCGCCTTCTGCTTCAACAACAATTTTAATTATTTCAAATCCAATTACATTTGGAGTATATGGGAAACTCCATTCAGTAAAAGTTCCTGCATCAATTGAACCGAACATTTTATGAACCAAGGGTGTTTCTTCTTTAGTTATCTCATTTATTGAAGACAAAAACAGGTTAACATCCAAAGCATCTTTGCCACCAGAGTTCTCTAATTGTACAATAAAATTATTCTCTTTATCGACAACAAAATCTTTTTCGGAATATGCATATACAGAAATATCTCCTTTATCAGATAGAACCTTCAAAGAAAATTTATATATATTATTGTCTGGGTTAGCATCATTTTCAGCATCAACTATTAATTTTAAATTATTCCAGCCAACATCTTCTTTCTCGGGGGTCCATCTTAAGGTTGTTGTATTTCTTTCTCCAGAATCTAATCTATCAATAAATCTGCCGTCTATGAGTTCATCATCTTTCCATAATGAAATAGTTATATTATTAGCCTCAAAAAAGCCTTTATTTTTAATATCAAAATTTAAGTCATATGACCCTCCAATAATTAATTTATCAACATTCCAATTGAAGCTACCAGTTACATCCGGTTCATAAGTCCCAACATAAACAGATATAGATTTAATATTGTTTTCTAAATTCATATCTTGATCGGATTTTGCTTCAAATTTAATTAAATATGAGCCAACCCCATCAGGAGTCCATTTAATCGTATTAAGTTGTGAAGTAGATTCTTTAATGCTATCTACAAAGAAATTACTAATCTCTTTAATCTCATTTTTATATTCAGCAGAAATAATTACATTTATATTATTTATTTCACTCAGCCCGATATTCTCAAGAGTAAAATCAAAAGTACCTTCCTTATCTTTAAAGAGCGGATTATTTTGGATAACATCTCTAATTCGAACATCGAAATCAGAAACAATAGTAAAAGCCTTAGAATCTGAATTATCATCCAAGTTCAAATCATTTTCAGTTTCTGCAGTTATTAGTAAAAATATCTCTCCCATAGAATCCGGATTAAATTTAAATTTAACAAGTTTTGAATCAGATTTAGCAACATCAACAATTTCTTCGCCTATTAAAGTTCTCTGTGTAAAAAAGCCACTTCCAGAAAAGAGAGAAAGTTTAACATTTTCAGCATCAACAGCACCATCATTCGAAACCTTTACTATAATCTCATTGTCTTCTCCCCATATTAGAATTGGAGAAAGATATACAGATTCAAAATTTACATTTATGTCAGGGCTGGGTGGAAATACTTTATACCTGACCTCAAAATAATTATCTTCTTTATCAATGTCATCTTCAAGTTCAACAATGAACTTTAACAATAATTCTCCTTCTTCTTCAGGAATAATAGAAAAGGTTAAAATTTCTTCAGCATTGGTTTTAAGATTTATATCCTTAGTTTCTATTAATTCTAATGCTTCTAAACCATCATCAGATATTTTCTTTTTATAAGCAGATATCTTCGCTTCAGTAGAGTCGCCATAATTTCTAACAGTAAGTTCTGCGTCATTGGCAATGCCACTAAACATTCTATTATTATAATAATCATTAGGTTGTATAGATACATCAATAAGTTTTTCAAAATTATCTTTACTATAAAGGTTTTGCAAATCAGTCCTAAATATCTGAACAAAAAATTCATCTAATAAATATTTGTCAGATCCTTTGAAAGCAAAAATCTCAAGAGTAAAGGGGATGTCATAATCTAAATCATATATTATCATATTATATTTAATGTCCAAAATATTAAATTTATAATTAATAGTGGTCTTTTCACCTTTTTTCAGCTCAACAGATTTAAAATCACTTATATCAAGGGAGGATTTAGCTATTGAATCTTTTTCCTGAGCTTTTAAAAGTATAAAAAAGGTATAAGTATCATCAACTTTTGAATCAACTAACAATTCTAAATCAATAGATTCAAACAAACCATTTCCATTTTCATCTATTCCTTTATCTGCAACAAGTTCAACATTAAATTCTGGAATCTCAAAGGTATAATCGGCATAACCGACTACATTTCCTAAATTATCAAAAAGTTTTAGTTCTAATAAATATTGTGCGATTTCAAAAGATGAAAAATCAAAAGATGCTATTAGATTACCTTCAATATCCGATGCCTCATAAATTTTTTCACTGTTTGTAGTCTCGGCATTTGTAAGATAAATTTCATATTTTACAAAATCATTATTATTAAATTCTCCATAAACAAAAGCCATATTTTTATCAGTTTTGATTGAGTTTATTATTGGAGGTGGATTTTTTAAAGACAATGCATTCTTAATATTAATTCTGCCAGCTCCTTGTGTATATATATCATAACCAAGATCAAAAGCAGTATTTCTTAATGCTTGTTTCACTTCAAAAGGGTTCCAGTTGGGGTTTTTCTGTAATAATAAAGCAACAGCACCAGAAACAATCGGAGCTGACATCGAAGTTCCAGCAATTTGAACATGTTTATCATCTACGCAGGGATAATAGTAATTATTCTTTCCTTTTTCAAAAATATTATCATATCTCGCAGCACAAATAATTGCACCTGGAGCAACAATATCCGGCTTTAAAACATTTTTACCTATATCAGGTCCTCTCGAGCTAAAGATAGTAACTTGATCAACTCTTGGATTGTCTTGCTTCCAATAATTACAAAAGATCTTACCGTTATCAGGGCATATTCCCCCGGGATTATCATTGCTTTTGCAACCCGTCTCTCTCCCAGGATTACAATCCAGCCAAAAATTTTCATAATTAGTTTTATAGCTTGCCCCAACAGTTATCGCATTTCTAGATGTGCCGGGACTTCCTATAGTAAATTTCTCAGGTCCGCTATTTCCGGCAGAAATAACCGCAACAATACCATTGTCTACAAGATCATCCACTATGAGAGCAAATTCATCATCTGCCCATCCAAAAGAGGTTCCAAAGCTCATACTGACAACATCTACCCTATCCTCCTTATCCTCAAATGGTATACCATCATCGTCCAAATCAGCTATTGCCTCCCATGCAGCAAAGATAGAAGACCCACCAAGACCACCACTTTGTCTAGCTATTTTATATGCATAAATATCTGCATCAGGGGCAACTCCATTTAGTATGCCTTTTCCAGCCATAGTAGAAGCAACATGTGTACCATGTCCTGGATGGGCAGAGTCATCAATTGGATCAGGATCATCGTCACCAAAGTCATAACCTTTAACAACTTTTTTACATTTGCCTTCTAAAAATTGCTCTGTAGTGCATCCACCTAAATCAGGATGTGTATAATCAACACCAGTATCAATCACAGCAACCCTAATTCCCTTTCCAGTAACAGACAGGCCATTATCATCAACGATATTATCCCATACGTAGTTAGCTCCAATCAAGTTAGTAGATTCTATTAATAACGGTTCAAAAAATTTTTCTTTCTCAACGTTTTTAACATACGGAAGTTTTTTAATTTCTTCTACAATTTCAGGAGTAGCTCTAATAGCAACACCATTAAAAGCTTTTGAATACTCAAACAAAATTTCTATAGGTATTGGTTTAGTAGCAGCATTTTTAGGCAGAGATAATCCTAAAATATCATTTTTAAAATCATTGTGAAGTTTTTCTATTTTTTCCAATTCATTCCTCAAATCATTATTGATTTCATTTTCACTAAAAGCAAGAGAGATACGTTTTCCTAATGCCAATTTTCCTGAAGCCTTAAGGGAATTTAATTCATCTCTAAGATTAGGTATATCTCGATTCTCTTCCAAGAGTAATCTCTTCCTAATCAAAGAGTCATCTAAAAATTGAACAATATATATCTCCTTATCGGGGAAGGTAGAAATTTTAGTATCCTCATAAATCAAAAATCCATTTGAAGAAATCTTATTATTTTCTTCAGCAGGAGGGTCTGTCAATTCAATTCTCTGATCATCCCAAAAATAATCTCTAATTGTAGCAACACTTATCTCAGCATTTATTCCTTCTAATGCAACTTTAAAATTAATTGATTTTTCTTTAACATTCCCATTGGAATTGCATTTAACAAACAGAAGATAATTTCCATCTTCAAGTTTTAAATCCGCAGTATGAACAAACCCGTCAGAAGTTTTAAAGGGATTTCCTAAATCATCAGAAGCAGTTTTAGTAATAGCTTCTTTAAACAACCCATATCCACATATTGATTTATCTTTTGTTCTTATATTCAAATTAAGATTATCAGAAGTCAATATTTGTCCATCTCTTAAATTAATAAAATCAATATCTTTCGGCTCAACAAGTTTCATATTTACTCCAATCAAAGCTTTAACTTGCTTGTCTGGAATTTCAAAAACAACTTCATCATTGCTTCCGTGTGCTTTTGGATCTCTAATTATAATTCCATATGCACTTCTATGATCTTCATCATTAGTACCGATGTTTTTCAAATCAAAACTTTTCGCATAATCCCAAATCAGCTCGTCCGGCTCTTCAAATGCAGGACTATCCCCCAAAGAAGTTATCTCTGAATTTTCAATTTTAAATTTAGAAATTAAGATTTCATCAGAATTTTTATCCAACAATTTTATAGAAATTCTCTCATCCTTATCTGTAAAAGAAGCATCAAGCTCCAAATCAGAATTCAAAAACGCAAGTGCATAATTAACCCCCCTTTCAATTTTAGTCAAGGAAGTTATTTTATTGGTATCAGGGTTCAAATAAAATACTTGTCCATCCCCAAGTATCCATAATTTATTAGTCAATGCTCCAGAAGTAGAGATAATATTTTTATTAGAATTTATATAAATTGATTTAACAGAACTATAACCAGGTTCAGCATCACTCAAATCAGCATTGGATTCATATGCAATAGTTAAAGTAGTATATTCATCATCAGCAACATTTAATCCATTAAAGCAAATCTTAGGATCCCCGGGAAGTTCAATGCAGTCTCCAATTTTTAGTGGATTGTCTGAAGCATCATTGATTACGAATTGATTTTTAATTCCGATGTAAGGAGCATTTGTTTTTAATCCGGACAATTCCCAGACCCAATTAGGATTGGCAAGATTCTTATCGATGAAATCACTTCCATCTTTAATGGTAGTTCTTATATTTTCATCGATTTCTATTTCCATCTTATTATCTCCATCAATAGAAATAATTTTAATCTCATGACCTAGAAAATTCAGGCTCGTACCAATACCAATAGAACCGGATCTTTTAAAGTCTAAAAAATATTTTATTGCATATCTATCAATTTCTAAAACAACATCACTTTTATAATCATCCTCCTTAGAAGTCAATGAAGTATGAACAGTGAGATCATTAGAATCTATTAAATCCCCTCCATTAATATTTCCTATTTGTAGAATTCCAATAATGTCTGTGAAAGTATTTGTAAAAGATTCTCCTATTGAAACAGGAAATCCTTCTCCTATTGGTTGTGATGTTGGTTCTTTCTTTTCTTTACATATTCCAAAATTATCAGCAAAGACAAAGAAATCATCAATGCTTATCCAGCCATCTCCGTCCAAATCAATCTCAAGATTTATAGTTCCATTTTCATTAAAGGCTTGATAAATTACAACAAATTGTGTAAAATCGGAAAATTCAACGCAACCATTTTTATCAAAATCGCCATTGATAGCAAAAATAGAAGAACTAAAAATAACTATTAAGAAAATTAAAATACCTCTTTTTAACATGATAATAATAATAAATTAATATATATATAATTATCTTTTCATAGGTTTATATGAAGTCCTATATCCGGGATTTGTGCTTGGCCTGTATTTATTAGGATATTGTATGTCTGTCTTCACATCATGAGATATTTTCTTGAAGAATTTAAAAACATCATAAGGGTTTTCAATGTTTCTCATAGTATAAGGCTTTGCAACAGCGCCTTGTCTTGTATAAGTTAATGTTCCAGCAGTTGAAATTAAAATGCTGCCAGTATTCCCTCCAAACAATTTATCAAATGCACCAACATTGACCTCGGCATTGGTAATCTGGTCAAAATCAACCATCTCAAAATCTCTTCCAATTAAACCTTTCTGGATAATTATTCTTTTATTTGTAATAGCATAATATATATGTTTATACACAAAAATTTGATAAAATGGAATTCCTACAACAAGCACCAATCCAACCCAAAAATGAGGAAGGAATAAAATTCCATATCCAAAAAATCCTCCAAATGGCAAAAGGAACAGCATCCAGAATAAACCAAATGCTGTTGTTATTATTGAAGTCCCGAAAAAAAACGGCCAGAATTTAGGAGCTCCTTCCCAAAAAACTTTCTCTCCTTTATTCAGAATTTTATCAATTTCTTTCATCAATATTTTAATTGTTAAATTAGTATTTAAATCTAATTTTTCACAAAAGTTTTTCTCAAAGCCAAGATCAAAGGAGTTTCTTCCTTAGAATATAAAGAATCGACATATGAATTATACATCTCAGTCATTTCTTTTCTAAATTCATTAGTGATTTTTCTTTTAGGAAATTGTGATATCTGAGAGGAGTAAGCATATAGCTCAGCATAAATCCTCCAAAGATCTCCATTTATATCAAATATTCTCTCTCTAATTTCCTTTTCAACAAATTCTTTTTCTTCTGCAGAATTCAAAGGAAGATGCAATTTTACTCTCCCCCTAAATAAATCTGTATGTCTATATTCGTGATCAATCAGCATGCTTAAAAACTCATCTTCATTTTTTAATCCATCAAATGCTCTTCTGTAAACTTCAACTCTAGTCTCAAGAGTACTTCCTCTATAATTAGCAGGAACATTAACATAAGTACTGATAAGAGTAGAAAAACCTCCACGTTTAATGCTTAATGTAGAATGAACATAATCAATTTTTTTCAATCCTTCAGCATATCCATATTCTTCTTTTATAGTTTCATCAAGATATTCCTGCCTCAATTTAAAATTATTTTTCGCTTCAAGAAAGTCAACACTGTCAAATGACTTGTGCAAAAATGCAGAGATTCCAGCAATAGATAAAACTCCGGCTACAACAAATTTCCTAATATTTCTCTTTCGATTAATTTTTCTCCTTGCCATAAAATAAAGAATCACCTTTTAATTAAAGATCAAAATTGCAGTTTTTAAAACTTTTTAAATTTCATAATAATACACAAAACAGTTAATATTCATTGTGTAAAGTATTAAGAATTATGCTGTATACAAAGTTAAGATAAAAAAGTTTATTAATTATTGTTCTCTATAATTAATATATTATTAATATTGAAGAACATGACAAAAGAGTTGATAATTTTGTAAGATTGGTGGTGCATTATAGGTTATTTCATGAGAATGGTGTGATCTACATCGATTTAAACAGCAGAGCAAAAGTTTATCTGCCTGCAGAAGAGTACGAAATTAAACATTTTTACAAGAATTATATTCCAAAATTTAATGTCAAGACTTTAAACATAAAAGAGATTATAGCGGAAAAAATTAGTGCAGTTGTTTTAAGATATGCTCCAAGAGATTACTATGATATTTATAATGTCATTAAAAAGGATCTTCCTATTGATATAAAGCTCGTAAAGAAGAAATTTGAAGACAATAAAGAAGAATATGATATTGGAAGAATTTTCAGAAGAGGAAACAAGATCTATGCTAAATGGAAGTCGGATTTATTGCCTTTGACTTCGACAAAACCAAGCTTTAAGAAAGTAATGAACACATTAATAGATTTTTTCCATTATAAAGAATAATTCCCCTACAAAAATCCTAAATAATAGAATTAATTCTATAATTTATTGAATGCATCTTCAATCATCTCATTAGGCCAGCCAGAATCTAATAAATCTCTCTTTATCTCCTTTTCATCAATATCATTTTCTTTAGCAGATTTAATATAATTGATTAGTTCATCAGAAGAATTATTTTCAGTTTCTATTTTCTTATTTTTAAATTTTTTTTTAAATTCTTTTTCTTTGAAAAAAAAAAGATCAGGAGAAATGCAACAATTAAGAATATTGCTCCGACTGAAAAGGCAATCAAATTTCTTTTAATGTTATTCTGTTCAGCAGCAAAATTTTCAAATTGCTTAGGAGGCTCAGCAAAAACTTTTTCCAAAGACTCTGCAACATCAAAATTGCTCAAGCAGGCATTTTTGTTAAACTCATCATTTATATTGTCGCATATGTCAGGATTATTAACTGATCTTGCAACAATTGAAATGCATAGCTGCTTGTATTCGCTGTTTTCGCAGCCAGTTAGCAGCTCCTCTAAGGATTTACTGGACTGCTTTGAGACATCATTTGAAACAGCAAGCGTCGACAAGCATAAATCTTTATACTCATTTTTTTCACATTCATTCATCTGCTCTTCAACAGTCAAGCCGTAGCTAAATTGTG
>JACOZQ010000042.1:5527-6590 GCA_016181275.1 Candidatus Woesearchaeota archaeon | reverse complement strand
CTATAAATTAAAAACTCTTCGGGCAATAAGTGAAGAAGCTATAAAAAGCATCAATGCTAATGTAAAAAAATTTAATGTATCTTTTGTAAAGGATAAAAAAGAATCGCGTCTTGATAAAATTTTATTTGTGGGAATAAATAAATCCAAACAGACATTTACCATGCAATTTGAGTTATTTGAAACAAGTTCTGCTTTCCCACTTTTTTTACGAAGAACTGCTAAACTTATTTTTCGATATGGTGACAGTTCAATATCGAGCAGGAAAATGCATTATATAACGAAAGAATTCAATTTGAATTCAATTAGATCTAAAGGGGATGAAGAGAGGGTAATTGCAGAGATTTCTACAGCGGTTATTGAGCGCATTAGAAAATTATTCAAATAATATCATCGAGAAATCATCTAAATTTAGTTACTACTTATAAATAATTAATATAGAAAGATTTATAAAGAAGAGAAATACTTTTCATCCTATGAATATAGACCATACAAAACCATATCATAAAATTAGGGATATGGGAGAAGAATTTGGATTTAGAATAAGAGAAGAGTATCTTCCGGGAGAAGAAGTATCTACAGTAGTTCTAAAGACGCCTCAAAGATGGCATAAAAATCCATTATGTACATTATTATATAGGATGTTGTTCCCTCATGACACGCTAATATATCAAGATTCATTTGAAAGAAAAGTTCCTGTAGAGCAGCATTGGCCGTGGCCGTTTACAGAAATAAATATTTATCAAATACAAAAGCAGAATTTAGCAGAAAGAATTGTAAAGAGTGTAGACGAATTATCTAGAGGAATAGTATATTCTCCAGCAGACTGGGGAGTGCTTGATGCATTACAGCCATTAGAAAGACCAGACAAAGCTTATTTTCCAGATAAAAATATTACAGATTTTTTTGATAGCCCATATTTCCATCTCCATTATATGACTTATGCAGTAGCAGACATTCATGAAAATGAGATAAGGAATATCGCAGATTATCTAAAAAAAAATAAAGTTCCTTTTATCCTCGCCGAATCACATGGGATAATTTAATTTATAAAAACTTCTTCAAA
>JACOZQ010000042.1:0-5513 GCA_016181275.1 Candidatus Woesearchaeota archaeon | reverse complement strand
AATATAGTCTTCTTTGGCTTTATTATATATATCAGTATTTTCAAGACCCTCACTAACTAACATAGCCTTGCGATAAGAAAACAAAGAGGGACCAATCATACTATCTCCTAAACTAGGACTATTTTCGGCAATTCTTTTAGCAACTAGTCCCAAAGTAGAGAAATAATCAAATTTATCTAAATTGCTTAATTCATTTTGAAGCTCAACAACAACATTTAATTGCCCCGCAAGTTGCTTATATGCAAATATATTTTGAGCTTCTTCATTGCCAATTTTTTTAGCATCTTCTATAATGGATTTAAATTGCAAGATTCTTCTATCAATGTCAACATTAACATCTGGGAAAACATTCAATTCTTGGTTAGGAGCAGTGATAACTACCTGCCAATTCCTATCCGACCCGGGACCGCCAAATAAAGCATTTAATTTTCCAGTGTCAATTTTCTTAAATAATTCCTTTAAAATTTCAAAGTTTCTGCTTGTAGTAATAATCTTAACAAGGCTTCTATCAATTGGAATAGGATCTAAGAATGCTCTGAACCCATTTGATTTCTCATATGGGAGCTCATCAACACCATAGCTATTTCTTGTTTTTTGTCCAGAAATCAATGTTTTGTCAAAAACTAGTATTGCCCCAGGCATCTCATCATGGTTTTGTACAACCAATCCGGAATGACCATTAGAAATTTTAAATGCTGTTGTAGTTAAAATAGGGATATCATTTGTTATCTCCTGAGAAAGTCCATAAGGTCCAGTACCTTCTGCAAAGTAAACATATGGTTTAGTCTCTCCCTCACTAATTGTTGTTGGAATCTCTCCCTTCCTTAATATTTCAATTAACTTTGCAAAGTGAACACCATGGATCACATAATCTTTGTTTAGATATTCTTTCTCAACATTTAAAATTTCAGCCTCTGCATCACTTCCAATAAAGTCCATGAACTTTGATAACCCGACTCCATCAGTAGAAATTTTTTCTCTGGTTTTAATATTTAAAAATTCATGTCTTCCATTAGCTAAACCTTGATATTTAAAATATGAATTCAACTGTTTATGGTAATAAGTCTTCTGTAATTCTGGAACTATTGGTACAGATATTAGTTTATCTAATAATCTTGGTAGAATTGCATCAATCTCAGCAGCAATGCCGACGCCAGTTCCGCGTGAAAGGCGGGCATCAATTATATTTTGTATTGTAGGCTCATCATAAATCAAAATGTTGTATGTTTCATCTCTAAACCAAACATCATTAAACTTGAGATATAATAAGCTTTTTGTATGGTCCTCATTTAAATAATATAAATAATCGACTCCAGAATAAGTATTAGCAATCATATCAATTGATAATAAAAGAGTTTCAATATCAGGTTCAGTCTCTGCAACCCTGTCTCTAACATTTTGAATTAATATTTGTTTTTCAGGGTCAACCAGCACAAGATTGCCTAATTGAGTATGAGCAGCAGTTCCAGATTTTCCGTCTTGAGCTCTGATTGGAATAGTACATGGACTATTACATCTAATATTATCTATGCTCCCTCTCTGTCCAGCGCTAATCTCACTGCTTAAAAATCCTTCAAGCTTTACCGGATTAATAATATTTACAGGTTCATTTTCAAATCCAAGAGTAGCACTTTCCAGCGCATGCCCTTCAAATGATTCCGCATCAAATTGTCCATTTTCATCATGCAGAGATTCCAGCAAGCCTTGCTCTAATGAATTTTTAATTGCAGGATCTGTAATACCAGCGAACACAGATTCCAAAGATTCTACATCTGCTACAATGCTAGAATCAATAGTCAAATCATTATCAACAAAATCAATCCATCCCTGCAATTCATCATTTAAATTTCTATTTCCAACCTCAGTTCCAGCAAAATCCTTTCTTACATCAGCTATAGTAATAAATTCACCACCGGGCTTAATGAAATTAATTTTGCTTCCCAATTCATCTAATGTTCTTATAGTTACCTGCTTGCCAGAATCCAAAACAACAGTTATCCCGCCGGAATTTACTTCTAAGATAGTTGCTCTTCCCCCCTCTCTCCATCCAACATTTAAGCCTTGTAGGTTATATCCAACTTTTCCTTTTAATGAAGGATTTATCGTCGGATCAATTGTAGATCTAGCAAATTGATAATTCAAATTATGCATTATATCAATTCTAGCAGAAATATCAACTATCCCTTTAGAGCCGGCTATCATCTCAGCTAGAGAAGCTATCAAAGGATTATTTGTACCAGCTTGAACCAAGGCACTTATCCATTCCTGTCCAAATTCCTCAAGTCCTTCCTCCCCTATCTTTACAAAAAACTTTCCGGATCTAAATAATATTCCGTTTCCGCCATTCAGTCTTAAGGTAGATAAAACACTTGATCTAATTGCATTATAAACAGCAGAAACCGTTTTTCCGCCAGTGGCAATAAATCCTGGAGAAATTCCTTTTTTAATTAGTATTCCAGGAACTTTTCTCAATCCGCTAGTTACTAGTCTTGCAGTCCCCATATATCCTAGGTTAAAGAAAGATTCTGCTGTATCGATAGAGATTACAGAGTTCCAGGTATCATCTGCAATATTCAAATCAAAGTAAGATGCCCATCCATCCCCCCCTCCTTCAATGTTTTGAGTTATCATTTCTTGCGGCGTTTTAGCAGATTCAAAGAAAGAACAGCTGTGTTTTAGCTGTACATTTCTATTTGCCAGAGATTGTAAAACTATTTTGGCAGTTCCAGGCAGTCTAAGATTTCTATAATCGCAAGCTAAATTAAACAACAACATATCATTCTGCTCTTGTGTTAAAACTCCCTTCTCAGCTAAAATCTCCTTCTCTATTGCCATTTTAATAGCAGGATTATTTTCAGGATTCAAAGCATCCAAAACATGATTTATATCTACAGAAACATAATCTTGTTGATCTGTTCCAAGCAAAATAACATATCCGAGATCGGCAGTGCTTCCTGTTGGAACTAAATAATCTGCAACATCAGGATCATAATAATCCCCGCCTTCTCGTTTATACGAATTAGAATCTGCTCCTGACAAGCAGAATTGACTCCCTAATGATTGCTGGTTTCCTAGATTTTGCCCGGAAAAGAAATGTTTTCTCAATCTATTCTTATAGTCCTCTTCACTAGCGGGGGTATTAATAGAATTCTGATATGTTAATTGATAATTTAATCTTTCTTTCTCCAATTTATAATAAGCTTGAGCAATGCTTTCAGCTCCGCATAATAATTCTCTTCTCAAAACTAAACTTGCAGTATGAATCTTTGTTAATCTATTATATTTTGAATCTAAAACATCTCCAAAGCAAGTCGGGCAGGCTGACTTAAAAGCATTTCTAAATAAAGTTATGGGATTACCCCCTTCATTTAAAGTAGCAGATAATACATCAATAATATTTTTTGGTGCATCACTGCTAAGCTCCCTTATTGCTTTTTCTTCTACAGCATGTTTCATTGCTTTATCAACAGGAAGCAAATAAATATCAGCAATTTCATCTATGTTTTTAATATTCAAATTAGATTGAAACATTAATTTATATTCATAAGATTCAGGACTAAGTGGACCTATGAAATTAGAATATTTCGAGCTCAATACACTGAAAATATTTTTTGCTAAATTTAAATTTGATTTGACATCAGGATCTATTTTTCCAGTGCCGTCTATTCTATTCACTGCTTTAAATGAATAGGCAGTTCCAAGCTCAAAACTTAATCTATCTTTATCAACACCAGAAAATTTTTCTAAGAATGAATTAGCTAAATTAATAGCATCATCATATTTATTTTCCTTAATTAATAATCTAACCTGGTTCAATAATTCTTCAATGCTCAAAAATTTATCAGAAACGCATCTTCCATTAGAGCAATGAGAATTTTCAGCGAATCCATTTTTATCATTGCACCAATTCTCTCCTTTAAGAGCAAAGCCAGCAGGCGGCAAAATAGAAGGAGCTACCTCCAAAGAATCAACGCAGTCAAGTTTATTCAAGTCAGTAGGAACAGCGTTTCCATCCAAAGAAACAAATTCTCCCGTTTTGACATTTTCTCTCGATAAGGGTCCATAAATTGCAATACCTGCAGAAGCACCAGGTCTGCAGATATCAAAATGGGCCATGAAATTGTCTTTATTCTTAAAAATAAAATAAGTGCAGTCCTGTCTTAATGTTTTTGAAGCATCATAATACAAAACTTTTTCTTTTATTTTTCTTCCGCTCTTCCAGAATTCAACAGTGCTTCCGCTTTTTATATTTGTAAAGCTTGGAAAAGTGTTTCCAAATTTATCAGTAATGCGCAAATCAAGATTTGAGACAATTGAGGCATGATAATATTCAATGCTACCGGAATAAGCTATCTTAGTATCATCATATCTAAAATTATCATCTAGAAAATTTCTTCTAACACGAACATTATCAAAATCATTAATTTCATTGTCAACATACTTCTGAAGATCTATGGGAACAGAAGGCCGAGTTGGAATGCTTGGCTGAGAAATTTTCTTCATTAATATTTCAGGATTATCGCTATAAACTTCAAGAAAATTATTAATTAGAGTTTCAAAATATCCATCTTTCGTAATAATCACAGTTCCACCAAAATTGTCAGCAAAACCGGAAGATCCTGCATAAGTCAATTGAAAATTTCCTTGACCATCACTAAATTTAATCTGTGAAACAACGCCAAAATCCCCGCCAAAAGCCTCAATTCTCGCTCCAACAACAGGAATTTCTTCAAGATTAGATCCAAGCTCAATCAACTTTCCATTTACAATGTTCTGAGCATTAATATTAACAGCTAACAAAACAAATACAATTCCAAATAAAATTAATTTTCTCATTTGAATCTTATTGAAATGCTAGATTGAACTCCTTGCAGATATAATTTATATTTATTATGGCATATAAGCATTTATTTCTCTCTTCTTCATTAGAATATTGCTGAGTGCAAGTATCCTTCTCAAAGCACTTTCCTAAATTATCCTGGATTATTTTCTCATCTTTATCATCAATTAAAGCGTCAGCATTAAAATCTAAATCATGAACAGTTCTCAAAACAGATGCATCAAAAGCCCCCCTATTCTTTCCACGCTTCCATTTATCTAAATCATCTTGCTTGATACAGTCATCAGCATTTAAATCCCCATACAAAGCAGCTAATCCTGGGATTCCTGGCGAACCGATTGGGATAAAAGCTAAAGGCTTTGCAGCTGCAGTTTTGCTGATCTTAACGCACTGCTCAGCTCCTAATTGATTCGAAGTTTGATATCCTAAGGGGCAGCAGATATCGATTTTATTTACTAGCTCGCATCTAAATCTTCCTTGCTGAGTTGAAGGCAGTTCGACTACATTTCCTGTAATATCCAAGACAGCATTTCCAGTTATCAAGTTTCCAGATTTCCCGGGAGCTATATCTCCCCTTCCAAGAATTAATGTGCTGGATTTTTTAAATGTCTTTTGATTCCAGTCAAAGCTGACATCGAAAGGAACTTCAGCATTTTCCTCTCCGATTATTTGG
>JACOZQ010000020.1 GCA_016181275.1 Candidatus Woesearchaeota archaeon | reverse complement strand
ACCTTTGAATTATATTTTATAGGATCATAATTCAATCCTAGAAATTTCATCCAACTTTTTATTGGAAAATATTCTGCTGTGTAAATTTTATTATGCTGCTTAATAAATTCTGAAATCAATCTTTTGTTTCTAAAAAAATTATGAAATTCTTTAAAATATAATTTTGAGTTTTGCGTTGTTGGCAGCTCCAAATCTATCATAACTTCCTGATTAATCGGAATTTCATTCAAAGTTTTTTTCAATGCTGATCTTTCTGAGAAAGGAGAAAACCAATAGCCTTCTTCTTTTTTTAAAATCGGCCAGTAAATTATTTCTATTAATTTTTTATTTTTTATTTGAGTTTTGATATTCTTAAATTCTGAAAAAGAACCAGAAGTGAGATAAAGCTTTGTTTGGAAATCTATTAATTTTAATTTATCTAAATTTAATTTTGTAGGATATTCTTCGAAAAATGATATTATCATTATGTTTTTAAAATCTCTAAAGTATATATTATTTTCTGCCGGTTTTCATGAATTCTAAAATTCTTTTTGATGCTTGAATTCCTAATTTATGTGTTTCAATTAACTTATTTCTGTCCTGTGTTAATGAGCCTGTTCTGCTTGTCGACGGCGGTTGAACTAACAGAATATTATCTGACCCTCTTGCTCTTTTCATATCTCTTCTATAATTTTTATCTCTTTTGAAGAAATAACTTCTAAGTTGTGCACATTCTTCACTTCTACTTAATGCGATAATACCACAATAGTAATCTCTGATTAGGCCAAAGAAATTAAAGCTTGGATTATAATTTAGTGCCAATACGATCTTATCCTTTGGATGTTTTTCTAATAAATAATCAAGCCCAATCGGTTCTAGGATATCTCCATCAATATATCTATCATTTTCTGTATTACAGAAAGGAAATTGTCCTACTGCCTGTCTTAATCTTTTAAATGTTTCCCTCCTACCATCAATATATTCTGTCTTACCTGTTTTTTTATTTAAAACTTTTATATAGAAAGGTATTCTTTGTTTTTGTATTTGCTCCACGTTTAGCTTTTTTTCTTGTTCTACAACATGCATTAAAAAATCCCTGTCTATTGCATTATTCTTTCCTTTCAGAATTTTTTTCCAGCTAAAAAATCTATATGGCAAATCATCATAATATATTGTCGAACCAAGTTTTGCCTGGTGTGATAAAAAATAAGCACCATTAAATGCCCCTGCCGAACCTCCATAAATTGCTTTTATTGATGAATCTATATTGGCTCTTTGTAAACCTGTTACTATGCCTGCTCCAAAAACTCCAGACATCATTCCACCACCAAGATACAAAACTGTCTTTTCTTCCATTATTTAAATGATTAAAAATATATTTTTAAGATTTGTGTTTTAATGTTTAAGGAAAGCTTTAAAATAATCATATGATTATAAAATCCAGGTGATATGATGGAATTCATTACTCTAGTGTATTTATTTTTCATTTTTGTAAGTTTGTACAGTGTTTTTTTAGTATTGTTGATTTATTTCAGAAACAGGCATAGATTATATTTTGAAAATGAAGCAAAAATGTTTTATGATATTTCTATTGTTATCCCTGCTTTTAACAAAGAGCATTGCATTCTTGAAACTATTAATGCTGTAAAAAATTTAGATTATCCAGAAGATAAAATTGAAATAATCGTTGTTGATGACGGAAGCAGAGATAAAACTGCCGAGATCTGCAGAAAAATATCTGGAATAAAATTTCTTGAAAAAAAATATAATTCCGGAAAGGCCGATACTGTCAACTTTGGAGTTAAATATGCTAAAGGCGAGATAATTGCCATAATCGATGCTGATTCCTATCCTGATAAAGATTCTTTCAAAAAAATGATTGGATACTTTGATGATCCTGAAACTGGTGCTGTAACTGCGAGCTGCTTTGTAAGAAATACCAGAAAACTTATTGAAAAATTACAGGCAATAGAATATTTCTTGATTGCTTTCGGCAGGAAAATTCTTGACTTCGTCGACAGCGTCTATGTAACTCCTGGCAGCCTGAGCATGTTCCGCAAGAAAGTTCTTGATGAGCTTGGAGGCTTTGACACGAAAAACATAACAGAAGACATCGAGATTGCTTGGAACATTTTGAAGAATAAATATAAGAATAGAATGTGTCTGTCTGCCAAGGTTTATACTGATGTTCCCACTAACTTGAAGCAGTGGTGGAGACAAAGACTTAGATGGAATATCGGCGGCTTTCAAACTGTAAATAAATACAGAAATAGTTTCTTTAAAAAAAGCCAGAAAATGTTTGGATTGTTTATTGTTCCTAGGTTCTTTATCTCTCATGTTTTGAGCATAACAGGATTCTTTGTCTTTGTATACATCTTTGGAAGGAAAATATTGGAAAAGGGATTGTATTGGATTTATTCCATTCAAAATGGAAATACTTTACTTGAAGTTCCAAGCGTTTTTTTGATTCCAAGCGTTTTTACTTTTTTCATATTACTTTTATTTGTTTTTACAATAGCATTTACCTATGTTGGACTGAAGACCATGAATAAAGTCGGCTTGGGATTTAGAGCCGGGTTTACTGTCTTGTTTTATTTATTATTTTACTTAACTTTATATCCTCTTGTCCTGCTGCATTCACTTTATCTTTTGGTAACAGGAGATATTAAATGGTGAGCTTGGTGAAATAAATGGCAAGATATGGAGACCTGTTTTGGAAGGCACTTTTATTGACTATTGCTGTTTTTCTACTCGGAGTATTTCTTGGATTTGCTCTTGAAAGAAATAGGATAGGCGACATTGAGAAAGAATTTCAGAGAATTGATTTGCAATGGAATGATGCTAAATTACAAACATTTTATTATCAAAATTTAGAGCCAAAATTCTGTGATTCTGCTATAAATGAAAATCTTGAATTTGCTGATAAAGTTTATGATGAAGGGTTGAAGATCGAAGATTATGACAAGGCAAGCTTCCTTATTAATGACCTCGAGCTTGAAAAGAGAAAATATGCCCTGCTTAAAGTTGAGTTCTGGATAAACAGCATTGTGCTGAAACAAAAATGCAAAGCAGACTACTTAAATTTGGTTTACTTCTTTGCCGACGAGCCTGACTTGGAAACTAAAGCTGAGCAGGATGCCCAATCTGAAATATTAAAAGACTTAAAGGAAAAACATGGAAAAAGGTTAATGCTGATTCCTCTTCCGATTGATGTTGATATCTCTATGATAAATGTCATGAAAAACACTTATAACATTTCTTCCACACCAACAATATTAATAAATGAAAATATTCAGCTTGAAGGGTTGCAGGATTTTGACAACCTGGATGCGATGATAGATGAGCGGCTGTGACATCTGCGGAAAAAATCTGGAATTGTTCAGAGTTAAAATTGAAGGCAGCTTGATAAATGCATGCAAAAACTGCAGCAGATTCGGCAATGTTCTAAGTTCTGTATGGTTTACTGAAAATCATGAGAAAATTAAATCTAAAAAAATTTCTGATTCTGAAGATGAAAATGTAGAATTACCTGTAGAAAATCTTGGTAATATTATTAAAAATGAGAGGAAGAAAATGAACCTGAACCAGAAAGAACTTGCTTTAAAACTCAATGAAAAGGAAAGTGTAATACAGAAAATAGAGAACAATGAAATAATTCCTGATATGAAACTCATTGACAAGCTTGAAAAATTCTTTCATGCAAAACTTACTGCTAAAAATGAAGCCGAAGAAGTAAAAATTCAAAGTGAAGAAACTATGGCTTTTACCCTCGGCGACTTTATGAAAAAAGGAAAATAAAAACAGTAACCGTTTAGCTAACCGAAAATAACAAATAGTAGTTCTGAGTATTAATTCTTGGGGGTTAGAGTGAGAAACGAATGAAAACCCCCAATGAAATATG
>JACOZQ010000015.1 GCA_016181275.1 Candidatus Woesearchaeota archaeon | reverse complement strand
ACTTTATCCAGCAATCTAAGAATTCCTACACTGGAAACCCCGCCTGCGAACGAAGTGAGCAGTTGCCGAAGGCAACCTTTAGGGCGGGGAGGATGTCATTTTATCTTTCTATGTGCATCATGTTTAGAAATGCTTTGATGTCTGCATGCAAGCTATAAGTTTCTGTCCAGCACTTTTCCCAATGCCCTAAAAATTCCCCTTTTTTGATGTAGTTAATGTACAAGAATCTCATGAATTTTCTCAGCTTTGAGAATTCAGACCTGTTCTGCCAGTCTAATATTATATAGGCATTAAAAACTATTTCTAAATTGCCTTGCATCAACTCTTTATTATCGATTTTTATTGGATTCATTCCATAGGCCCATATTGCAACATGTATTTCATACATTACAAACTCTGTCACTTTTTTTTCGAATCTCCATACGATTTCAAATTCTTTTCCGTGGCTTTTTGCTTTCTCTGTAAAACTCTCATTGTACTTATAATTATTTTCTAATGCCCAATTATAAAACACTTTATTTAATGACTTGAAATCAACTGGAGAATACTGCCTTATAACTACACTCCCTTCATCAGTTATAGGCCATGTTTCTGACATGATAATAAATATAATAATTTAGTTAATATAATTTTCCTTTTATTTTGACAGCCCGAGGAGAGGATTGAACTCTCGACCTTCGCTTTACGGGAGCGATGCTCTAACCGGCTGAGCTACCCGGGCACAATAATTAACTACCAAAAGTCTTTTATATATTTATTTTAAATTATAGTTATGCAGACATCGGAAAACTTAAAATGTAAAATCTTGGAAATAAAGAAACCAGCGGATTTTACAAAATCATTCGTTCTTCAAAAACCAAAAAATTTTAATTATGAGCCAGGCCAGCATGGCTATATTGAATTATCTTTGGACAATGGAAAGCCGTTTTCTTTTGTTTCATCTCCTCATGAAAATATTTTGGAATTTGCAACCATAATTCGAAATCAGAGTAAATGGAAGCAGGAGCTCGACAGGAAAAAAGTTGGAGATAAATTAATCTTGTCAGGACCATATGGGCAGTTTAAATATGAAGATTCAGAAAATGATATTGTATTTATAGCAGGAGGAATCGGAATAACACCTTTCATGGGAATACTGCGCTACATTGCTCACAAGAAATTATCAACAAAGGTAATTCTTCTTTATTCAAATAAGTCTGAGAACAGGACAGCTTTCAAAAATGAGCTTGATTTGATTTCAGAAAAAAATCAGAATATAAAAATAATTTACACAATGACAGAGCAGGAAGATTTCGACGGAGAAAAAGGAAGAATTAATCAAGATTTTATAAGAGAGCATGTTAAAAATCCTGAAAAGAAAATCTGGTATGTAGCAGGCCCGCCAATTATGGTAAAAGAAATTAACGAACTGCTAAAAAAAGAATTTTTAATTAAGAAAATTAAATTAGATTCATTTGGTGGATATTAACTCCATATTCACAAATTTTTCTCAGGCAGCACTCATGACATTTGGGATTTTTCCTGCAGATATCTTTCCCATGATTGACAATTAGTGCATGATATTCTTTATACAATTCAATATTATTCTCAATATTGCCTGTAAATAATTCCTTCAGCTCGTCATAATCAATATTGTCTTTAACAATTCCCATTCTTGAAAATATTCTTTTAGTATATGAGTCAATTACGAATTCCGGCTTGTCATAAGCATACAATAAAATAGAATCCGCAGTTTCTTTTCCAATGCCCCATACTCCCAGTAGATTTTCCCTGTTAATTTCTTTTCCAGAGTCTAGAAACTCAATTACTTTTTTTATCTTCTTTGCTTTCTGGTTAAAATATCCTGATGACCTGATTAATTGAGCTAAGTCTTCTTCATTCAATTGCTTTAAAGCATCTTTTCTCAGGAAATTAAATTTATCTAAATTCTTGATTGCTTTTTCCACATTGTTCCAGGAAGTATTTTGAGTTAGTATAGCTCCAATAATGGTCTCGAATCTCTTTGAATTTGAGATTGTTGGCCACCATCTTTGAAATCCATATTCTTCTTCTAGTATTTGATAAATCTCTTCTAGTTTTTCTTTCATGATGCTTAGAAAAGTTAATAAATATTAAAAACCTATTTAGAAGTATGGATTCATCAAGAATAGTCAAGACAGTTTTACTTGTTACAATTGCGGTATTATTTTTAGTCTCTGCAATAATCTCTTTAGTTTCAGCATCAAGATTAATTTCTGAAACAACAAAAACTTATTTCTTAGGCGTTGAAACCTGCACATACAAGCCTGTAGCAAGAGTATTAGAGCCAACTGAAAATTATATTCCTGAAAAAGAAGAATGCAAAGTTGATTTTAATAATACAAGGCGTGTTTTAGCAGATACAATTGCGATGTTAATCGTTGCTTTGCCAGTAGCAGTATTTACTTATAGAAGATTATTTAAGATATATAGAGAATAAATTCTGATATGAATAAAAAAATAATTCATCAAATATTGGCTGGATTAACTGGGGCTTTAGCCATAGGAATTTTACTTGGTTACATAATATTAATTTATGGAGCTAACAATGGATGTTTTTCTTTTGGAGGAGGATACGAAACCTGCGGTACTTTAGGTTTTTTAATTGGTAGTGTAATTGGAATGTTCTTGGGATTGGTATTATATAAAAAATTTAAATAGTTATCTCTTAATTATCTTCAATCTGGTTTATATTTATAAAATAAAGATAATATTGAACACACTTACTTCTTTCTTCCGAATCATTAATATTATTGCATATGGATTTATCTAACAAATCTATTGCAAGGCTACTAAAACACCCATTTATTCTTTCTACATTTTTACAATAAGAAGGATTTTTATTTACTCTAGCTAGACAATACTGAATGCTTCTCTGCATGCTATTTCTATAATCACCACTAAGTTCATAACATAAATCGGAATCATTATTTTCTAAAGCAAAAGTCCAATAACAACTATCTTTTTTATCCACATCTTTTAATTTAGGACAATCTTCAAGTTTGTCCCATGTTTGATAGATTCCTGAATTCCTCCATGAATATCCAAAGACAAAGATTTCTGCAATAAGAATAATTGCAAGAATAATTGCGAAATTAATAAATATCCTTTTTCTTTTTTTCTTCAAATCAAAATATAATCCTATTAAAATTGAAATCGTAAGAACAATTATCCAGCTAAGGATATAATTCTCAATAATGTTTGTTGCAAATCCCATAGTCGAATATTGGCTAAAATTTAACCAGCTACCAAAAAGTCCAAGAAATGTCAAAATTGGAAATAGATACGTGCCAACAACATTAACACAAATTCCAATTATTAATCCTTTAGCATAGTTAGGTGATCTTTTCAAATTCATATTAAGAGTAAATCTATCTCAGTTAATAAACTTGTTTCTCAAACTTCTTCCTAATTAGAAAGTAAAACACCAAGCTCCACAAACCACTATTTAAAATAAATGGAATGTAGCCTAAAAATCCGGGAAGAGCATAAACTAAAAATGTCATTCTATCTAGTATAAATAACAATGGAAAACTTAAAACAGTATCTCCCACAAAGTATATCTCGCTTTTTGTTTTTAAGTTTTCATCATCAGGATTATCAAAACTCTGCATCACCGCAGCAGATGCTACAAAAAGAAAACCAAATTGTAATATAAAATGGATTACAAAAAAGATTGCAATTATCAAAACTAATTTTTTATTGAATCTCATCTAACAAGAGGTGCCTGCGAGGTGTAGAAGCTTTCATTTGAACAACCTTAACGGTGTTTAAAAAGCAGGAACCCCGAGACACCAGACATTTTCATAGAACTTCTATTTTTAAAGTTTTTCTAATTCAAATTCATATACCCGTTTATTTCTATTTTTCATTTTTGCAGTTTCATCTAATGACTGAATGCCTCCACCGACTCTGACTAATGCGTCAATAGAATTTAGAAATATAATCCTCCTAAGTTGGCATTTGACCATAAAAAATTTTGGATTATGCAATTAAAAGATTGAAATGGAAATTGGAATACACAACAATAGGATTTAAACTGCTTCCAGAGAAATTTACTTTGACTCAATTGCAGAAAATGTATGAAATAATTTTTAATAAAGAATTTGACAAGAGAAACTTTAGAAAGAAGATTTTATCTCTGGGATTAATAAAGGAAACAAAGGAAAAAACAGAAAATGTTTCACACAGACCGGCAAAACTATACTCATTCGTCAGAAAGATAAGAGATATAGTTGAAATATTATAAATAGCTTTTTAAACTTTCAGCTTTAATAAAATTAATATGTCGACGAGATTAGAAAGAAATTTTAGAAATAATGATCTGGGGAAAGAATTGATAGAATTTGCTGTGAGAAATCTTCTGCCAAAATATATTCATCCAAGGGATATTGAGTTTTTTATAAAAGATGCAGCTTCATGTGCTCAACAAGTCTCAGAAGGATTAGAGGTTTTAAGAGACGAGCCAGTAACAGTATCAATTAAATCTAGAGCTAATATTCTTGGAGAGGTAATAGCTACAGGTTATGATTTTACCAAAAAAGATTACTTTGGAATTCCAGGAGAGGATCTTTATAGAAATCATTTGTCTTTATTAAAGAATCATGGAAATGAATCCCTATATCATGAAGAGCTTGGTATTTCTCCATATGAGGAATCTTCTCAATTCCAACCAGGATATGGATTCATTTTAATGAGAAAAGTGTAATTAAAAAATTCTTAAATTTTTATTTCAATATTAAGCAGGCATCATTTTCCGTGCTTAGAAAATTGGTAACCATAACACCATCAATGTAATTGTCATGTCCGGATAATATACCTCTATTTTCTCCATTAACATCAACGCCGACAGCGTCTTCAGATGTTGACAGCAGAGTAACTTTTTTGCCATTGAAATTTGCGCTAACACCCTCTCTGAATATTATCCCGCCAATTCTCTGGCATGTATTATCTGTTGCATAAGTAGCTCCATAATCAGTTTTAAACTTTGTTGAGAATCCTGTCAATGTTACCAAATTCAAAATCAATAAAGCACTTAACAAAGAAATTGTAGCAATCAATAATTTATCAGTATGAGCAGGCAACATCCTCTGCTCTGAAACTTTTCTAGACCTCTTTTTTGCCATTATACTCTAAAATAGTCACTCATTTATATACTTTTTGGAATCCATATTCATTTGGAAAACTTTTTAATTAGCAGAAATTATAAAAAATTATGGTTCGCTATAAACAGCTCTGCATGATTTGCAGAAAAAATAAAGTCTTGATGCAAAGTTATAAGCAAAAGCCTATTTGCCTTGACTGCCAGATGAAGCAATGGGACAAGATAGAGAATGAAAAATACAGGAGATTATTCAACATACCTAAAAAATTTTATGAAGAATCTTATTTTTTGAGAAGCGTTCGAGATTATTATGACAGGGCTGAAAAAATTTCTAAGAAGCAAGAACAAGCTTTTAAAAAAACAGTAGATGAATTGAAAAATAAAAAATAATGCAATAATCTTATAAACTTTATTTTGAATATTACTCTCTATGGAAAATTATTTCATTATTGATATTGAAACTTGTCCTTTCGACATTACTCTTTATGAAAGCCTTGATGAGAAGGAAAGAATAAAATTGCTAAACCCAATAGATTCGAGAATAGTTGCAATTGGAGTAAGATATAGGAATGAAACTAAAATCTTTATGGATAATAATGAAGTAAAAATATTAAATGATTTCTGGAATGAGTTTAAAAGTGCTAAGCAGGAAAACAAAAATTGCCAGATCGTCGGCTTTAATATAAATCATTTTGATATGCCATTCTTGGTTTCAAGAAGTTTTATTAACAATGTTGAGATAGTTCCATTTCTTCTAAAAAACGTTATAGATATAAGAGAAAAAATAAATGTGTATAGGTATGGAAAATCAAAAGGAAAATTATGCGACTTTGGAAGACTTCTCGGATTAAAAGTTTCTGAAACAGATGGAAGCCATGTTGCTGGTTTTTGGAAAGAAAATAAATTGAAAGAGCTGAGGGGGTATTTGGAAAATGATTTGATGATTACAGAGGAAATGTTTAAGAGAGCTAATGAAACAAATATAATTAATATAGGTAGATGGTAATTTCAAAAATATTAATACATGCAGACGGCGGATCTAGAAAAAATCCAGGTGCAGCAGCAATAGGAATTCTAGTTTTGGATGAAGAAAAAAATAAGCTTGAAGAATATAAAGAATGCATCGGCAATACAACAAATAATGTTGCAGAATATAAAGCATTAATAAAATCATTGCAGATTGCAGCCAAATATACTAGAGATGAAGTTCATATCTTCATGGATTCTGAGCTGATTATAAACCAGATAAATGGATTATACAGGATAAAATCACAGCATTTGTTCTCTTTGTTTCAGGAAGTGAAAGACTGTGAGAGGGCATTTAAAAAAGTAGTTTACAATCATATTCCTAGAAGCAACAGGTTTCAGTCAATCGCGGATAAATTAGTGAATGAAGCATTGGATGGAATTTAATTAAATGAAACTAAAGATTTATAAATGGTTTTCTTATCAGGAATAGAAATGAAGAGATCATCGCGACGCTGGAAAAAGAAAAGGCAAATGAGATGGAAGTGGCAGAGAAAAAGAATTAACAAAGAAAAAAAGAGAAGAAAAGAAATGAAGAAATAATTCTTATTTATTTTTCAAATTTTTTTATAGTAAAATTTATATACTACTTATATCATATTTATTTTAATGATTAATTATTTTTTAAATAAAAGAGGTATTAGCCCTTTGATTGCTTCTGTATTATTGATTGCATTCACTGTTACTTTGTTTATAATCATAAGCAACTTCGTCAGAAAAGACGTTGTTGATACTAGCTTGGAAAAAGGAGGAGAGCAGATTGGCAAGGCTTTTGATTGCTTAAGTGCCGAGGTAGATATTGTCGATGTTTCTAAAAAATCAGACGATTTTCAAGTTAAATATAGTATAGATAACGTTGGGGATGTAACATTAGAAAACATTGTTGTGAGAATTGTTGGGAGCACTGGCGTTGTTAAATTTGAAGATTGCGGACAAAAAGCTTCCTTGGAAAGATGTACTACTGCAACACCCAAGGACGTTGCTGTTGGGGTTGTCAACTCTATTGAAGCTATCCCTCAGGTAGAATCCGGGTTATGTGGCGCTAATGTTGTTAGTAAGGATATTACTGCAACTTATTCTTAATTTCTTTTTTAGAAAAATTTAAAAACAGATTCTTTGCTTATTTTTTATATATTGGGGGTAAAATATGAATAATAGATATAAATTATTAAACTGTAGATGTGCTAAAGGTGCAATGAGTAAAATTCCTAAGGATGACAGAGAATCTTTCTCTGATTTTGAAGATTATAATCCTGAAATGTGGAAAACGAGAGATAGAAAATTTAAGGAAAAACCTGCTGATACAATTTCTCATAGATTTAAAGGATTAGATATTGACAAGGAAAGAAGAAAAAATTATTTTAGAGTGGCAAGAGATTTAGATGAGTTCTTTTATGCGTATCCTATATTGGGAGATGATTATAGCAATCATGTTGATGGACTTGGGCTTAGGTTAAGGGCCGGGGAAAATGGAGATGTAACAACCGAAGTTTTAATTTATGATAAAGGAAATTCTTATTATGTTAATGGTCCTGTTTATGAAAGAGTCAAAAATAAGCTGGAAGATGTTCTTAGAAGGAGATTTCCTAACATTATATCAAGAAATGAAGGAGGCAAATGAAAATGACTAATCAAGTGCAACCAATTTTTATTTTACCAGAGGATTCTAGAAGGACAACTGGAAAAGATGCGCAGAGAAATAATATCGCTGCTGCAAAAGCCGTCGCTGAAACTGTTAGAACAACCTTGGGACCTAAAGGCATGGACAAGATGCTTGTTGATTCTACTGGTGATGTTGTTGTTACAAATGACGGCGTTACAATTCTTGAAGAGATGCAGATTGAGCATCCTACTGCAAAGATGATAGTTGAAGTTGCTAAAACTCAGGAAGATGAAGTTGGCGACGGAACTACAACTGCTGTAATTCTTGCTGGCGAGCTGCTTAAGAATGCCGAGATATTGCTTGATAAAAATATTCATCCAACTGTTATTGCAAAGGGATTCAAGCTAGCTGCTTCCAAGTCGCAAGAGCTGCTTTTGAAACTTGCCGAGAACGTTGATATCAAGAATGAAGATATATTGAGAAAAATTGGAATGACTGCAATGACCGGCAAGGGAGCTGAAACTGCAAAAGAAAAACTAGCTGAGCTTTGCGTTAAAGCTGTGAAAAGAGTTGCTGAAAACAATGATGTTGATATTGATAATATAAAAATTGAAAAGAAGGTAGGCGATGGTATTGAGAATTCTGAATTAATAGAGGGAGTTGTGCTTGACAAAGAAAGAGTTCATTCTGGAATGCCAAAGAAAATTGAGAATGCAAAAATCGCTTTGCTTGATGTGGCAATTGAAATAAAAAATACTGAGATGGATGCTAAAATCGAAATCAATGATCCTGAGAAGCTGCAGGGATTTTTAGACCAGGAAGAGAGGATGATAAATTCCATGGTGGAAAAAATTGTCAGCTCTGGGGCTAATGTTGTTGCCTGCCAAAAAGGCATTGATGATGTTGCTCAATACTTGCTCGCTGAAAAAAATATTTATGCTGTAAGAAGAGTTAAAGAAAGCGACATGGCAAGGCTTGCAAAAGCTACTGGCGGAAAAATAGTGAGCAACTTGAATTTATTAAAGCAGGATAAATTAGGAAAAGCCGGGATGGTAGAAGAGATAAAAGTCGGAGATGATCAGCTGACTTACATCAGCAAATGTGAAAATCCTAAAGCTGTAACTTTGCTTGTCAAAGGCGGGACTAAGCATGTTGTTGATGAAGTTGAGAGAGCTGTCACTGATGCACTTGGTGATATAGCTGCGAGCTTAAAATTAGGTAAAGTTGTCGGAGGAGCTGGTGCTATTGAAATAGAAGTTTCTAGAGGACTGAGAGATTATGCGAACAGCTTATTTGGAAGAGAACATCTCGCTGTTTTAGCTTTTGCAGACTCAATCGAAGTTGTTCCAATCACACTTGCTGAGAATGCTGGATTAGATCCTATAGACATATTAACTGAGCTAAAGGCAAGCCATGATGCTGGAAAGAAATGGGCTGGCGTCGACGTGTTTTCTGGAAAGATACAAGATTCATGGCAGCAAGGGGTTATAGAACCATTGAAGATAAAAACACAGGCAATAAAATCTGCTTCTGAAGTTGCTGAGTTAATTTTGAGAATTGATGACATGATTGCATCTTCTGGAAACAGCAAGGGAGCTATGCCTGCTGGAGGAATGGGAATGCCACCTGGCGGGATGGGAGGGATGTATTAGTGACTCATCAAAATGGCAGCAAGAGCATATATTACTATGGGAACACCTGAAACTGGCAACCATCGATATGAAGTCGAGCATTTGCATGGAAAGAAAATTATAAGATCAAGATATACTAATTCTCTTTATCACGTTGTTGGAAGTTATAATCATAGTGCTACTCCTCTTGTTGAGATGATTGGCGAGCTTACTTTTATTAATATTCCTGGAGAAAGAGACCCTAATAAAACTGCCTGGGAAGAGCTGATTGATAGGATTAATGATAGAGTTTTGGTGGGGAATTGCATCGTCGGCAGGCTTATCGAAGAACAGACTGGAAATTACATCGGCGGAGTTAATGTCCGAGAGATTTATAGGACAAGCCCTGTCATATCTATTGAAACTGAGTAAATTTATCTATTTCTTTTCTTGCTTTTTCTCTTTTTTGATTATGCTGCTTTAAAAAAGAATTTATTCTTTCTATTAAAATTGCTTTGAGCTCGCCAGTTAATAATTTTCCTGACCTGTAATCCAGCTCAATCTTTTCCAGCTTTTTATCATTGTGCTCGAACAAGTACTTCAGCCAAATAAAAGATACATCAACATCAGGATTTCCTCCATGCTTTTTATGCTCAGCTAAAGTCGCTTGTCCTCCTGAAAATGCATACTTGTTGATTTTATTTCTTACTGTCTTTTCATCATCATTGAAGCCGATATAAGATTCTGGCTTTGATGAGCTCATTTTCGTTGTTGGTCCCTGCAAACCCGGAATTAATTTATGGAATGTAAATGCTGGCAAATCAAAACCCATTCTTGATGCTATATCACGAGCAAAATTTGCATGTGGCAACTGATCAAATCCTATTGGTGTTAAAGTTGTTTTTATACCCTCTAGTTGCGGATATATAATATCTGCTGTTTGTGTTAATGCTGAGATTAATTTTTGGGGGGTTATGTCTCCATAAATATTTTTCACTTCATTGAAATTTGTTTTTGCCGACGCTAACTTGCTTATATTTGTGTATTCTTTGAATTTTTTTGGTCCGATTGTTTGAAAATAGAATTCTAAATTTTTTTTCTTTAAACCTAATGCAAAATAATTTAACAAATATTCCTCTATTGCAATTTTTCTTGCTTTTTTTTCTTGGATATTTCTCGTCAGCTGGGCTTCTAAATCTGCTGCCAACAAATAAATTTTGGCTCCTAATTTTTGATAATAAGTAACTTGATTTATAACAGACATATGACCGAAATGAAAAACACCAGAAGGCATCAAACCAGTGAGAATTGCAAATTTTTTCTTTTTTGAAATCGCTTCGTGAATTTTGCTGAAATCTTTATGTCCTAAAACTAATCCTCTTTTTATTTCCAATGGAGAGTCCTTTAATTTTTTAGAATATTGTAAGAAATCACTTACCCCAAGTTCCTTCATTAATTTGTTGTAATCCTTGACTTCTTTTACTTCCCATGGATCAATTAATTTCATTAATGAAATAATAAGTTAAGAAGTATAAATAGCTTTTTATTTGTGCAAGTACTTCTTGATGTTGAAAATCCTGCTGCTCACATTATAAATTGTTGCGATTACAAGAATGAATGCTGCTATGTGGATTAACAAGACTTGTATTTCTGGAATTGAATCCTTTAATCCTGTTTCGAAAATTATTATATTCCTTAAAATTGAATCTGAAACTACAAACATATTATAATCAACTACTTTTTGCACTCCCGCCGGCAATGCCTCTAAAGGTATAATTGTATTTGAGAAAAATAACAAAATTGTTCCCAATGAGATAGATCCTATTGTCGCTGTTTCTTCCGAGTTAAATACATAACCGACAATCATGCCTAATAGAATAAATGAGCTGGTTATAATTAACACTGCTCCCCCCATATTTAACAACGTACTTGACAATTCCGGTTGGATGAACAGCATCACAATCAACACAATTGCGAGCTGCATTATTATTATAAGAATATTGGTCAAGAATGTTGCGAATATAAATAAAACCGCTTTTGTCGGACTGATATAATTCCTGAAATATGCACTTGAGATTTTTTCTCTTATAACTGTGATGCATGATAATAATAAAGATATGAACATTACAACCATCATAATCAATGTCGGGAAGAGATAATTAACATGTGTTTTTTCTGCCGAAACTGTATTGACCGAGGTCTTTATTGGGCTTACTAAAGTTTCAACATCTTTTACCGCTATTGCATCAACATTAGATACAATCCTGTTTGCAGTCCTTTCTAGCTCAATTAATTGAGAGGATTCTGCTATTGCATTTTCTTTTATCTGCGGTACAATTTCTGAAACAAGCTTGCTTGCTCCAGATAATGTGTCCAGCTGCTCCTTCAAAAGCTTTGTCAAATCCTCTATTTCAGTCACTGTTCTCGTATCTTCTACTTGAGCTGCTGCTAATTGCGTTTTGAGCTCAGCTGTTTTGTTTAAGATTTCTCCTGTTGCTGTGCTTGTCAATGAAAGATCAATTCCAGTCAATTCTGTTTCTATCTTGTATATATTTGATGTAAAAAGCTCGTTACTTTCCTTTAATCTTACTAGGATGCCTGCATCTTCCTTTAATTTATTCTTTGATGATTCCAGTTCATTTACAATTACTGAAGTCAATGATTCGCTGATTTCTTTTGAGCTCTCTCCAACCCTATTTAATATAGCTCCTTTTATTGCGAACACCAAATTCAATCTTGATTGATCAACATAGACTGCTATTGTATTTTCAATTGAATCTGAGATTTGCAAGTCAGCCGGGATTATGGTACAAAGATGATATGCTCCTGTCTTGACTCCTTGAATGCAGCTCTCTTCTGATTTTGTCTTGAAAACTTTGTATTGATCCTGCTCTAATTTCTGTAGAATCGAATCCGACAGCTCATTATAACTTGATGAGAATGCTCCAACTTTTATATCATAAAATGCGGATGTGTTGAATGCGGTTCCTACTAAAAGGATTAATAATAGAGGACCAAATAGTATAATCAATGCCGAACTTTTTGACCTTATTAAAATCTTAAAGTTCTTCTTAATGACCTCTAGGAGCTTCACCACTTTTTTTCACCAAGTTTACAAACACCTCGCTTAACGAGGGCTTTCTTACATCTATTTGAACTATTTTATCCTTATGCCTTTTTATTGCTTTCAATATTCTCTGCAATGTTTCCTGCGAATCATTAGTCATGATTATCAAGCTATTTCCCGATTTTTCTATCTTTCTTACATTCCTTGATTTTATGCTTTTAACTAGCTGAGCATACTGCCTTTTCAAAGTTATCAAATGAATTTCATCTTCCTTCGAATAGCTATTCCTTAATTCTTCAGGAGTTCCGCATTTCAAAACTCTTCCATTATGAAGAATTGCAATTGTGTCGCATAGCTGTTCTGCTTCATGCAATAAATGAGAGGTCATGACAACAGTAGTATCATCTTGGTTTATCATCTTTATCAATGACAAAACTTCCTTTCTTAGAATTGGATCTAAATCCTCTGTAGGCTCATCTAATATTAAAATTCTTGGATTGTGAATTAATGAGCAGGCAATGTCAAGTCTTCGTTGCATTCCTCCTGAAAGATTTTCCGCGAGCTCGTTTGAAGAATCTTCCAAATGAACAAACCTGATTACCTTGTCAATATTCGAATACAAAGTTTTCCTTGGGACATTGGACAAAGTTCCGAAGTATTCTAAATTCTCGCGAACTGTTAATTTTGGATAGACGCAATTTTCCTGAGTTGCAAAACCAACTATCTGCCTGATAAACTTGCTGTTCTTTTTCAAATCGCGGGTTTCGTATAAAATTTTTCCAGAGTCTGCTGTCCAGAAACCTATCATTGTTTTCAGCAGAGTTGTTTTCCCGCATCCGCTCGGCCCTATTATCCCAAAGATTTTTCTTGACGGAATTTCTAAGCTGACATCTTTCAAAACCTGATGCTTTCCAAAACTTTTAGAAAGATTTTTTACTTCTATCTGGCTAGGCATATTATCATTTTACTATTGGAAATATTTAAACCTATCGATTAATTTTTATACTACTTAATAATCTTTTTATTGATGAAGCATAATTTTAAAATCACTGCAATTTTAATTACTCTGTTTTTTTTGACCCAGATCATAGGACTGGCTGTTGTGAATAGTTATATTACTGTCGAGAAAATTTTCAAGGAAGAGAAGATTATACAAGATGGAAAGGAAATTACAATAATTGTTGAAACTGAGCAGGAAATTGTTGGAGAGCTGCCTTATGGAATTGAAAGGCCAGAGATGAAAGAAAAAACCAGTTATCTGCAGATAATTTTTGCTATAGTTTTTGCTACTGTTCTGGCGATGGTACTTTTGAAATTTCAGGCAATGAGACTATGGAAATTATGGTTTTTCTTGAGCGTTTTTTTTACTTTATTGATATCCTTTAACGCTTTCGTGCATCAGGTAATTGCTCTCATGCTCGCTTTAGGATTTGCTGCATTCAAGACTTTTAAAAATAACGTAGTAATTCATAACTTTTCTGAACTGTTTATTTACGGCGGGTTAGCTGCTATCTTTGTTCCTGTTGTAAACATTACTGCGATGATTGTAATTTTATTTTTAATTTCAATTTATGATTTCATTGCTGTATGGAAAACCAAGCACATGATAAGACTTGCTAAATTCCAAGCCAAAATAAAATTATTTGCCGGTCTGTTTATTCCTTATGAGAAGAAAGTTGCAATACTTGGCGGGGGAGATATGGGGTTTCCACTTTTATTTTCAGGAGTTTTGTTTAAAACATTCGGATGGAATGCATTGATTGCTGTTGCTATGAGTACAATTGCATTGGCTTTCTTATTATTAATAAGCCAGAGAAATAAATATTATCCTGCCATGCCGTTCTTGACTGTCGGCTGCTTGATTGGATTTGTAATAATAAAATTAATTTGAAAATTAATTTGAAACTTTGCCAAAGTTTTTTATGGAAAGTTTTAAAAATCAATCTCTTTTAATTCGAAATTATGGCTGATGAAATAACTAAAAAAATTTTGGAACTGATGAGAAAGCCGGAGCATATAAGAAACGTAGGTGTGGCAGCACACATTGACCACGGAATTTAATTAAGATTTGTTCTTAGTTAATCGTTGAGACTACGTTCTCTGATAATCTTTTAGCTGGGGCCGGTATGATTTCAGAAGAGTTAGCTGGAAAGCAGCTTGTTCTTGATTTTAGAGAAGATGAGCAGGCAAGAGGAATAACTATCGACGCTGCTAATGTAAACATGGTGCATCATCTTGAAGGCGCTGATTATTTAATTAATTTGATTGATACCCCCGGACATGTTGATTTTGGCGGTGATGTTACTCGAGCAATGAGAGCAGTCGACGGTGCCATTGTACTTGTCGACGCTGTTGAAGGTGTTATGCCACAAACTGAAACTGTTTTTCGCCAGGCATTAAAAGAAAGAGTAAAGCCTGTACTTTTTATAAACAAAGTTGACAGATTGATTCGCGAGCTGAAATTAACTCCGGAGCAGATGCAGCAGAGATTCATAAATGTGATTGAAAGCATAAATAAATTAATTTTTGCTTTAGCTCCTGATGAATTCAAAAACAGCTGGCAAGTAAGCGTTCAAGAAGGCAGTGTTTCTTTTGGAAGTGCTATTCACAACTGGGCTTTGAGCTTTCCTTATATGCAGAAAAATAAAATAACATTTAGAGATGTGATAGATGCTTACATGAATGAGAAGCAGAAAGAACTTGCGAAAAAAGCTCCTCTTCATAGGGTTGTTTTGAACATGTCTATACACCATCATCCAAATCCTATTCAAGCTCAAAGATACAGGATACCTAGAATATGGCATGGCGATCCTGAGAGCGAAGTCGGCAAAAGTTTATTGAGCTGTGATGTCAATGGCGAGCTCGCTTTTGTTGTAACAAAAATTATCGTCGACAAACATGCCGGCGAGATTGCAGCTGGCAGATTATTTTCCGGCACGATAAAGCAAGGAGAGGAAATCTATCTTAATGGGGCTAAAAAAAGAGTAAGAGTTCAGCAGCTTAATATCTACAAAGGAGCTTCCCGAATTCAGATTGACGAGGCTGTTGCCGGCAACATAATAGGCATTGTTGGCTTGCGCGATACTTTCGCCGGTGAGACAATATCTGAGCACGAGATTGAGCCATTTGAAATGATAAAGCATATTTTCGAGCCTGTTGTCACAAAAGCAATCGAAGCTAAAAGGCCAAGTGATTTGCCGAAATTAATTGAAGTTTTAAGGCAAGTAAACAAAGAAGATCCTACTATTAATATAGAGATTAATGAAGAAACTGGCGAGCATCTTATGCATGGGATGGGAGAATTACATTTAGAAGTAATTGAAAATAGAATCAGGACTGAGAAAGGAGTTGAAATACAAACTTCTCCTCCGCTTGTAGTTTATAGAGAAACTGTTTCTAAGAAAAGCCCTGAGGCTGAAGGAAAAACTCCGAATAAGCATAACATTTTTGTCTTCACAGTTGAACCTGTTCCTGACAAAGTTTATGATGCTATTAAAAAAAATGAAATTCAAGAAGCGAGATTCAAGAAAAAAGATCAGGAACTGTGGAACAAATTTATTTCTCTAGGATTTGAAGCGAAGGAAGCGAGGGATATTTATCAAGTCTACAAGGGAAATATGCTGATAAATAATACCAAAGGCATTGTCCAGATAAATGAAGTAATTGAATTAATTGCAGATGGCTTTGAGCAGGTAATGAAGGCAGGACCATTAGCTAGAGAGCCTTGCGATAAAGTTTTAGTTAGAATTGCCGACATGAAACTGCACGAGGATGCTATTCATCGTGGACCAGCTCAAGTTTATCCAGCTGTAAGAGATGGAATAAGAGAAGCTATGGCGAAAGCTGATACTGTTATCTTCGAGCCATTGCAGACTTTGCAGATTGATGCACCTGAAATATTCCTCGGAGAGCTCAGCAAAGTTATACAAAATAAAAGAGGACAATTACTTGATGTTGTTTCTGAATCTGGAATGATAAGTGTGAAATGCAAGATGCCTGTTGCTGAAATGTTTGGCTTCACATCTGACCTTAGATCAGCTACTGGTGGAAGGGGGAGCCATTTCCTAGTTGATCAGGGATTTGAGAGATTGCCTAGAGAATTGCAAGAGAAAGTAATCAAGAAGATAAGAGAAAGAAAAGGATTGAAATTGGAAGAATAGAATTAATTTTTTTTAAATAATAATCTAATTTAAAATTCTTTCATAATCTTCTTTTAAACCTTCCTATCTGTAACTACTATTAGGAAATAACCGAAACCTTTATAAATCAATAATTTCCCAATTTTATTAAGGTAAAAAAGATTTAAGAGGTAAAATTAAAAATGGCTAAAGAAAAACCACATATGAATTTAGTATTCATCGGTCATGTAGATCATGGCAAATCAACACTTGTAGGAAGATTACTATTTGATTCTGGAAATGTTTCAGAGACTGAGTTGAGAAAATTGAAAGAACTTGCTCATTCATTAGGAAAAGCAGGATTTGAATTTGCATTCGTTATGGATAACTTGAAAGAGGAAAGAGAAAGAGGAGTTACAATTGACTTGTCTCATCAAAAATTTGTTACTGACAAATATGAATTCACAATAATCGATGCTCCGGGTCATAAAGACTTTATCAAGAATATGATTACTGGAACTTCACAAGCCGATGCAGCTGTTCTTGTTGTTGCTGCTACCGACGGCATAATGGAGCAGACTAAAGAGCACTTGTTTTTATGCAAGACACTAGGTGTTAAGCAATTGATTGTTGGAATAAACAAGATGGATGCTGTAAAATACAGCCAGGACAAATATAATGCTGTAAAAAAAGATATGGAAACTCTGATGAAAAGAGTAGGAATTAATCCTGAAAAAGTACCATTCCTAGCTATCTCTGGATGGGAAGGCGATAATGTTGTTAAAAAATCAACTAATATGCCATGGTATAATGGAAAAACTTTAGTTGAGCAAATGAATGAATTAACTCAGCCTGAAAAGCCAACTAATCTGCCATTAAGACTGCCTATACAAGATGTTTATAACATTACTGGCATTGGTGTTGTTCCTGTTGGAAGAGTTGAAACTGGAATAATGAAAGTTGGCGACAAGATAATTATTGTTCCAGGAAGGGAGGGAAAAGGTGTTGAAGGCGAAGTGAAAAGCATTGAGATGCACCACGAGCAAGTCCAGCAAGCCGAGCCTGGCGACAATATTGGATTTAATGTTAGGGGAATTGGAAAGAAGGATATTGCAAGAGGAGATGTTTTAGGTCACGTTGATAGCCCTCCTACGATTGCAAAGGAATTCACAGCCCAGATAATTGTGCTAAATCATCCAACTGTATTAACTGTTGGCTACACTCCAGTATTCCATATACATACTGCGCAAGTAGCATGTACATTCACTGAGTTAACAAAGCAAGTTGATCCTGCTTCTGGAGCAACAATAAAAGAGAAGCCTGACATGCTGAAAAACGGAGACGTTGCATTTGTCAAGATAACTCCAACTAAGCCTGTTGTAATAGAGAAGAAAGCAGACATTCCAGACCTGTCAAGCTTTGCGGTAAGGGATGCTGGAAATACAGTAGCAGCCGGTGTATGCATCGACTTGGTGAAGAAGTAGTAAACAAAATTTAGAGAAGATTTATTCTTCTTTTTTATTTTATAAAACTTTCAAAGCGATTAAAATGGATTATTATGCTGATTACATTCGGACAAAAATGGAAGAATACGGCCATAAACTTGTTAAGCTATCTGATTATTCATGGGCATATGGCGGACCCATTCCTGGCTCTACTTCACCTCATCAAAGGATTCAGCTGGAAGGAATTAAATTCAATATTAATGAGCTTTTTAGATGTTCGAATGAAGTTTCTCGTGCAAAAAATCTATTACAAGTCAAGAGAGAAATAACTTCTTTCAGAAAAAAGTTGAAATATATTGTCCAGCATACAAATGAATTGTTGAATCCACAGATGAATCCTAATCCTGATTCTAGTGTTGAGTCTCTTTTGATAAATCCAGATGTTTGGATAAATTTCAGAGAAAGGGTTATCGGACTTGACTCCTTAATTGATGAATTTAGCAATAAGCCAATAGTTAAATCTAAAACTTTATAAGCTGTCTATCAATTGAAATTTTTTCTTTGGTGATATAAATGCTGAGCTATTATGATAATATTTATTTATTTTTTTCCATGAGCTTGAAATTAGAAATAGCTGATACCCTCGAGAAAATTAAAAAAAATAATACTATTGCCGATAAAATTTACAGCGATTCTGATTTGGTATTTTTGCTATTGGAGATTATAGATAATTCCAGATTTATTGGGTCTGAACCGGGATTTATCAGAAGATATCTTGGATATGTTTCAACAGCCCTCGGAAGAATTGAGAAAAATCTTGGAAACATTCCTAATAATGATTCAGAAGAAAATAATTTTTATCTAAAATACAGGCAAGAATTAGGACAATACAGAGAGGCTTTGTATGATATGCTTGAAAAAGTGTTAAGTAAAGTTTCCAACTTAATACTTAGTAATACAGTGCCGAAGGCACGGTATTGATTCCAAGATGAAATCTTTTCTCATTGTACCAATCTTTGTA
>JACOZQ010000036.1 GCA_016181275.1 Candidatus Woesearchaeota archaeon | reverse complement strand
GCTGATTCCAAGCTTGAAAGATATTGATTATTATTTGTTATCCTATATAATATTGAATTTTGGGAAGGCGTTAATCCTTGTTGCTGCTGCAGCCATGCTGGATCAGGGCTTTTTCCATTTTTAAACAGGGATAGCAGGACAATTGATGTTATCTCTTGATCGCATGTAGATCTGTAAGTTGATCCCCAGCAAGGAATTCCTAATTGCAATTCAACTAATTTATCATTTTTTATTTCCTCTTTTATGAAATAATTAACTATTCCTGAGATTGTTATTTTTTTTATCAATGAAATAGAATCTATTGACTGCAATGATTGGCAATCTATTATTATCTCTTTTGTGTTCTGAGTTATAAGATTATTTACATTCTCCCATGGAGTGTAGCCCTGCTGGACATCAAAGCTTCTCTGCTGCTGGGATTCTGTATTGTTTACACTGCATTTTCCTGCTGAGTTTGAAACAACTTGGACTAACCAATCTGCATTCGGATCATATTCCGATGTAAACATCGTCCTTGAATTTATAAGCCAATTAACTGCTTTGTCCAAAGTTGCAGAAGTATCCCCAGATTCCTTCAAAGCCCATACAATTAAGGCTGCATCTTTATTATTGCAATTGTTTGCTGATGTGCATGCTTCTAAATATTCTTTCAATTTTGCTGATTCTGCTGACAGAGATGAAGCTGTTCCTAATTGTTTTTTCAATGCTAAAATTGATAGGGAAGTTTCTTCAAAGTCTCTTGGTCTTTTATTATATTCCTGGAGAAGCCAATCGGTTTCTTGAGATGCATATGTAACAGAAATCAAAAGTACTAAAAACAGAAAGATTATTGCCTTCTTGATTGCTATCACCCTTTTAATTTGTTTTATGGAAAGTGATTTATATATGTTTCTAAACAAAATAGCTATGAAAGCAGATAATTTGGAATTTCTTGCAAAAGGCAAAAGAAGTGATGTTTACATTGGAAAATTAAATGGAAAAAAAGTTGCTGTAAAAGCAAGCAAGAGAGCTGAAATTGAAAGTAAATGGTTGGAAAAATTAAATAAATATAAAATAGGCCCTAAATTAATTAAAGCTGAGAAAGACTGTATTATTTATGAATTCGTTGAAGGGAAAAGAATCGGCGAATGCCTTGGAAATAAAAATATTAAGAAAGTGATTAAGAAAGTTTTTGAACAATGCAGGATTTTAGATAAATTAAAAATTGACAAGAAAGAAATGGTTAATCCATACAAGCATATTTTAGTTGATAAAAATAAAGTTGTTATGATTGACTTTGAAAGATGCCACAAAGTGAAAACTCCTAAAAATGTTACACAATTTGGAGAATATTTGATGAGGCAAAAAATAATTGATAGGGAAGAGTTTACTCCTTTATTAAAAGAATATAAAAAAAATCAAAGTAAAATTAATTTTGAGAAAATTTTGGATATAATTTAATCCTGCTCAGAAATTTTGCACGCCTTCGGCGCATACTGGTACCCCGAGTGCCGGATTCGAGTACTGCGGATTCCTGCCGCAACCCAGGCCAGCCCCACCGGAATCCGCACTGAACCCCGCGTTTTTATTCTTTTGCGGGCGATAAAACATAATTACCCTGCCGGGAATATAATCTTTAAAAGTGGATTTTTTAGTTGGAAAACCCTGTGAATTTAATGAATCTAAATCAATATAGCAATCATCTTCTAAACAATCTTCTAAAGGAGCTCTTGAAAAAATCGGAGTATTATCAGGATTAATGCCGGTAATAGTTTCCAAATCTAAATCAAGAAAGCCTTGCCCTTCTACAAATTTTGCATTTAGATTAACCCAATATCTTGAATTTAGAGCATTAACATAATTTGTCAGGCGAGTATTTTCAATTAAATTTCCAGAAGCATCATATAAAACCCCTTTTCCGCTTAAAGCATCATTAGCATCTATATAATGACGCATGAAAGGTGATGTAGAAGGAACTGTTAATCCCCCTTTTAATGCAGAGATAATTGCCTTTTCATATGGAAGTCCATTATTGGCTTGTTCCATTAAAATAGCTCTTCTTGAGCTAAAATCTGGAAATTTCCCATCCATAATTAATGCATATCTTTCAGGAGAAATTTGAGTTTTTGTTTCTAAAGATGGAACTTTTCTAGGAAAAGCATAACCCCTGTTGCCCCTAGTTATTAGAACTTCATTATCCAATTGGATTTCTCTTCCTTTTATCTCTATTGCCATATTTATATTTTAAAATATTAGTTTTATAAATATTTCGTTTTGTTACCTTTTTTTAGTGGTTTTATTTTAGGCTTATTTTTTATGTTTGCAAAAAATCTGCGCTTTGCAAATCTGACAGGGTTTTTACAGCTATTACAGATTTCATCGGGGCATTTAACCCCCAATTCTTTATAATAAGAAAGATTAGAGCAGTTTGGCGGAAGTATTTTTTCTTGCTGTTTTTTGTGCCAGCTCAACTGCGACAGCAGATAACCTTCCTGCAACGGCTGATAATTTCTTTGATTCCATATTTTTATTATATTCTCAACTTCGTGCATTGAATATCCTATGCTTCTAAGAAAATTTATCAAAATAAAAAGAGCTCGTTTTCTTCCATCACTTTTTACACCTTTCAATAAAAGCTGAATACATGGCGGAAAAAATTCATCTGGTATTGAAGTTTTTAGCTCGTCATATTGCTTTTTTTGAAATTCCTGAACTTGAGTATAAACTTCCGGCCTTCTGCTGACTGCATCTAATGCCTGCATTACCAGCTGAGTTGCTTCTCTTTCTTTTACTTCCGGCAAAAATATCCTTGTTGATTTTACATTCTCTATTCTTGCCTTTTTCAGATCAAAATTTTTCAGCTCATCAAGCTCGAGTGGTATTGAAACCAAACCCTTTTTTTCATTTATTGAATAAGGAGCTCGATACATGTGCCTATTTGAAATTAAGATTGTGTCTATCTCTATTATGGAAAATGGATTGAAAATATTTTTTTCCATTAACTCTTCTTGTTTTTTTCCAGTCGCTTTTGATATCTCCTGCAATGTGCTTATTTCAAGAACCTTATCCCTTAATCTTGACTTTATCATTTCTTTCAAGTAAGCTGCTATTGCCCTGGGGGCTTCTGGAAATAGATCCTTGATTGAAACATTATTAACTTCTCTTGGGAGAGACTGAAATGGAATTCCAATATGAAATCCATTATTGCCTGAAAACTTCAGCCCAATATTCTTTATGTCATGAAACTTTAATGCTTCTACCAACAATAATGCGGTCGCCCTTGAATATTCTATGAATTTTGTATCAATATCTATTATCAGATCCCAGCCAACTCTTAAATTATCTAATTGAGTCTTTGCCATCCCCGGCTTCAATAATAAAGGATTTTTCCAGTGCTCCTCTGAGACATGGAAAGAAGTTGCTCCCTGCTTTGCCAGTTCAAATACATCATTTTCAAAGCTTATAATATCCGGGCGCTTTCCGTAACTCCCATTTGCATACTTGATTGCTACTTCCTTGTTTTTAGCAGCTTCCAAAATAGCTTTTTGAATATATTTTCTCGAGTAAAATTCCAGATAATTTGTCATGAAATATTAGAATTAATAATGATTTATAAGAACTATTGAAGTTTAATATATATCGACAGACTCCTCTAAATCTGAATTACTAGCTGCCACTAAAAGGCCTAAAATATTATTAACATTGACAAGGTCTTTTCTATTGAATACTTTTTTTGCTATTTGAAAAAATTCCTCGGATTCAGAATCCATTTCTTCTTTTTTAAATCTATATATGACCACTGCAATATCACTAATGCTTAATTGAGAAACCAGTCCTTCTTTTCCTTTTAGAAATATTTCATAGGCAGCGTCAACATGCTCTCCGGTTCTTATATATTCTATGAATTGGTCTATTGGATCTTTCATTGCAATTCCTGCTGTAGAGAATTGACATAACTTGCAAGTCTCTCTGTCTCAGATTTTAATTGTGCTATCATCAAAGTAATTTGTTTGTCTTGCTCTTG
>JACOZQ010000014.1 GCA_016181275.1 Candidatus Woesearchaeota archaeon | reverse complement strand
AATTCTGGCATTAACAAAGTTTCCAGCTTCCTCTCTGACAATGTCTGCATTTTGATAAACTATGCCTTTGTCATTTGAGCAGCTGATAGAAATGTCTCTTATCTCTACATCTTCTCCGGCAGTCCTGAAATTATCGCTTAGTTTTATTTCTTGATAAGCTCGAACTCCTTTCCTGCTGTCAGTAAGCCAGTTTACTTTCAAGAATTTTGGTTTTAATTCACCAGAAGAAACACTCCAATAATCTCTTATCCTGTCGAGCTGTTCAGCTGAGCAACCGCTATCTTCTCTTCCAAATCTACCGGCTCTTCCTTCAGTTCCAGGACATAAATCACCATATTCAGTAATAGTGCAATATCTTCCAGCAATCTGCTCATTGCCGGCGTAATTAGAATCTCCTCTTTTCCAGTTGCACACTCCGTCGTTGTCAGCATCATAAATCCTGCCTTCAGGAGTAACTACAACAGTTGCTTGAGCTAAAACAATTACTGAATTAAAGCTCAATCCAATTATTAAAGTTATGAAGAATGCAGAAATTAATTTTTTATTCAAATTATTCATATCCAATCCTCATCAAGTCTCCATATTTCTCAGCTAGAATATTAACATCAGAAGCATCAAAATATTGAAGAACATTTTTAGGAATTCCTTCGCTTACAATGTAAATAATTATCTTGTTATTTTTGAGCTCGCCGTCAGTTATGTATTGGGTAAATTTAGCCCCACCTAAAAATGCATTTTCAACTTCCTGCTTTCCAATTTCTTGTCCTTGCACGATGCCTCCATCAAGTGAAATTTTCTGGTTCAAGATTAAATTGGCAGTTATTTCATATTCTTCTTCAGGAACGAGCTCAATTTTTTGTATTTTATTTTCTTTACCGTCAAGAACAGCAGCTCTTTGGTCCTTGAATCCGCCAAATTGCTTGTCAATCATATTAAACTGGACAGAAACTTCTTCATTATCTAATAAGTCTCTTGTATTTCCTTCAACGTCAACAACTCTTACAATTATATCCTTTTCAATCATCGGTTTCATTTGCGCAAAAATTGTTTGCCTACTTTCATCAAGCGTGCTTATCTCATGCACAAATTCAGCATATCCTTCTTTATTCAATCTGATCTTTCCATTTACACAAAGTGGAAATTTCTCATCTAAAACAGCTTCAAAGTTTTTGATTTTAGTTTCACCAAGCAAGCAATTAAAAAGACCACATTGATAATTAACCTGCACATCTCCCAGTTCATTTCCAGTCGTCAAATCTTGAGTTGTTATTTTAACTTCATTGCTCAATCTCTGCCCAGTATTGCAGAAATTGCTTTCTTTTCCTTCTTCATAGTCAAAGTCTTCTATCTGTCCCGAAATTTGTCGAGCTCCATAATTGTCTAATATATAAACTTCAAATGGAAATCTGAATATCTCTCCATCTTTTTCTATTAAAGTCATTAATGGAAATTGCAAGCTGTATCTAAAATCATAAGTATTCAAGCAAAGCAATGGCAAAAATGGAATTCCAAATTTCAAAGTATTTGGTTTTAGCAGTCTTCCATCATTTGGATATATCTCGACTAGTAAGGGCCAATCAGTCAAATATTCAAAATCAATATCAATATCCTTTCTTGAAAAAAATACTTTATCAATTAATAAATTCCTGTAATAAGCATTCAGCTCGTCGAGATTTGTATTTTCTATTTGTATATATCTCAATCTATCTCCCAAGTAATTTCTCAAATTGGCAGCAACTTCGTCTATTATCCAAGTTTTAGGGTTGCAAGAAAACTCAAATCCGGCAACAGGTGGTATGGACCTGTCGCTTGCATACGTAGAAATTAAATTCATTGTAACAAACTCAACTGGAGAATTATCTATCTCTCTATTGATTATATCAACAGCAGCATCATACAAGAATTTCAAATTGGATCTCTTCTCAACAACAACATAGTCCTGAAGAGAAAAAAGATCTTCTTTAATCACTACATTCATCGAAGAATCTAAAGTCATAGTAATGCTGTCTTCATTTATTGAAACATCGCTTTCAATATTTTTGTTGTCAAATTCATAATCCAAAAAATCAGTAAACTCGCAATCTTCAGTAAATCTTTCATCAACATATCTTTCGAGCTGTTCTTCCATTTCTTTTATGCTAGGTACTTTGATTCCATCTTTTCCATAAAGCCAATAAGGTATTCTATGGAGCAAATCGGTTTGCAGGTACCTTCTGGGATTTATTCTTATCTCATCTGGTATGTAGATATAGCCACCTTGATAGCTGATGAGCTCAACACCGTCATTAAGTATGCTGTCGATGCAGCTGTTAATATAAGAAATAACTCCCTGCGCCTGTTCGGGAACAGTTCTTGATTTGAAAAGGCCGCTTTCTATTTTATTTCTAAAGTTTTCACTTTGAAGATATCCGATAAAAAAAGCTACAAACAATATTACTAGCCCTGCAATTATGAAAATAGTAGCCTGACCTTTTTTCATTTTCCTTTCACCTTCTTTTTTATCAGCTCTATTATCTCAGTATTAATGTCAGTAGAAATATTTTCCTTGAATTTCTCCCATAATTTCTCATCCTCTATTAGAAGGAGATATTTTTTCATTAAACCATAAGTTATTTTGTAGTATATAAATTTTCCTAACTAACTAACTTACTAACTTACTAACTAAGTAAAATTACGGGTTAATTTAAAAGTTTAATCGACCATATCTCCATAAAGATAACTTTAAAAATTAGTTTCGTAAAGCCACCAATCTTGTAAATTATAATTAAAAATTTTGTTTAATCTTTCATCATGCGATAATAAGGATTATTTTACATTTTTATTTTTCTGTAAAATTAAACAAAGACAGCAACTAAAAAGAATTTACGGTGCTAATGATTTTGTCATCGGCAAATCAAAAATTGATTTTAATGTGTGTTAATTGCCTATCTTAAAGGAAGGCACAAGTTCTGAAAGAATAAGACAAATTCGAAAACCTACTTGAAATGTATTATTGGTCTGTTTAAGCAAGTACTTCTAGCTTCTTTTCTTTATATTCAATATCCTTCCAGCATAAAAAGTTGTTCAATTCTATTATTTTCTTGACAACAGGATTGGCCGTATTTATCCTGTGCAAAGTATTGCCTCCCAATGTCCTTGTAGAAACAACTATCTGGTTGTGCTCCAATTGTGGCCATAATTTCTTTAGAGTCTGAAAGTTTACATTCGCATTCTTTGCTATCTCTGTGATTGGGTAATCAAAGTCTCGTGAATAGATCAAAAAGTCAAGTATCCTAATCAACGGATAATCCCCGAATGTTTGAATAAATATTGACTGTTCTTCCATTTTAATGTCATAAAATATAACCAATTTATATACTTTTCGTTATTGACCATTACATTTTATGTAATGAGAAAACTTTTAAAGATTTAAATATTAGCAAACATTTATGGAAAAAGAGCAGCTGAAAGGCTTTATTGTTAAGAAATTATTTCATCATGGCTACATTGGAGGAAGGCATACTGATATTAAGAACTTAAAGAAAGGTTTGCCCAGCCATATTAAGGGTGATGTAAAAGAAGCTGCTCAAGAACTTATCAAAGAAGATATTCTCATTCCTAAACCAACTTCATATGGATTGCATGTTTCTTTAAATCCAAGAAACAAATCAGGAATAGATAAATATCTACAATAGGACAATAACCGCTAAAATCGGCTGGTTTTAAAATCATAACTAAGCGGTGTTACATCCTTTTCCCATATATATAGTATCGTAAAATCCTGCTGAGAATTAATTTTCCAAAATTCTCTATGTGCATATCTTTAATTCAACTTTGCCGCTATTTCTAACAACAAATGGGCTTGCAGTTATATTTTCTTTGCAGCCATCACCTAGAGAAATCAAATCATCATTATATCTGCTGATAATAAATTGATATTTTTTATCCTTAAATAACCCTTTTTCTGGATCTTCAAAATAATATGTTAAATTATTTTTTAAATCATCATCGCATGCATTAAAGCCAAGAACGCATTCGTCGATTAAGTCTTTCATCTGCTCATTCCCGATAGAAACTTTCATCAGAGCATTTAGAGCGCTATTAACTTTAAAATTGGCTCTTATCAGTTTTGTTTCATTATCATCATTTCCGGATCTTATTTTAATGAAAAAAATCAATGCAAATACTAAAAGCAAAACAACCACAACGAGTCCAATAATCTCGGCTTGTCCTTTTTTCATTATAGCTCACCTTGTATTTTTAAAATTCCTATTTTATATTTTTTATAATCTGGATAATAAATTGAAACAGGAACGCTGTAAATTAAGCCTTTAGTTTCTTTTTCTCCATATATTCCAAAAAATTCTGAATTGAGATAATGATTATTTCCACTAAATGGATCTATCACATCAATCCAAATTCCATTGGCGTTTCCAAAAATATTATCATAATAATCTTCGATCTCATCCTTCAAAATCTTTTGTTTAAAATTATATAATTTAGAAGCATCCAAGCATTCATCTTCGGCCCCATTTTTGCTGCATCTGAACTCTGGCATTCCGGAAATTACATTTAATAATCCACTGTATTTCTGGTCGAGAATTTCCTCCTTGGTATCTTCGAATTCAAGATAGGTAAATCTGAAATAAACAACCATGCTAATCAAAAGCAAAACAACAAAAACTGCCAAGACCATTGTAGTTATCCCAATCTCCAGCTGTCCTTTTTTTGTTTTAGTAAACACTTGCGCACCCCTTGGCTATCAAATCCTTATTCAAATTATCTAAGGAATTAATTGTATTTTTATTTATGGAATTAATAGTCAAAGTATTCATCTTATTCATAAATATTCCATAAAGATGCACATTATCTTCGCAAAGACCGGCATCTACAAGATTGTCTTTTTTATTTTCAAAGACTTTTTTCATGATATTTAATTTTTCATCAGCATTGTTTTTAGCGCATTCAAAATTATCTCTATCAGATAAAACAGCTCCAATCAGCATTGCCTCTCCAAAGAATTTAATGGGATTATTATCATCTTTTCCATCAAAACAAATATATCCTTCCTCAGTATCTTTATTATAATGAATAACTTTCTCTCCTTTATTTCCGGAATTGCATTTTAAATCAAAATATTGAGAAACTAAAACATTCTTTCCAGATCCTTTCAAATTATTAATCAACTCGACTCCAGTTCCAACATCGTCTCTAATGTTATATTTTTTATCCCAGATATAAATAAAATTTGCAGCTCTGAAAGGAACATTCCATGGAGCTGTTGCAACATTTATTTTGCTGCCTTCGATTTTGTCAGGAGAAAAAATAATTTTGTCCCAAACAGTCTTGCCAGTCTCTCCATTGATTTTAAATTTCTGCTCATCATTATCGCAATAAAATTCGAGCTCAATATTCTTGTCAAAATCCAGCACACTCTTAGTTTGTATGGTCTCATATCCGGAAAGCAGAATATCCAACTCTTCAGCAACAATTCTCGCAGTAACATTTCCGAATAAATCAGTATTCTGCACAGCAAAATAAACAAGGAAGGAAAAAATCAAGACTCCCGCAACTATAGAAAAAATCCAATTGAAGGTTACAGCAATTCCTCTTTTATTTGATAGCAATGCCATCCTTCACTCCTTCGTTTTCAAGATTAATGATCAAAACTCCATTAGATATTTTTTTGCATACAGGATCGGTTAGATATAGTTTTGTGCTTGCATTGAATCTATTCTCTTCATACAGTCCGAATGGTCCGATAAATACATTGCTAAATCCTTTCAGCCCATTGATTAAAATTTTTTCTTCGATGTAAGGAGGATATGAATCAGCAGAATCTGGATTCACAAAACAAATCCATTCAACATTGCTAGGCAGTAAAAATTTTTCTTCTCCCGAGCTGCCTTTATCTAAGAAATAATATTGGCTTAATTTCTTATCAAGGTCATTAAAGAATTTCACAACCAGAACCCCATCTTTAAGCTCATTGGTATTCTTAAGAAGTTTGATTCCAAAGAATAATATTGCAACAGCTACAATTATAACAAATATCCATGTAAAAATTTCCTGAGTTTGCCCTCTCTTAAGCATTTCAACTACCCAGATTTATTTTTGTTATTGTCATCTGATTGTCCCAGCCATCTTTGCATCTCAAATAATAATTGGCATTTGCATTAATTATCTGCCTGTTGGGATTTGTAGCATCTCTGCTCACTTGAGTCCATGTGCTGGTGGTAGTCGGAACAGCATCTCCTACAATTATCTCGCAAGTAGCTGGCTCATTTAAGGTAATATATTTAGTATTTCCTTTCGTAATTATCTGCTGTATCATTGGAGCTAAATTATCTTCTTGCAAGTTAAAGCTAATGTCTTTTGAAATTGTTTGTCCTGCAATGTCCTGGCAGTTTATAGAAACAATATAATTTCCATTTGCTGGAGCTGTAACATCCAAATAATGTTTATATATTTTCTCACTAATTTTTTCCTTGTTTGCTTTTGTAGAAGCTAATAAAATATTGGCTCCAGTGCCGGTGAAAGTACATTCAACAGTGTCTCCATTATTCGTTCCTCCTTGCACTTCAGCTTCAATTCTTACTTGTTTCTTTCCATATAATCCTGTTGGAGATGTTTTAAGGATGTTTAGTTGTGTTGATTGAATGGGAGGCTCTAAGACTTTTAATAATCCTGTTTCTTTTCCTTGAATTTCAATATAATATTCATTATCAGGGCTAAATTCATCTGATTGTCTTGTGGAAATCCATTCAATTATTCCTAAGTTTTCAGCTAAGAATTTAACAACACCGTTAGCAATCTCATCATCAGGTTGAAGCAAATCAATTCCTAATAATTTATCTTTTTCTTTTATTTTATAGGATGCAATATTTCCAATTCCGCAATTTAATCCATTGACAAGAGCATTAACTTTTACATTTCTATTTATAGCAGATAGAATATTTCCTTGAGCATCAACCCATTTTAATTCTTTCACATCACACTCGCCAGGAGTTCCGGGGGTTGGAGTAGGCGGAGTAATTGGTGAAGTTGAAATAGAGATTTCAATTTCAATCTGCTTCTCAGCTTTATTATATTTATCTTGGTTATCGACACATTGCACAAAATAAGTTCTCTTATCCCCATTCTTCAATCCAGATAAAATAGCAGCATGCCTTGTACTTCCAATTAAATTATTAGCTTGATCAAACAGAGTTCCTTGCCCACTTCTAACTGCATCAATATCAGTTCCGTATTTGCATTGGCTTCTTCCTTCCTTGCTCACGCCGCCAGTAGTTTCAACTAGTAATTTTGGATTTAAAGTATTTTCATCTTCAGAGCCATAAGTTTTTATTATCAACGCCGGAGCAGTCCTTACACCGCAAGTCTGACATTGATTGATCCTTCCATTAGTCACACAACCGACATCAGCACAATCGCATCCATCAGGATCAGAGCATATCACATTGCACTGGTTCAATATAGTTCTTTGTCCATCATTAACTTCAGTAGTCTGCAGATTTGGAATAATTGTAAGAACTGATTCATCAAATATTCTTGGATCTGGATTTACACATCTAGCAAAATAAGAATATGTCTCACCAGAAGTTAGATCATTTAATGTTGCTGAGTGAATAGCATAGTTCTCATGCTCTTGTCTGCTCATTAATTGTCCGGCATTGTTCCTAACTAAATTAGAATCCTCGGAAATTCTACAAATAGCATTCCTGCCAGGACTTGTTATAAGCTGCAAAGTTGGATTAAGACTGCATCCATTCACAGTTTTAAAAGTAGAAATGGTGAGCTTAGGCAAATTTGGATCAGCTAGCTCTCGCGAGAATACCGTCTCAATTTTCACATCTTTAAATGTTATAATCTTTGAATTAGAATCATCAGCAATGCATTTAAATGAATATATTTTCATATCATTGTCCTTAAATCCGCTCAATTTCAAAATATGCTCAGTATAATCGTTAAAGCTTCTTTTTTCAATCACCTCAGTGCCGGAATTATCCTCATATATTGAATCATCCTCTGTATAATAACAAGCAGCTCTCCCTCTAGCAACATTGGTTTGATCAGCAGTTCCTCCTTTAGTCTGCAATGTAATTACAGGATTAGGTCCATCAGTTCCGGAAACTGCCGAAGAAATAGACAAAGTAGATATCTGTCCAGCTCCAGGTTGAGCTGGTGGTTGAGTAGTTGTTGCAAGGCAATTATCATTTGGAATATCGACACAATTGCATCCATTGTCATATTTTCCAGCACATTGTGTTCCAGTAAGAGTGCATGCAGCATTAATAGTGCATTGTATTTTTTCAACAGTCAATCTGCTGCTTTCTTTTTTCAAATTTCCATTGACTAATGCTTTGAAATAATATTCAGGATCGCCTCCAGCATCATCTTCCCATTCAGCATTCCACTGTACAACAGCTTCTCCGTCTATAAATGTTCCTTCAAAGGAAGAAATTGGATTTCCAGTTTCAGGTCCAGCATCGTCTTCATAGATATTAAAGTTAACCTTCAAACCATTACAGTTTGTTCCTTTTACTAGAAGAGAAACAGGCTCATTCTGTTTAACTTTAGAAAGTGTTCTTATGCCGTCGGAATCGACCCATTTTGCATCAAAGATACTGCATTGATCTGGAGTTGCTCCTGGAGTAGTTGCATCAGTAACGTCAATATTGAATTTAATATTCTGAGGTCCTTTTATAGCACCATTAACATCCTTGCAAAAGATTCTATATGTATATGATTTTTTATCTTCCAAATTCCCTAAAGAAGAACTATACTCATGAGCAAACCCATTTCCATGATCAACAGGAATTCCATCCAAGAAAGTCCCTTCAAGATTACTAAATTTATTTCTATCTAAAGTAATATCATATGCTTTGCTAGTATCTGTAGTCCATTTGCATTCAGCTCCTTTTCCCTGTCCATTAACTCCGCCTCCAAGTTTAACTTTTAAAGTTGGGTTTATAATTGGAACTATTCCATTTGGTTCTACTCCCACAAAGGACAGTGTACTTGCAGCGTCATCAAATCTCCTTCCAGGCAAGTTAACATCAAGCAAAACTTCTTCAGTTAAATTATTTCCAACAGGATCAAAGCAATTGACTCTAAAATGATATTTCCCAGAATATTTTAAAATATTATCAAGCCTTAAAGTATGGGTTGGTCTTATAACAATGTTTTCATAAACTTCCTGAGTAGCTCCAGCTGGAATATTTTCAAATTCAATAAATTTGCTCTGCTGTCCATTTTCAAAAGCATAAGAATACAAGCAGATAGATTTATCATTATCGCCGCCAGAAGTTTCAGCAATTAAATCATGTCTAGTTCCGGTTAATTCTCTTAATTCACCAGCAGCATAATTGGTGTTATCAACTTTAATATTCATACTTAAAGTTTCAGCTCCTCTGTAAGAGAATTTTTCAGCAGGATCATGAGTATTAAATAATCCATCTATGCAGCTCACATAAATATCATGATTTTTAACATTTGGCAGGATTTGGAAATTCTTGCTGCATTCCATTACAAAATTTTGGTTTGAGAGCCCATCAGGAATAATCTGATCTCCATTTTCATCAGTTCCAAAATTGGCAGGAACACAATCAAGATTATCAGTCATCTGGCCGTATTTTTTTAATGTAGTTGAGTACCTGCATCCGCCAATACCGGCAGGATCAATAACTCTAATTTTAAAGTCGTAAGTTAAATTATTAATTCCAAACATTGCTCCATTTTCAGGCTCAACAGTTCTAATTTCCGGAGCTTGCTCATCAGGAGTATCTCTTAATTGATAGCTAACAGAATAAAGAGGAGATTTTTTATCATCATTGCTGCATAAGATATAATCTTTGCATGTACTGCTGCTTCCTTCAGGGCATAAAGAATATTGTTCATTAAAATCGTTCTCATTTAAGAAGCGAAAGATTGTACCATCGGCATGAACTAATCCATTTGTCAATTTCAAATTCTGTCCGCCGGAAGAAGAAAAAGTATTTGGATTAGAAGCCCTTCTGCATACAGCAGGAATATCAGTAATGAAAGCAACATAATAATCTTCATTTCTATTTAACACATTAACATTCCATTCATTTCCACTCTTTTTAACATTAATAACTTCTCTTTTATCAATGCTTCCGAATTCAAATTCAGTTATTTTAGGAGCTCCGATAACAGCAATGCTAGTGCAAGTTCCTCCTTCTCCCCCTTCATTGTTTACAAATTTGCAGTTTGACCCTATTGCTTTGCATTTATATTCAGTGCATCCGCCAAAAGGATTAGCAGTATTGCATTCCTCGCAAAGATTTCCAGAAGAAGCTTGTGGTTGATAAAGCAAACATTGATGGCTAAAAGCAGAAGTAAGAACACCAAAAACGCAACCGGCAGCAAGAGCAATTCCGTCATCTAGTCCAAACCATGCATTAACAAAAGAGGGACTAAAGCTGAAGCTAATTAAAATTGCTAAAATTACAAGCATCCATTTTTTATCTTTGTATTCTACCATCTCCTATATACCCAGGATCAGGTGGTTGTCCTTGCACAGCATTTCGAATATCACCAACAACTTGTCCATAAGCAAAAAAACCGACACCAAAATATATTGCATAACGTATTAGCTCACTTTTAACAAAATAAAGTGGTCCATATGAAGTAAAACCAATGCCAGAAGGAGTCAAAGCCCCTGCCCAACCAGGATTAGCAAAAGCTCCTCCACCTGTAGGATTGATGCTTCCAGCCGTCAGCCATAACGCTTCAGCAAGCAAAGCATACTTTGCACAATTCCCGGCAATTTTCCCCAATCCAGGACCAACAGCAGTGCAATCACCTAGCCTTCTGCACTCATCCTCATTACAAACATTCCAAGCTCCCTTTCCGCATAAGCTGCATTCTGGTTGTATATTAGAAGAAATTGGTGGGCTTGAAGTTTCAGGCTGGTAAAATATTAATCCTTTGGGAAAATTAGCCTTGCATTTATCAATTTGGTCTTCTTTATTTTGCTCGCAGCTTGCCTGCTCATAATTATTTCTTGATCTAGAAACATAGTCATTTAATTTTTCTCCATAATCGCTTTTTTCACAATACAAATCTTTTTCTTCAAAGTCTCCTTTATTTATTAAGTCAGTTTCAAAGCTGCTGATGCAAACCTCATCCCTAAATTCTCCGCCACATTGGCTTGAGCTCACCTCACCATTATTGCAAGAAAATCTATAAGTTGTTAGACCAGCAGAATGTTTCCATATTTCATCATCCCAAGTCTTTAAAGCAGCACTTTTCTCCAAGAAATAAACATCGTGCTCATTTTTATTATCGTTATCGCCTTTAACTTGACCAAAAACCATGCACCAGCTTTCTCCATCTTTTCTATTCTTGCCACCGAGCATTTTGTTATCAATATTTATAGCTTCTTTAGAAGGAATTGTTTTTCCACCACCAACATTTATCTCTGGAAAGACAATTTTCCCACCAGTTGAGCAATCATTACTGACACATTGAGCTTGTCCACTATTAATCTTGCAATAAGTTGAAGCAGAGCAAGTATTTACATCAATTATCTCACTGCATCCATTTCTAGTTACGATTGCACTTCCATCTTGGCTGCATTCAACAGTGGTTCCTTGGCAATTATTTGCACATTCATCTATTTGCCCGCAAATTTTTCCAGCATTGAATTTCCCTCCTTGAGCAATACAGCTCCCTTTCTTTAGGATATCACAGCTATCTCCGACAACACAACATCCAAAATCAGGAGCAAGGGTATTAGCATTTCTATTTGAATCTCCTTGTGTATTCTGAGCATTATCTTGATTGGCATCAAAATTCTGTTGATCTGACAAACTCTGCTGGTCCTCATATTCTTCTTCATGGGTTACTCTTCCAGTAATAATATTAAGGCTGCTGCTTCTGCTTTGAGTTCTTGAAGTTTCAACGCTGAAACTATATTCATCATTGCCAAGTCCATTTTTGGCAGCTAAAACATCGCATTCACTTTTACTAACTCCAAATTTTATATCGCCAGCAAGATTGCAACTACCGATGCTGCATTGCTGATATTTCGCTTGATTTTCATTATAGCAAGATCCAGCTCCGATGGCAGTTCCTCCAAAAGCTTCACATTCGATTTTCGTCAAAAATGAATTGCATTGTCCTTCAACATTTACGCAGCAAACAGGAGCACATTGGGCAGGATCAACAGCAGTTCCATAATCAGCATCACAATATTTTATATCAGAAACTTCAGTGCACCAATAATCATCTACAGTCCTTAAGCAAGTAACCGGAGCAGCGTTAGCAAAGTTTACAGCAAGCAAGCTAGCAAAAAACATTGCAAAAATTAAAATTATTTTATTATTCATTTTTCACAAATTTAAATCTCAAAGGGCTTCCTCCTTTTCCATTTTTAACAGTCCATAAATTTACTTCGCATTCACTCCCAATATACATATGAACATCGTTTGATGAAAACTCATAAGGAAGGTTATAATTATCGCAGTCTCCAAAATTAATCAAGCCGTGGGCAGCCCTAGCCAATATTCCAAAATCGTTTTCAAATAAGTTCTTGAATTCGACAAGATCAACTTCAAGGTCTGCCTTGCTGATAGTAATTGGATATTGAACAACAGTATTAACATTAAAATCATCAATTATTACATCTACGAAAATATTTTCAGGATTAGAATCCAAATTAAAGTTGTCTTTAAACACATCAAGGCTGCAATAATTTTTCAACCTTTCTTTTATAGAGTTTTCAAGCATTAATTCAATTTCAGCATCTTGTTTGAAGTGATCTAAATAATTGATATCTCTATCAATAAATCCATAAACAAGGTCAAAATATCCTGCAAATTGTTTCAATCTGGGCATCTTATCTTCGAGCTCTTCTTGTATGCATCCATCGACGTATTCTTTAATGGGTTCTACTTGGCTTGTAGTAATCCTTTCTCCAGTTTGAATCTTATCGCTTGAAAAGAAGAGAATTAATCCGACAACGATTATAATGGCAATCCCTGCAATTATGAAGATAGTACTCTGTCCCCTTTTTCCGATTTCACTTTCCGTGAATGCTTTTATAAAAGGTTCTTTCATTTTTTCCTTTTCAGTTTCTCATCTATTGCATCATTAATGAATTCGATTAAAGTTTTATTTTCTAGAACAGCGGCTAGTTTAGCTTTCTTATGCAGCTCATCCTTAACCTCTATGTTTACCCTTGTCATGAAATAACTTAACTAACTTAACTTATTTAGCTTATCAACATTAGTTATATAACTTATTCATAGAAGGCTTAGCTTATATATAAATCTTATTGACGTTTTGAAGAGAATTAAGGAAATTTCTTGTCAATTTGCTTAGCTAACAAAGCTTTTAACCCGTTAAGCAAAGGAACATCCGATGCAGCATAACCATTATGGAGTCTATCAAGAATGTCAATAAGATTTTTTATCATTGAGATATCATTTTCATCTAAGCTTTCTTTTTTCTCCAGGAATTTTACAGTTTCATCAGAATAAGCAAGAATTGTTTCAATGTACGAATCATGTAATTTTTTCATAGTTCTAAAAACTTCTCCAAATCCTAGATGATTATTCTCGGCAATAATAGAAAATTCTGTCCAGATTTCAGAATGTAAAGTATATAATCCTGAATAAAGGCTGTCGATAGCAGCATATGTGCTATTTATATCACTAATTTTCCTTCCTTTTAATTTATTTAGTTCACTGCTTTGTTTTTTAAGTTTTGCAAATAAGCTATCTGTATCTGCTTCAAATATTTTGTACCAATCAGAATCATTTTTCCTTTTCTCTCCGATGGTTATCTTATCCTTTTTGCTTAGGAAATCAGCTGAGGCAGGTTTTGACAAAGCGCCAATCATTGCAATAACTACAGAAGTAGTGATAATAATTTTCCTCAACAATTTTCTAGAGCGCATATAAAGAATAACTATACAAACTATTTAAAATTAACTAGGATGATTTATTTTTCCAAAAATTTCTCAATCTCATCAATAAATAAATTAAAGTCTTCTATGCCGGATTTAATGCTCTCAAAAGCTAATTGATCATCGAGATCGCCGTACCTATGAACTAGTATGTTCCTAAATCCTTTCATCTCCTTGATCTTCAAATAAAGTTTTTTAGTAATTATTTTTTTATTGAATACATTTTCAATTAAGTCTTCATCTTCATTCGGGATTCCCAATTTTAATTCAGAATTAATAATACCACATATATCAATAATATTTTCTATAGAATTCTCAATTCTTTTATATATCCCATCTTTAACTAATCCGAGATTCTTAAACTCATCAAAGTCTTCAGGAAGATTATCTTCTACAAGGGAAATATTTTCTTCAATTTCTTTTAATTTATGTTTAATTTCTTTTTTCATTATACCCAATATACCTATAATAATGTTTTTTGAAATCATCAAATTTTTTAATTGTAGAATAATAAACATCATACAAAAATTTGCTGTTTTTAAAGTATATAATCCTCCCTTTCAAAACTTCTTTCTTTAAATACAATGGAAGAGAATTAAATATATGAACATCATATTTCTCATTCAAATCTCCAAGTAATCTCATCCTAAACTTATAAGCATCTTCTTTATTTCCATCGTAATAAACACAGAAATCAATGTCAGAAAGTTTATTATTCTTTTTTTTAGCGACAGAACCATACAATAAAATAAATTTAACTCTATTAAAGTCTGTCATGTTTCTAATTTTTACCATAAAAGTTTTAACATTCATCAATTAAAATAAAACTCAAAGAAATATAAATCTAACTAAAATCTTCCCTGTTAAAAATCATGCCTTCTCCTTCCTGGTCAATTCCATTCAAAACTTCTCCAAACAAGACTACATGGTCGCCAGCATCTATTTTTTTTACAAGCTTGCATTCAAAAGCAGCAACGCAATTCTTCAGAACAGGGCTCCCATTTTCCATGAATTTAAATTCAAGGTCTTTAAAATTATTTATGTTATTCCCATTAGTGTCTCCAAAATGCCTTGCTATCTCTAAGTGTTCATTTCCTAAAATGTTAACGCAAAAAATCTCGCAGTCAAGCAATTCATTATATCCTTTCCTGTTTCTTCCAATAGATACCATTACACTATTTGGTTTGAAACTAGCTCGATTAACCCATGCAGTTGTCAGTCCATAATTAATTCCATCTAAAGAAAAAGTAACAACAAACACCCCATTCTTTATTTTCTTAATTGCTTTTTCAGTCTCATCCATTTTATTCCCATTCAATTGTTGCTGGTGGTTTCTGGCTGATATCATAAACAACTCTGTTAACGCCTTTAACCTCATTTATTATCCTATTTGAAATGGTTGTTAGGTCTTCTTTCCTGAAGCCATACCAGTCAGAGGTCATAAAATCATTTGTTGTGACAGCTCTCAATCCAATTACTCCTTGATATGTTCCTTCATCTCCCATAACGCCGATAGATTGTGTATTTGTTAAGACTGCAAAGGCCTGAGAGATTTCATAATAAAGATCTTTTTTTTTTAATTCTTCCATAAATATTGCATCTGCCTTTCTCAAAACAGATAATTTTTCAGGAGTAATGTCTCCGATGATTCTAATGGCAAGCCCGGGTCCTGGAAATGGATGCCTCCAAACAATCTCTTTTGGCATACCTAATTTTTTTTCCGCTATTTTCCTAATTTCATCTTTAAACATATTTCTGAATGGTTCAACTAATTCCAGCTCCATTTTTTCAGGGAGGCCGCCGACGTTGTGATGTCTTTTTATTTCAGAAGATGCTCCATAAATAGGAACACTTTCAATAACATCAGGATATAAAGTCCCTTGCACAAGATAAGATGCATTCTGGATTTTTCTTGCTTCTTCTTCAAATACAGCAATGAATTCGTGACCGATTATTTTTCGTTTTTTATCAGGATCGGAAATTCCTTTAAGTTTAGCAAGAAATATTTCACTAGCGTCAACATAGTCTACATCAAGCCCAGAGGTAGACAAACTTTTCATAACCTCTCTTCCTTCATCAAGCCTTAATAGGCCATTGTCAACAAAGATTGGATGATAACTTCTCCCGGCAATTTTTCCGACCAAAACAGAAGCAGTAGAGGAATCAACGCCTCCGCTTATTCCGCCGACGCCGACTTTTCCTTTTATTCTTTCTCTAGTATTCTCAACTAAGGTACCATACTCTTTTTCAGGATTCCAGCTCCTTATTGCTCCGCAAATGTTTAAAAAATTATTCAGGATTTCCCTGCCATAATTTGTATGATCAACTTCAGGATGGAATTGAACAGCATAAATTTTTTTATGAGAATTCTCTATAGAAGAGATATGGTTATTATTAACAGATCTGGAAGTAGTAATAAATCCATCAGGCAGTTCTTCAACAATGTCGCCATGGCTCATCCAGACATCAATCCTGCTGTGAATAATATCATTAAAAAGAGGAGAATTATAAATTCTACTTAATCCAATTGAGGTTTGTCCATATTCCCTATTTTCAGCTGGAGAAACTTTTCCACCGAGAAGATGTACAATAGACTGCAATCCATAGCAGATGCCAAGAACAGGAACTCTTCCATCTAAAATATTTTTTGAATAGTGAGGAGATTTATTATCATAAACACTAAACTGTCCTCCGGAGATTATTATCCCTTCCAAATTTCTCGGCAAAGAATCTGGAAAAACGTGAAAAGGAACTATCTCAGTAAAAACATTTAATTCTCTAACTCTTCTTGCTATGTTTTGAGTTAGTTGGCTTCCACAGTCAATTATCTTGATCATTTTAGTCTTCAGAAATTCTTGGAGCTAGTACAAAGCTTAAAGCTAATTTGTCAACTAAGTTGTATTCCAATTTTAGAGGATAATCATTGTTCCATTGAATAGTTACTTCATCGCTTAATTTTCCTCCTTTGATTAATTTCTTCAAGTATTCGATGCTGTATTTAGCTTCTATATTATCATCGGTTTTTATCTGAACATCATCGCTTTTTGGAAATTCGATATGAGCATTACTCAAATTCCCGGCTCCTTTTATGCTCATCTTATCCTTATTCAAAATTAATGCGGCGCTTTCAGCAACTATCCCGACGTCTTCAATTGCATCCTCAAGCATTTTAGAATTTGTTACAACTTTTGATTTGAATTCCAGTTCAGGAATGTGCTGCTCTCTCTCATCCATGTCAATCAAGCTCAAATTGAAAGTCCTGGTAGAATCTCCGCTCATTTTTACTATCAATTTGTTTTTCTTTCTGTCGACTTCCAAAGATAAGGTGTCATTCCCTTTCAATCTTCTTAATATCTGGTTTAAATTATCAAGGCTTACAGAAATTTTTTCAGGAGAATCAATTTGGTATTCAATAAAAGCGCTGCTCAATAATTTGAAAACAACAAGGACAACATTAGCAGGATCAGTTGCAACAATCTCTATCTTGTCATTGTCAATTTTTATCTGGACATCATTGACAAGCTCGTTAAGAATGGAAATAGTGTCTTTCAATAATCTCGGCTCTGCAAGTGTGAGTTTCATGAATAATGATTTTCAAAAGGAGTTTATAAAAATTAGTATGATTAAAAATATAATTTAGAATAACAGCCATGGAGGCAAAGCAGGCTCTATAAACGGCCAGTAGACAGGGGCTGTAACAACAAGCCCAGATATTAAAAAAGTATGAGTCCAGTGCTCAGCCATTCCCCTAGCAGCAAGCTGACCATGAACAACTTTCGAAACGCCATGCATTTTAAAATTTAAAATCAATCCTATTAAGATTCTTCCAACCCATATATTGCTCAAGAAAGGGATTCCGCTGCTGGCTAATCTCGTAATTTCAAGAAAAGCAGGCCAGTTGAAAACAGCAAAAAGGGCAACCATCATCAAGACAATAGAATGCACTCCATGCCCTATCCAATGGCTTCCTCTAAAATTCAAGTCTCCATGTATTGCAATCAATTCATAAAGACCAAGAATTATACCAAGAACAACAACAGCATTCCACACTACCATGTTGATATATATTTCGAAACTTCTATATAAAGATAGCGATAAGATTTAAATATAAGAAAAGAAATAGAAGATATCAAAATAAAAATATCAGATTTGAAAAATGCTCTCAATAAAAAATAAAAAGGAGCCTTGGATTCAATCACTTTTATAATCCTCTTAGTAATTTTAGTAATTATTTTATTGTACCTAAAACAAAAAGGAATTATTTAGTCGTATTTTCTCCATTTGTGATTGCATTTAGTGCACTTGTAAAAGCTAGTCTCCCCTTCATCAGCAGCTCTGGTTTGCAAGCTCCAAAAAAAAGCCTTTCCATGTCCGCAGTTAGGGCATTCGATATCAATCTTAGGATTTATTTCAACATCAGAGTCAACAACCTCAACTCTTTCTTTATTTTTTATCTCTTCTTTCAAAATTACCTTTTCTTTAGCAAGAGGATATTTCTTCCCGCAGTTTATACAGATAAGTTTCTTATTTCCAGATTTGTCAGGAACAAGCAATCCCCCATCTTTATCACAAAATTTCATATTACTCCAACCCCCTTAAGCAGTACATTGAACAGCACCTTCACCAATCCCAAATATGGAATCTTTAATAAAACTTTCCCATAAACCTGCTCTTTCCCGATTTTTCTCTCAAAGAAGGAAGCATCAGCATTATGGTCTCCTTTAGTCATGTAATATCCATCTTCAATGCCAACGACTCTATGAATAATTGGTGCATTGCTATACTTATTATTATACACTATCACGTCGCCAATTTTAATGTCATCCGCTTTTTTTAATATGAAAATATCTCCGATATTAAATCCATTGCTTTGCTGGAAAGTTGAAAATTCCTCTTCACTTATTTTTCTACCCTCATACCACTCTCCGCAAGTATTCCAATAATCCCCTTTCAGCTCGTTTGCATTTCTTCCGCAGAGGTTTTCATTTTTATTCAAGCAAGAATTCAGACTTCCTTCCCCTCTTAAATAGCAGTCAGCCCAGCAGTTTGTAGGATCATGCTGCATGCTACAACTAACTACGGCAACAACAGGAAAGCTAGTTCCTAGGATTAATCCAAGTCCAGGATATAGAATATATTTTATTAGAACGATTGCAAGAAGAATATTTACAAGCAGGCTAGCAAAGCTGTCATCCTTCCAAAGAAACCACCATATTTTCTTCCAAGTCATAAATCAATATGAAAATTGATTTTCTTTAAATTACTTCGCCTTTTTGAATTTTTCATTCATATCATCGATTTTCTTGCCAAGGTTGTTTATCGCTTTCTTCAAGCTGCTTTTTGCATTGCTTCCTTGAACAGTAATAATTGGATTGCTGATTAAAGAATGATCAATATTGTAGCCGGCAATCTCAACTTTGTCATCCTTCCATAATTCTTTTACAAGCGGATTGCATAGAGTATGCCCTTCTCCATTGATTTCTATCTTAATTTTCTCTTTTGAATCTTCAAGAAATTTAACTTCCATAGAATCAGTCTTAAAAAACCAACTTTTAAATCTTTCTGTTTTTAGTAACCGTTTAGCTGCTAAGAGTTTGCCTTAGCATGCTATAGGTATTAAATCCTCTCAAATTCCATGTGGCTAGTACAGATATGATTGTCTCTTTAATC
>JACOZQ010000013.1 GCA_016181275.1 Candidatus Woesearchaeota archaeon | reverse complement strand
ACATATTTCATTGGGGGTTTTCATTCGTTTCTCACTCTAACCCCCAAGAATTAATACTCAGAACTACTATTTGTTATTTTCGGTTAGCTAAACGGTTACCCCAGAAGCAAAGATTTAAATACATTGGAATTATAGGTAATTATGCCCGAAAGGGTGCCCGCCACGAGAGATACTCAATAAGAGTTCACGGCGAGGTCCAAACAATGACATTGGGAGTTAGTGTCGCGGGCGACAATGATCATAAATTAACAAATTAAAATTAAGTCAAAAAATCAAAGGACAAGTTCACATTCATAATTTCGTTTTAGTATTAGTTGAGATAGACTTGTTCTAGAATAAAAAAATAAGAATACAATCGGGGGTTGTAAAATGGGAAAAATTAGCCCTGTATCAGCTAAATACATAGTTCAAGCTAGCATAGAAATAGAAGGCGTTGTCGAGCGTCCTGATGTTATTGGTGCAATCTTTGGCCAGACAGAAGGCCTACTAGGAAATGATTTAGAATTAAGGGAGCTTCAAAGATCAGGAAGGATTGGAAGGATAGATGTCAAAACAGATGTAAAATCAGGAAAAGCAGCAGGAGAGATTATAATACCAAGTTCTTTAGACAAGGCAGAGACAGCGATAATAGCAGCTGCAATAGAGACAATACAAAGAATTGGTCCTTGCAATGCAAAGGTAAAAATTTTAAATATTGAAGACGTTCGCGTTAGTAAAAGAAATTATATTATTGAAAGGGCGAAAGAGCTTCTTCATGAGTTGACAGAAAAGTTTATGCCAGATTCTCAAGAATTAACTGATAAAGTAGCAGAGTCAGTAAGGATGATGGAAGTATCTGAATATGGAAAAGACAGGTTGCCAGCGGGTCCATTAATTAACGAATCCGAAGAAATAATAGTTGTTGAGGGAAGAGCCGATGTTCTAAACTTGCTGAAGCATGGAATAAAAAACGCTATTGGCTTAAATGGAACTTCGGTCCCTGAAACAATAAAGGAATTGAGCGGGAAGAAAAATATAATCCTTTTCGTCGACGGCGACAGGGGAGGAGATCTAATAATTAAGGAAGTTACAGCAGTTGCTGAAATTGATTTCGTATGCAAGGCTCCGGATGGAAAAGAAGTTGAAGAGATTACAAAAAAAGAGATTCATAAAGCGCTTCGCAGCAAAGTAACAGTTGAGCAGATTAAGTTGGAAGAAAAACCGCAGCAGATGCATCAGGAAGCAGTTTCAAATTCCAGCTCGCAACAAAGAAATAACAGGCATCTTCAAAACGACTACAAGGAAAGATATCAAAACAAAGCACAGGAAAAAAAGCAGGACATTGAAAAATCCCAGGACTTTAAAAGAATGCTTGAAGAATTAGTAGGGACAAGGGGAGCTTACATCCTCGATGGCAATTTGAACATTTTAGGAAAGGTTCCTGTAACCGAGCTGGCAACAACATTGAATAGTTTAAGAACAGGAGTTTTTGCAGTAGTGCTTGATGGTACAATAACGAGGGACATCGCGAGCATAGCAGAAAAAATAAAAGTACAGTATCTTGTAGGCAAGGATTCCAGAGTTGATCACTCAAGAATAAGCTTGTTGACGCAAAAGCAGCTGTAGAAAACTTTATTAACAAAATTCCATTAATAGAGTGCAATGAAAAAAAGAGGTTACTTATTTATTTTTATTGGAGTTTTAATATTATTATCTCCTTTATATTTAGTTTTCAAGCCGAAAGCATGCGACACAGCAGGATGTTTTGAGCAGGCAGCAGCTGAATGCAAAAAAGCAAAAATCCTTGCAGACGATGCTGGAAAAACAATTTCAGAATATACAATAAAAGGAAAAGATGATGAAGACTGTATTTTAAAAGTTGAAGTCAAAGAAGTCTCAAGCGATTTTTCAGCAACAACAAGGAGGCAGTTTGAAGGAAAATTTATGCTCTGTAAAATCCCAAGGAACGAGTTCAGCAGGATGAAGTTTGAAGCCATGGGCGGGAATTTGGATTACTGCTCGGGCCCATTAAAAGAAGCAATGTATGACATAGTTGTAAAAAAATTGTATAACTTGGTTGTAAAAGACATGTCAACTGTTTTAGATGAAATAGAAAGAAAATTATAAAATCAAGAATCCACGTATATAAATTGCACTTCAATTCTTTTTTTATTAGCATCCTCAGAATCAATGTGTTTTAATGTTCCACCAATTTTTGTCAGCTTAATATAGGTACTACCCCTAGGATTCTCCCAGTAAGCTATGCCATCATCCCTATAAAAGTTGGAATCCATTCCAACATTAATTGGCAGTAAAAGAACAGCAAGAGTTGTTTCATCAGAGTCCATAACACTTGCTTGCAATCCTGAAGTATAATATCCAACAGTGAATTTATTTAGATTATCTCTTAAAAAAGAAGCTTCTTCAGGATTAAAATTCATTCTTTTCCTATCGCTGCTATTAACCTTGTAAAAAAAATGGCATATTAATGAATATTAACGAAGAAAAATTTAAAAGCTTAACTAAAAAGAAAGGCAAATGGAAAACTTGTTGTCCATCGGTGAAGCGTTTAAAATTAATTTTTATTTTACAGTACAGGCACCAGTACTACAGCCATCAGAGCATTCGACAACATGTTTCAAGCAATGAACTTCATCTACATATTGGTCATATCCGCAGTTGTATTCTTTCAAGGTATCGAAGTCGCAAAAGTCATCAACGCCATTAGGATAAAATCTATCATCGCATCTTCCCTTCAAATAAATATCGCCAGAATCAGAATCTACGCAAGTTGTTTGTTTTTTCTCCAGGTTTAGAACTTTTAATATTGCTGAATTTTCAGAAACAGAAATACTCTCGATCTGCACTCCATTAATTATTCTAATTCCATATTTGTTCACGCTCTTTCTAACACCACCTATATCGATAATAACTTCATCGCTGTCAGCAATTCTCACAAGCATTATTGCAGCATCATCAATTATTTTTCTCTCTCCGATTCTAAAAAGATACTCATCAGGATCAAGCTCAATAGTCGTCTGGAAATTTCTGCTCGCTTCTCCAGTTAATTGCGAATTTTGCAGAATGACAAGAGCAAGAATGCCCACAATCACAAATCCAAAAATAGCAAAATTATTTTTATCCATTGATTTAAAAGAGATTTTCTCATATAAATACTTTACTACAAAGATTAAAGAAAATAAAGTGATGGACATGCCTTAGCTTCGATAATGGTCATAGCTATTAGCACCCTTGACTCTTTCTCCACCTTGTTGACTGCGAGCGCCAATAATTATAATAACTGCTGCTCTGTTCCCAGCCTGACAGGATTCTTACAATTACCAACCCCGCAGGACAAAGCTTCCCAGTCCAAGCCAAGACTAATATTTATTTTCACTACCTCACTAAAGCTTCGGCCCTGCCATGAAGCTCATTTGCAGTTACAGGATAGAGCTGACTTCCCGGCCTAGTCCATCTATAATCAAGAAGATTATCAAACTTTTAAATGTTTTTATTACAGCAATACTTCGACAAGACCAAAAAAAATTATTAGAAAAATGTGCTGACATCCCATGCAAAAAAACAAAACAATGTCAACACAAAACCAGTCAATTAGCTATCTCCGCCGTCGCTACCAGCATCTCCGCCAGCACCAGAAGGATCATCTCCTCCTTCACTTCCTGCTCCGCTTCCTTCACTTCCTGCTCCTTCTCCGCCTTGACTTTGTTCGTCAAAAAATTTCTCAAAACTCATTTTACACCTCCTAAAAAGTTCTAAGTCTTAGAAATTGAAAAAACTTCATCATATATAACAATTTCTATAATAAAGAACAACATTCAAAAATTACATAGCAAGAATTTCAAGCTTGTTCTCAATTGCCAGGTCAGCCCATATTCCTCTTCCTAAATTAAAAAATGCTTTGTTCGTGAATTTCTCAATCAACTCAATCAAGCTTTTTTTGGGTTTGTACTCGACAATGTTTCCATCTTCGATTTTTCCTAGATCTTTTGCTTTTTCAATAGCTAATTCTCTTCCACCAAGATCATCAACAAGTCCAAGCTCTTTTGCCTCAATTCCAAGATAAAAAAATCCTGACCTGATTTCATCTACCTGACTTGGTGTTAATTTTCTATTTTCAGAAACCTCTTTCAAGAAAACATCTTGAATTTTTTTCAGCTTGCTTTCCATCAGTTTTCTCTCAGCATCATTCAAGTCTCTGTATGGGCTCCCAACGTCTTTCAACTCGCCTGCTACAAGTCTTTCATATCTTACTCCATATTTCTCAAGCAGCTCAGAAAATTCCAAGTAGCTGGAAATAACTCCGACGCTGCCAGTTATGCTCAGCTCATCTGCAATTATATAATCGGATGAAGATGCAATCCAATAAGCTCCAGAAGCTCCAACTTCTCTTATCCATGCAACAACAGGCTTCTCTTCGCTTAATGCTTTAACAAAATTAGCAACCTCTCTAGAGGCGACAACGGTCCCGCCTGGAGAATTTATTTCAAGAACTACAGCTTTTATCCCATCATTGTCCATTGCCCTTTTCAAGCTGCTCATTATAGTATCACTCCCCATTCCGCTAGCTCCAAAAATATCATTTGAATCTTCTGGAAGAATAGCTCCCTTTATAGGAATTATAGCAACCCCTTCATCTATCACTTTTTCATTTCCAATTCCAAAACTGAGAAAATAAGACAGCAGCCACAGCATTACTATTGTCGTAATTATGGTTTTTATTTTTTTCATGTTTTCTCCCCTTGAACCGTTATTGTGCCGCTATATCTTTCTAAAAATCTCTGCTTCTTCTCATTAAAAAATATATTTATTGAATCTATCAAAAGAAAGGCGATGCTTACCTTGCTCAAATTTCTTAAAAAAGATTTTCCAAAACTCAAGCTTCCTTTCTCACTTCTAGCTCTCAAATTGAAAATCAAAGCTCCAAGTGTCTGCCCAATTTTATATTCGAGTACCGCCCAGTATAGTATTCCAATAATTCCTATTGACAAAGATACGAAAATAATCTTGAATGAAAATGAGCTGAGCTCGACAAGAGAGAAATCAAAATCATAAATTGAATTTGTTATTATTTTATTCAATGGTTTTGTTATTATGAATTCAACAATAGCAAGATCAACAAGGAATGCAAAAAATCTTTTCCAGTTGCCAGCAGCTTTCATAAATTAATCCAATAGTCTGAGATATATAAGCTTTTTCACAGAAAAATATATTAACACATAAATATTCATTATTTTCATGATACAGCTAGGCGAAAGAATTGAGTTGAAAGACTTTGACAGTTTAGAGCCAGGAGAATTGACAATTCTAAAAAAGATGATAGGCAATCACGCAAATAAATTTCATGAGTTTACAAAATTGCACATTCATTTGAAAAATGTCCATAAAAAAGAGAAATCGCAGAAATTCCAGATCAATGCGCAATTAGAATTGGATGAAAAGCATTATGAAGCAGAAACTACGAATTTCAACTTGTTTTTCGCAATCAATGAAGTTCTAGAAAGCTTGAGGAGCCAGGTTGAAAGAGAATTAAAATAGCAAGGAAAGGTTTAAATAACAATTATGTTGCTAACAAATCATGGTAAGAAGAAAATTGCCAAAACATGTATATGAAGAAGCTAGAGAGATTGCTAGAGAAATCATCGAATTAAAGAAAAGACCTGATTTTAATAAAGAGATAAACAAATTTATTAAGGCCGTTTCGTAAAAAACTTGAATTTTAACTTTAAGTCTTTATACTGCCAAAAATTAGGATCTCTAAAGCCTTCTCCTACATTGATGTGGTGATAAGTTTTTCTAAATATCTCCCCATATTTACTACTCATTGACATAGTCTCCCTATCAATACTCACCAAGATATCAACATTCTTTACCGTTGCTGTAGCTACAATCAATAAATCTGTTCTCAACTCTTTATACAATTTCTTACCACCAGATTCCTTGTAATAATTATAATATTTTTCCGCAAATTCTTCTATTTTTTTATCAATCGCGTATTCTTTTTCTATTAAGAATTCATAGAGTTTTAATATTGAAGATTTAATTTCTGTAGGACTCCACTCAACATTTTTAATTTCTCTTCTTATTGCGTTTATCCCTAAAACTTTAAATGCTGTATCTTCTTTTATTTCAATCTGGATATTTTCAATGTTTTTTTCTTTTATTAATAAACCAAAAATACTTGTATCGAATATTACCCTTTGCTCCATATTATTTTTAAATATTTTGCAGTTTATAAAGAATTATTTATTTAAATCATAGGAAAAATTCATTCTTTTTTAAAACAAGCAAAGCCTAAATCATTTCTTTTGGACACGATTTTCTTTTTGAAAGAAAAGTGTGCAGCGTCAGCGGTTAAAATTTTTTTATAGAAAGACTTTTAAATCAAAAATCTTCGTTTAATTTCATGGCTCAAAGAATTGGAAGATCGAGAAGGAAAACCAGGGATAAATTAAAAAAGCATTACAAGCAGAAAGGAAAAATCAGCATCAGGAATTATCTTCAAGAATTTAAAGCAGAAGAGCGAGTTATTCTAAAGGCAGAGCCAGCAGTCCAGACAGGTATGTACTTTCCAAGATTCCATGGAAAAGTTGGAATTGTAAAAGGAAAGCAGGGAGACTGTTACAAAGTCAAAATAAAAGACTTTAAAAAACCCAAAATACTATTAATACATCCAGTTCACTTAAAAAAATGGCAAGCATAAAATTAGTACAGGAAAGACCGATCTCTCTGCCGGAGTTAAAAGAGAAATTAGAGTCGATAGAATCAAGGAACAAAGAGTTAACTTTTCGCGGGAATAAAGTTCGTGATTATGTAAATAAATTAGTAAAATTAGATTCAAAAAAATCTTTAGAGTTGAAGGCAAAAATAGAGTCATTGGACATACCAAGAATAAAAGACAGGCAGATAACAAAGATTATAGATATTCTTCCTGAAAACCTCGACGATTTAAGGGCAGTTTTCACAGGCGAGACAACTACAATAACCCAGGAAAACATGGAAAAAATAATAGAAGCAAATTGTAGAAGTCAATATTAAAATTTTGGAGGTGCCAGTGCAAAATGAAGAGCAAAGAAGTTAAAAAAGGATTGTATGCTCCACCAAGAGGAATAGGGGATGCGACCAGAGCAAGGGCAATAGGTCTTTATGGCCCAACATCTCAAATAAAATACGCACCATATAACAATCGAAATAATGTAATTTCCAGATTTGACAGTGACAAAAATGTTCAAAACATCCCATCAAGAAGAGTTATAAAAAGATTAGAAGGAGTTGTTCAAACATGAAATTAGAGGAAATAACTCAAAGATATGAACATCCGATAATTGGAATAATTGGAGCAACATCTCCTCTGCCAGATTATGATAGTGATGATGCTTTTAGATTAGGCTATGATCTTAGGGAATTTGTAGAAGAAAAAGGAAGCTTGTTTACAGGAGGAGTGCAAGGTGTTGGAGTTGATATTTATAGTGGGATAGTTGATTATTGCTTGGAAAAAAATGTAGGAGATAAATTCTTTATTTTGTTTCCTGATTTTGAATTAGCTCCGCCAGAAGAATATTTTAAATTAGCTGAAAAAACAAAGAACGGAATTTTAAGAATGGAAAAGGCAGGAAAAGATATGGAAGAAAGAAGAGTTTATATTGGTGGTGTTGCTGATTATTTAATCGTTGTTAACGGCTCGACAGGAACAATTGATGAAGCTTTAAAGGGTTTATTGTTAGAAAAGCCAGTAATTTGTTTGCAAAATTCAGGAGGGGCTGCAGAAGCTCTTTCAAAATTAAAAAAAGGAGAAGCAAAAATCCCATTAGAAGTTGATACAGATTTAATCAAGCCATTTGACTCAATAACAGAGATAATTAACTATTTATCAAATGAAAGAGAGAGTAAATAATTAAAAATGAAACCAGAATCGTCCTCATCAGAAGAAAGAAAAAAGAAGAAAAATGAATATTCAGTAGAATCTCTTATTGAAGGAATAGATTTACAGGGATTAGGAAGGCATTCGCTATCAATATTTTCACAAAGTTCAAAAGATCCATCGAAACCTCTTGAGGAATATGGTCTTTATAATACTAAAATTCCAATAATTAGCTCAAATTTTTCTGGAAATCTAGAAGAATCAATAATAAGTCTAGAAAAAATTTTAAAAAAAAGTACTCCCAAGGAGGAGATAATTAAGAATAATTATTCAAATAACGATAGTATAATAGATGAGGGATTAATAAAGAATAAATATATTAATAAAAATAAAATAAAGATTCCTAATTTAACAAATAGTCTTACTGGTCTAATCCAATCTTCATTCGGTATTAATTTAAAATTAACAGAGTCAGCATCAATTACAGCAGACAACATCGGAGAGTTTGCATTGCCAATTGTTGAATATATACATCAAACCCAACCAGATTATGTCATAGCTAGTGACAGGGGAGCAAGATTATTAGGATTAGCAGTATTCAAATTGTATAGAGAGTTACATGGAACCTTTCCGACTGCCGACGGAACTTTGAGGTTTAGAAGATTCAGCAAAAGCAATACACAAGAAGAGACTGAGCAGCATTTAAGACCATTGGTGGATGAAATGCTGGCATATAAAAAAAGACCAACAGTATTAATAATAGATGACTGGATTTGTTCAGGAAGCACAAAAAGATTAGCTCAGCAAGTATTTGATAAATTAAGTAAGGGAAGGATAAAAACAAAGTTTGGAGTTTTAGTGGGCAATGGAGCAGATGTTTCTGGAGATTATACTCATAATTCAGGATTTACAGGTATTACGGATTGGAGGGATGATTCAAATATTATAGGTGTTATGTATGGCAAAGATATGTATGGATTTTCAGGAACAAAAGGAAAACCAGTAAGAAGTCAGCAAGCCAGAGATTATAGAAGAAGAATGTATGAGGGGATTAATAAACTTGCTAAAAATCTTTCCAAAGAAGAAAAAAGACAATTAAGCCATGCCTAGTTAAACCGAACAGCAACATTTTTATACTGCTTTTTCTTAGTAAAATTTAGATGTTTAAAGCTATAGGAGATAAAGATGTTAAAGCAAATAATGAAAGAAGAGACAGCAATAGTCTTGGATTTTTTGCCTCATGGCTATCCATTCGACTCAAGACCTATGCACCAGAAGACTCCAATAGTCCAGGCAATTGGCAAAAACCATTTTTCTCTGCTTGAATTAGTCCCGAAAAAAGGAATCCATCTCCAGCCAGAGGAAGAAGTATACATTGGCGACGGGAAAAGGGAGAAGATACATCACATCTCAGGGCGTTTAGCCTTAGATAAATTGACAGAGACAGCAAAAAGCCAGTTGAATTCAATTTTAACAATCCAAATTAAAGAAAGGGAAAATAAATTTGTGGAATTTTTTAATAAAGCTAGTCCGATAAATACAAGAAGGCATCAAATAGAATTGCTTCCAGGAATAGGAAAAAAGCACATGTGGGAAATCCTAGAGGCGAGAGAAAACAAGCCTTTTGAAAGCTTTCAGGATATAAAATCTCGAGTTAAACTAATACCAGATCCAGAAAAATTGATATTGAAAAGAATTCTTGCAGAGCTGAATAACGAGGACAAGTACAAATTATTTGTAGGAAGCTGAGAAAGTCAAAATCAGCAAACTTTAAAAAGCCTTTTCATAACAAGAATTTTAAAAATGGCAGAAGAATTCAAGCAGATAATAAGGATAATGGGAGCAGATATAAAAGGAGAGATGCAGACCTATAATGCATTAACAAAAATCCACGGCATAAGTTTCATGTTGTCGAATGCAATCTGCAATGTCTTGAAATTAAACAAGAATGAAAAAATAGGTTCTCTTTCTAATGAAGAATTAAAAAAAATAGAATCAGTAATTAAGCAGGATGCTTTCCCAACTTGGTTGAAAAATAGAAGAAAAGATATGGATTCAGGAAAGGATTTGCATTTGGTTTCAACAGATTTAAAGTTTCAAAAAGAATTAGATATAAAGCATTTAAGAAAGATAAGATGCTATCGCGGCATTAGGCATTCTCTTGGTCTTCCTGTGCGCGGCCAGAGGACAAGAAGCAATTTCAGGAAAGGAAAAACCGTTGGCGTAAAAAAGAAATCAGTAAAGACCGCATCAGGAAAGAAGTAAAATGGGCGATCCAAAAAAACCAAAGAAAAAATATAGAAGGCCGCTGATGGTTTGGAATGAAGAAAGAATAGCGCGCGATAAAGACCTGATAAAAGAATTTGGTTTGGTAAATAAAAAAGAGATATGGAAGGCAGAATCAAAGCTGGCATCAATACATGATCAAGCTAAAAATTTATTGGCAAATCCCTCACCTCAATCAAATATAGAAGCAGCTCAGCTGAAAAATAAATTGAGCTCGTTAAATTTAATACAAAAAGAAGCAAACCTAGACGATATTTTATCTTTAACATTAAAAGATTTATTAAATAGAAGATTACAGACAATAGTTTTCAAAAGAGGAATGTCGAAGACGATAAAGCAAGCCAGGCAATTTATAACCCACAATCATGTTTCAATAAAGGAGCAAGTTATCAACACACCATCATACATGGTTAAATTATCTGAAGAGTCTTTTGTTACATTCATTCCGAGCTCGCCTTTAGCAAATGAGATGCACGCAGAAAGGCCGCAGGAGCGGCAGAAAGTTGAAGCTGAAATCTTGGAAGAAGTAAAGCCAAAAGAAGCAAAACCAAAGCAAAAAAAAGAAACAAAAGCTAAAGAGGTCAAAGAAAAAGAAATTAAGAAAGTCCAGCCAGAACAGGTTAAGGAGCAGGATTTATCCAAAGAGGAAAAACTAGAGGAAGCAGTTCCAGAAGAAAGAAAAACACATAAAGAAAAATAAAATTCTTAAAACCGATATTAATTATTTCTTAAAAAGAATAATAGCAGATTATATAAATACTAAAGATATAGTAATACAATTATAAATATAACATATAAAAAGACAATAATAATATTTAGAAGATTAAAAAAAGAAACAGATAATTTCACTAATTTTCCTTATGAAATATTTCTTAAAGATAGCTCATCAATAGTGATATTTAAGACAATTGCGGGATATACTACAAATAAATTTGCAAGTGAATTGAATATTGCTTATCCATGGATTTATAATTTAGAGCATAAAAAGTCAAAAATAGGAGAAAAGGGTGCAAAAAACATCGCCGATAAAACATTCAAGCTTTTCAATAGGCTAAATCTGTTAGGCAAAGTAACTGAAAAAGAATTCATATTAAATTATAACAGCTTAAATAATATCAAGATAGAATCAGATCTAACAAATCATATTGAGAAATTATCAAATAAAGGTTTTGATGAATTTAAAGATTTGTATGAAAAGATAAAAGGGGATACTAAAAACTTCAATTATTTTCCTTCCTCCTTATTATTGCAAGATAGTAGAGTAATATTGCCTTTAAGAATAATTTTGGGATTGACACAGAAAGAATTTGCGAATAAAGCAAAGATAGCAAAAATGACAGCAGAAGAATTAGAAAATGGATACAGAAAGTTAAGATGGAGAGCAACTGCAAGAAGATATTCAGAAAAAATAGAAAAAATAATCAGGAAAGATTACAAAGAAATAGATTCAGAAGAGCTAAAAAATAGATGGCAAAAATGGAAGAATACAAGAAAAATAAAGCCAACAAATGTATTAAATTGGAAAAGAATCAAAGAAATGAAAGCCGAAGATTTCTTGAAATATTTTCAAATCATAAAAAAAGAAACAAGCCAATTCACAAAAATAACTCCGGAAATCTTGCAAAACAATCCGCAAGCAATTATGATCTTTAGAATATTGGCAGGATTAACTCAAAGAGAACTAGAAAGAAAAATTAGTTCAATAAGCAAAGCAAAAATATATAATTATGAAAATTTGATTTATTCGTTAAGCAGAGGTAATGCAGAAATATTCTCAGAATTTTTTAATAAAGAAATAAAAAATATATCCGAAGAAGAAGCCATAAACAAATTTTTGCACACAAAAGAATCAATGTTTTCTTATAGAAAGGGGGCATTAAATAATTTAAAAAAAATGTTGCCAAATGAACAGGAAGAAAAAATTATTAGATTTTTACAGAAACAAAAAAGTATTTCGGAAAAGATAAAAATTCATGAAAACATAGAGACTAAAAATGGAATCGTCAATGTTGACTTATTAATAGAAGATAAAGACAATTTAATAATAATAATAGAAGCGACAAAATTTCATGATACTGAAAGCAGAAAATTCGGCAATAACTGGAAACAAAAAATATTTCTTTTAGACTATAGGTTTATAAAAATTAAGAAAAGATTCCCAAAGATATTAACCTATATAGCCATCGAAATGCCTATCAATTTACAATTAGAATATAGAATAAAGAAATTTGTAAAAGAGCAAACAATAGCAATAGACGATATATTTATAAATCAAGATTTTGAAAGGTTAAATAATATTATCGGAGGAAAATGAATTAATGGTAGAACAGAGAGAGAGAAAATTAAGATGGGGAATTGCCCATATCTTTGCCAGTTATAATAATACTATACTCCATGTATTGTTCTAGTTGCGATTAGAATAAGTGGATTACGGATATAACTGGCTCAGAAACATTGGCAAAAGCATCTGGCGGAATGGTTGTAAAAGCTCATAGAATGGAAAGTTCGCCGACAGCTGCAATGACAGCAGCAAAAATTGTGGCAGAGCAGTGCAAAGAAAAAGGAATAAATGCTTTAATGATTCGAGTCAGGGCGCCTGGCGGCCATGAAGGTCCGATGACAGCAGGTCCGGGAGCTCAGGCAGCAATTCGAGCTTTGTCAAGGTCTGGATTCAAGATTGGTACAATAGAGGATGTAACTCCAGTAGCTCATGGTGGCTGCAAGAAATCGGGCGGGAAAAGGGGGAGGAGAGTATAATGAGAGAATATTATACCGCTGAAAGATTAGCATTATTTAAAAATCAATTAAGCGATCTTTACGCAACATTAACTTTAGGAGAGCCAGAACTATTAGATGATAAATTAATAAGAGATATAATAAATGAAAACATAAATTTAAGAAGCTTAAAATCCAGAGATTACGTCAGAAAATGAATATCAAAATATTAAAACAAACAGAAGACAAAATCATTTATTTGATTGCAGACACAGAAACATCATTGGTAAATGCCCTAAGAAGATTAATCATGGAAGAAGTTCCTGTGATGGCGATAGATGAAGTAACTTTCAGCAAAAATAATTCTGCATTATACGATGAGATGATAGCTCACAGATTAGGATTGTTGCCTTTATCGACGGATCTGCAGGGATATAATTTGAAAGAAGAATGCAAATGCAAGGGTAAGGGCTGCTCTTCATGCCAGGTAAAAATGATGCTCCAAGCAAAAGGGCCTTGTACTGTTTTTGCAAAAGATATAAAATCAAAAGACAGCAAGATCAAGCCAATCTATCCCGAGATGCCAATAACCATTTTGTTAAAAGGCCAAAATCTCGAGTTAGAGGCAATAGCAACATTGGGAAAAGGAAAAAACCATTCAAAATTCTCTCCAGGATTAGCATATTATTCTCAATTTCCATCATTGAAAGCAAATAAGGATTCAAAAATAAAGGAAGCAGCTCAGCAGTCAAATAATTTAGCAATTAGTGGAAATAAATTGGAGATAAAAGATATTTCTTCATGGACAGAGGCAGACGAGCAGATCTGCGAGAGAAATAATATCCAAATAGAGTACAGCAATTCAGATTTTATTTTTACTTTGGAATCTTGGGGCCAATTAGACATTAAAAAAATTTCGAGTTTGGCATTAAAAATTATGGAAGATAAATTAAAAGACCTGGATAAGCAAATAAAATAAATTTATAATCTCTTTCTAATGAATGTTTTTTAGTTTAGTGCGGGAGTGACAGAGTGGTCAAATGTGCTGGCTTGAGGTGCCAGTCCCTTAGTGGGTGCGCAGGTTCGAATCCTGTCTCTCGCAATTTTAATCAAAAATCAAACAGTAATTACTTCTTCTTTATTTATCTCACTTCTAATTTTTTGTTTCGTAGTTTCCCAGTAAAAATCCCTAAATTTTTTAACAACAGGGTTTTCTAAACAAATTCTATACATCTTGGCTCTTCCAACAACCCTGGTTTGCATAACTATTCGATTTTTTTCCAATTTATTCCAAAACAATTTTAAGGTAGAGTATCCGACGCCAGATTGAGCAGCGATATCTGTCATGCTATAATCAAAATCTTCATTAACTACTAAGAAATCCAATACTCTGTTAATAGAACTGTCTCCAAATGTTTCCAAAAAAATCGTATCTTTCATAGGAAAATAGCAATAATAATTAGTATTTAAATATTTCTATTATTAGCTGATATAGGCTATAAATATTAATAAGAATAATTAAATACCCTTATATTAATATTCATCTTATAAGTGTAAAACTGTCAGAAGCAGACTATGATAAACTAAAGAAAAAAATTATATTCTAAAAAAGCATTTAGCAAAGGACATTTATTGCATGAAAGATTAACAACGAGCATACCCTCACATTTGAAAGGCTATGTTGAGGATGTTTTAAAAGACTTGATAAAAGAGGAATTAATTATTTTTTATGGAAAAACAAAACACGGAAATGCCTATCAATTAAATATTAAAAAAGTAACTTAGAAGGTTAATTCTGCAATATTTATAAATAATGTCTTTCCTCTTTATTCTGTAATGAGAGCCTTAACAAAGTCAAATTATCTTGTTGGTCTGGAATGTCCAAGATATTTATGGATTGTTTTTAACCAGCCTGAGAAGATAAGGAAAGCTACTCTGGCTGAAGAGTTCAAGTTCAAGGAAGGAGATAAGGTAGGTCAAATGGCTAAAATGCTCTTTCGAGAAGGCATAGATTTGCCCACAGACTACAAAGAGAATATCAAGGAAAGTAAAGAGGCTTTGAGGAAGAAAAAGCCTTTATTTGAAGCAGGATTTGAGTTTAATAACTGCTTCTCAAGAGCTGATATTTTAGTTCCTGTTGGAGATAAGTGGGATATTATAGAAATAAAATCAGGCACCAAAGTCAAGGATATTAATGTTCATGATGTCTCTTTTCAGAAATATGTTTATGAGGGCAATGGCTTAAAGATAAGAAAATGCTTTCTTCTTCATATAAACAAGGATTTTGTAAGAAATGGAGGAGTTGACGTTAACAAATTATTTGAGAAAGAAGAAATAACCGATGATGTTGAGAAAGCCATTAAAGGTATTGAAAACAGAATTAAGGAATTATTTGATTTTGTTTCTTTGAAAGCTCCTCCAAAAGCAGGACTTTCTTTGGTTAAAATATTCAAAGATGGTTTTCATGATTGTTTTGCTGAAGGTTGTGTTGATTTGCCAGAAAATCATGTATTTTGTCTTTATCGTGGTGGAAAATTAAGCTGTAAATTATTTGAGAATGGAGTTGAAAAAATAAAGGACATTCCAGAAGATATTAAGTTGAATGGGAAACAGAAGATTCAAAGAGATTGCGAGACTAATGGAAAGATTTATGTTGATAAAAAAGGAATTAAAGATTTTATGAAGAAACTGCAATATCCTCTTTATTATCTTGATTTTGAGACTTTTTCCACTGCCTGTCCCATGTTTGACGGATTAAAGCCTTACTCCCAGGTTTGTTTTCAGTTTTCTTTGCATGTTGTTGAGAAGGAAGGAGAAAAGCCAAAGCATTACGAATTTCTTTATAATGGAAATAAAGATCCAAGAGAGGAGTTTATTTTGGCTTTAAAAAAAGTAATTGGAGATAAAGGAAGTGTTGTTGTTTATAATCAGAGTTTTGAAATTGGAAGATTAAAAGAGTTAGCAGAAGCTTTTCCAGAGCATAAGAAATGGATTGAAAATGTCCTGAAAAGAATTATTGATTTGCTTATTCCCTTCAGAGAATTTAGCTATTATAATCCTAAACAACAAGGTAGTGCTTCAATAAAGAAGGTTCTTCCTGCTTTATGTGGTGAAAGTTATGAAAATCTGGAGATTGGAGACGGTGGAACTGCTTCGGTTGAATTTTATAATATGGCTTATAATAATGAGAAAGATGTTAGAAAAGCATTATTGAAATATTGTGAGTTGGATACTTTGGCAGAGGTTTTGATTGTGAATGAGCTTGAAAGAATAGGGGGTAAAGGTAAATCTTAAATAGAAGATTTATTTTAATAAAAAAATGATCCAATCTGCGAAAGATATCCCAATCCATGAGTTATTCTCACCAGAATTAGCTATAAAATATGTTATTCCTAAATATCAAAGAGAATACACGTGGAGAAAAGAAAATTGGGATGATCTGTTTAATGATATCATGGGAGAAAATGGTTCTGAAGAAGGGCCTTTTTTAGGATCAATAATCTGTGTTAATAAAACTACTGAAACAGTTCTCAGTCCAATATTAGAAATAATTGATGGGCAACAAAGATTAACCACTCTTTCTTTATTGTATGCAGCTATTCATGCAAGATTATCTATAGAGAAAAAAGATGATGATGAATTCAAATCAGAATTAATAAATTTGAAATACAGATTAGTTCAAAAGAAAAAACCTAAAGAAACAAAACTGGAACTTTCTTACCAAAATAATAATTTTGAAGATTATAAAGAAATTTTAGAAGAATCTGGGATATTAGATGTAAAAGACGGGAAACCAAAAAACTTGGGGAATAGAAGATTATACAAAGCTTATTCTTTCTTTTCAACAAAGTTGGAATCATACCCCTTTAATGAAGTTAGAAAACTATTGGATAAAATTAATTCTTCTCATATAATAAAAATAGAAGTAAACACCAATTCTGATGCTTTTAATCTATTTGAAAGTATAAATAATAGAGGAGTACCTTTATCTGCTATAGATTTAATAAAAAATAGCTTACTTTCAAATCTTGAAAAAAACAAATCAAGAACGATGGATGATGCTTTTGAAGAATGGAAAATAGTTATTGATAACTTAACAGAAGACCCAAAAATTCAAGAGAGATTTTTAAGGCATTATTATAATGCATTTAAGCATAATGATAATATTAAAGTAAAAATCAAAGAAGGGAAGGCAACAAAATCAAATTTAATTAACATTTATGAGCAATTAATAAAAAAAGATGCTCTTTCATTGCTTAACGATCTTAAAAGTAAATCATATACATTTGGTAGATTTATTAATCCAGAAGAAAATGATGAACTATGTAAAGAGTTTATAGATTTACTTCATATTAGCGGAGCACCATCTTATATATTTCTTCTTTATTTGCTTACTGAATTCAAAAATAATAAAGAATTGTTAAAAGAAGCTATTTCTTTTTTAAGCAAATATTTTGTTAGAAGAAGTTTAACAGATTATCCTGCTACAAGAAATTTGGACAACATATTTGTAGGATTAGTAGAAGAATGTGAGAAAAATAAGAAAAATATTAGTCTTGAAATAATAAGAAATTTCTTAACAAATCCAGAGAGATATGCTAGTGATGATATTTTTAGGGAAAAGTTAGAAAGTAATATTTACGAAATTAATAGCGAGGCAGCGAGATATATCCTTTGTAAGATAGAGGAAGAAAATTTTACAAAAGAAAGTGAAATAGATCTCTGGAGGAGAGAAAAAGAAAAATATGTATTTACGATAGAACATATACTTCCAGAAGGAGAAAGACTTCCAAAAGAATGGGTAAATATGATCGCAAATGGAGATAAGGAAGAAGCTAAAAAATTACAGGAACAATTCGTGCATAAATTAGGAAATCTTACTATGACCGCATACAATTCTAATCTATCAAACCTTTCATTTGATAAAAAAAGAGATAGAAAAGACAAAAAAGGTAAAAATATAGGTTATAAAAATAATTTATTTCTAAATGGAAAAATCTACCCTCTACATAATAAAAAAGAATGGGTTATTGAGGATATAGAAAAAAGAACTAGAATATTGATTGATGAAGCATTAAAGTTGTTTTGTTGATTTTATATGGTTCTTGAGAAGCTGTGAGAGATTATTAATTTTTATTTTTTTCTATCAATGTACAAATTTTTCGGGAACTCTTAATAATATCATCTCTTTCAGGTTTTTTTGTCTTTATATTATGAGCAATCAAATTTCTAACAGGTATACATTCAGCAATCCATGTCCTTAAGTGCCCCAAGTCGTTAAATATATTTTTAAATTCATTCCAGTTTTTTTCAATTATCTTGAATAAATGTTCTAGATTTACATAATAAATTGGGTGTTCTCCTCTTGCATCCACCCACTTATATTTTTGCTCTGCCTTCTGAATCTTTTCTGCATATTCTTGAATATCTTTTTTCACTATTTTTGTGTCAGTCCACCAATTGCTATTAGATTTGAATTTATTAAATATAACATTACGCAATTTATTCTCAAGCAAAAAAACATAAGGATATATGGAAGCATTTGTATAAGCCTCTTTTTCCATCGGATCTTGGGAATTGCTTATTTTTCTTTTGAAATCTGGAGCAGATTTAGGTTTAGAATTATTTCCTCTATTATTTCTTGCATATTTTGCCACAATTTCAGAAATATTAGGGGGAACTTTATCTTCCTTCTTCAATCTTCTTGCGACGCTAAATCCTTTAATTTTAGCAACAACTTGAGCAACCGCATTTTGACTACAACTTAAACCCTCGTCTGTTTTTATTTTTGAAATAAGATTTTTTACCGATTGCTCACTAGTAAAATGACCTCTTTTAATAAATTCATTGACTATTTCTTTGGAAAGACCACTACTTGTCATTTTTCTTAATCTCTTTAGAAGGATATAATTTTGTCAAAACTTTATCAGAACAACCAATAATCTTAGCAACCTGCTTGATATTTGGCTCTTTTTTTAGTAAAAGACCAGCCAATAAATACTCAATAGTTTTTAACCTATCTTCTAATTCCTTATTCTTTTTCGGCATTTTTGACACCACTTTTTAATTTTTTCTTAAAATAACTTTTATCTTTTTCAAGTATCCTTGCTGTAGGTTTAATACCTACTGAATGTTTTAAAATATTCAATCTCTCATTACCGGATAAATTTTCAACACACTGAAGAATTATGAGAGCATCTAATTTCTTGTTCATTTCTTCTAAAGCTTTTCCTATATTATTATTTTCTTTGTTTTTTATCATCTTTCTTTTTACTCTTAGATATAATCAGATTAACATAATTCTCAGTTGAATTCAGAATTTCTGCTATATCCTTGTTTCTAATTCCTAGCTTATTTAGCCGGAGAATTGATTCTGTTTGAGTAGAATCTTCCTTGATCATATTAGAGGCCACCAATTTTATTAAGATATCCAATTTCTTTTCAATTTTTCCAGTCATTTTCTTTTCCATCCTTTATTATCTCGAACCCCGCTTTCGGTCATTCCAACCAACATAGCCACTTCTGAGGAAGTCATGCCTGCTTTCTTTAAAGCATAAATTTTATCATCCTTATTTTCAATACTTTGGACCGCAATAGCTATAGAAATCTTATCTAACTTCTTACATATAGTTTCAAATTGTTTTTTATCCATTTTTCTTTTTCAGTAGTGCTTTCTCCTTTGATACATATCCGGGTTTTACATTAAGTATTGATGCTATTTCATTGTAGCTTAAACCTAAATCTGAAAGTAATTTTATTTTCTCTCTATTAGTGTTTGGTTTATCCTCTACCATCTCAAGAGCTATTAATGCTCCTAGTTTGGAGTCAATTCTCTTTAGTATATCTTTTTCTGTTTCGCTCATTTTTTCTTTTTTAAGGAATTTATTATTACTGCTATATTGCCGGGCGTCTTATTGAGTATTCCAGCAATCTGATTGTAATCCAGCCCAATATTATATAATATTTCTACCTTTTCTTTAATTGCTAAGTCTTTTGCTTTAGGTTCGAGCATCAAAGATATCATAGCGTCCAGTCTTTTAAGGACCTGATCTTCAAATTCTCTCTTTGCCATATAGAAAATTAAAAAGTAGGTAATATATAAACTTTTCTATAGGGTTTTAGAATTAAAAATGAGCTTTTTTACGCTTGATTTTTGCCTTTTTAGCAATTTTGGTAATCTAATATTTTTCTACCTCTGGTTTAATCATCTAAAAATCTCTTTGAAAATGGCCTCTAGTTTTTTATCAATCTTACCCTCAATATCTTTATGAGGAATTTTCAAATTTTCTAAAATTTTCTTGAATCTCTTATAGCCTTCATGATCTCTCATTTCAACCCATTCAACTTTAAGACTATTCAACTGTTTTTTGTTGGTATCAGATAACTTATCAGCAACAAAAACCTTGCTGTCTCTGGCAATAACGGCATCAGCACCTTCAGGATTTCCCTTGCCCATTAGTTTAACTTCACACTTATGTTGCTGTTTTCCATTAATGAGGTAAAAATCGATTTCTCTTTCAAAATCTACTTCGCTTATTGGAGATCCTTTTATTCTAACACTATAATGCTGTTCTGGTACGGAATATAGTTTACACAAAGTTAACATTAATGGTTTTTCAACTCTTTTTCCAGCAGTACTCCACAAACCACCTCTTAAGGCCGCCCTTTTAACAGCTAATGTATTTATTACAATTAAACTTTCACTAACATTTAAATCAACACTTACGCCTTTCAATTTGAGTGTCAAGGTTACATCTAAATCATTTTCTCCGTCAACAAGACTTTGTATAGCTTGATAAAGTTCTTCATAATGTTCCTTTGAAGCCTCAATAACTATCTCCTTTGTAGCAGAGTTATACATATTTGAGATTGTTTTCTTATTTAATCCAGAGTTAATTGCTATTTCATTTGCAGAAAGATTTTCATTAAGAAATTCTTTTTTGTACCAATCAACAGTAATATCCTTATTTTTTAGTTTAGCATCAACAATTTTCTTGAAAAAATCTATAGTATACTGTAGAAACTGAGCATTTATCAATGCAACTACTTCAATACGATAATCTTCTCCTTGAATGAGTTTTTGAATTATCTTTTTTGCAACTTGTTCTGTTAATGTAATTGTCATTTTTTAACTACTTCCTTAAAATTATTAACATTTAAAAATTTAGGTAAAAATTTATTTTGAGAAAATATCTTTGATTGACTAACGTTTTCCTTTATTCTTTCTATATATTTTTTCTCTTTTTCAGTTAAAAAGAAATGTCTATCCAAATTTATTGCCGCTTTACCTAATGTTCCACTACCAGCAAATGGATCAAAGACTAAATCTCCTTTGAAAGAATAAAACTTAATAACCTTGTTGCAAAGCTCCAATGGAAAAACTGCACTATGTGTTTTATCAAATGTAGGATCAATTTTCCAGAGGTTAGAAGATTCAAAATCCCCATTAATCTTACTTTCTTCTACAATATTTTTATCGTATTGTTTAATGTTCCAATCTATTAATTTGTCTGTTTTCTTTCTGTACACCATAACACATTCAGTGCATGCGTTAGGTTTATATGCTAATGGTTTCCTGTGTTGCAAAAATCCAGCATTTCTATTTTTAACACTGGCCTCAGGTTTTAACCAAACAATATCATCAATAAATTCCCAGCCCATTTTTATTAATATTGAATGGGTATCATAAGGTATTGGATACCTTTTACTTGAATATTGCCTTCCTGCACGAGGAATTATTATTGGGGAGGTATTTAAAACAAAAAATCTTCCTTCCTTTGTAACTCTATAAACTTCTTGAAAAACCTCTTCTAAAAAATCTAGATATTCTTTATAGCTTGCATAAATAGAATAGTCTCTTGCGTTATAATAAGGAGGAGAAGTAAAAGTTAAATGAACTGATTCATCTGGAGTAAACTTTAATATATCTCTAACATCTCCTTGCACTGTAACATTTTTCATAAAATCTGGAGACAAAGTATGATTGGGATCAAAACCATTTGTACCATTTCCATAAAATTCTTTTTTTATAACCTCTTGCACCATTTCATTGGGATGGTTAGATAATTTAGTCAATGAGTTTTTTACTTTTTGATCATCTTTGAAAACTAATAACCCTCTTACTGCTTGTAATATGACCTCAGGATCAGAATCATCTAAATATTTAATTAAAATTTCTTTATTTATTGGATTTCTCATTCTTCCTATTGCCGAGACAGATTCTCTTCTAACATCAGAACTACGATCCTTATTAATAAGATTTACAAAATTTTCAAGCAAAGTTATATCTTCTAATTTTGCCAAATTTTTTACAGATAAAGCCCTTATTTTATCATTTTCGTGATTTAGGAGTTTAATCAATGGTTTTTTATCAAATTTAGAACTAAGCCTTCCCAATCTATCTAAAACTTTAACTAAATCTCTAAAATTATTAGAGTTTATTACATCATTAAGCTTTTTTGTTTCCTCCTTCATTTCTAATTCCATTTGACCCTCTTAATTATAAATAATAGTATACTTATTTAATTTTTCTATCATTTCCCCATCTCCTTCACAGCTTCAGCAGGATCTTTTAATTTATATAATCTTTTTCTTGAGTCTTCAGGATCTAATGTTAAATCCAACCATCCGAATTTTTTAAGCCTTGAGAGAACAATGCTTGTATTTGTTATTTTAAGCAAATCTTCTGCCTGTTGATGAGTAAACTGCTTATCCTTGAATTTAGACCATAGTTTAGAATAATGTTTCATAATCCATTTTGGAAGAGGAGATATTATATTACCCATTTGGTTAATAAATCTATTAAGGATATATAAGCTTTTCTATACTCTACTGCAATAATGTTTATATATTAGTTAACCTTATAGTATATATATTAACTAAATAAGATAAACCAGAGAAGACGTAGTTTTCAAGGCAACATCTCCTCTGGCTATGGAGTCCGGAATGAACCCCACAAACAAAAGTAAGACAAAGGAATTTAATAAATCTTCCCCTAGTCTGAAGTCTAAAGAGATAAAGGGAATTACAAAACTGCTCAAAAAGAAAGTTTATCATTTAATCAATCTTAAAATGCACCATAACTCTAAGTATTCTGAAGATGATTTTCTTGATTTATTAACTTATGTTGCAATGAATCACGATTTTACAAACAATGGAAGTAAAACCTTTGAGTTGTTGAAAGAAAACACTCCTGCATCAAACACAGTTATTCATCACATCAAAAAGCTTGATTCTGAATATGTTGAAAAATTATTCATGAAAACTTTTGATAGATTAATCAAAATAGCAACAAATTACAAACCATTCAGAGAAAGAGTTGATCTAGCAATAGATATAACAGAACAGATGTATTATGGAGATAAAAATGATTACATGGTCTGTGAGACAAAACCAAAAGACGGAACTTCTCACTGCTTTAGGTATATAACAATAAATGTTGTTGAAAATGGAAAGAGATTTACTTTACTTGCTCTGCCAATGCACAAATTTACAACAAAAGCAAAAGTTGTAAGAAAACTGATAACTTATGCCAAATCTAAAATTAAGATAAGGCATGTTTATCTTGACAGAGGATTTTTCAATTCTGAAATAATTAATCTTCTGAAAGAATTAAGAATTAAATTTCTCATGCCTGCTATTAGAAATGTGAAAATACAGAGATTTATGAAAGAATATGAAGAGATACAATCTAAAATTATTGATTACGATATGGGCTATAGAAAATATAACAGAGCAGAGTTTAAGCTTGTGTTTGTGGATGATAAACAAGAACTAAAAGAGTATTTGCAACAAATATTTTAGTCCCAGAGGATTTAACACAAAAGTATTTTGGGTGGTATTCTAAAAGATGGGGTATTGAAACCTCTTACAGAGTTAAAGGAGATTTCAAGGCAAGAACAACATCAAAATATTATTCAGTAAGACTATTTTATTTCATGTGGTCTGTCTGCTTGTATAATCTCTGGGTTTTAGTAAGTTTAGTCGTAGCATTAATCTTTAATATTGATTTGAAGAAACCATTAGTTACTGCTAAATTATTCGGGGCAGTTCTTTACTCATCTACACCAAGAGGAATAACTTAACTTAGCGTGAGCTCTGTTATTTTGATGAAGTAACAGAATTTTGTTGAATTCCATTAAGCCGCCAATTAACTTTGATATTTTTGCTGTCTGGAATTTTATGTATCCCATTAATATGCCTCTTAATTAATCTCTTCTCATTAATGTCTGCATTAGGATCATCAATATGAACCACAAGATCAATATTCCACATCTTTTCTTTATCATCAAACCTTAAAATAATATTAAAAGAAGTCTTTTTTACTTTTATCTGGGTATTATGCACTATTGGCTGAGTACCAAATATCTGTCCTCCACTCGCCCATGAATATTGCTGATTAATTCCATCCTTGGGACCATTATTAGTACTTGGAACATAACTTGCCGTATAGGTTTCTTCCAATTTAGAGGGATTTATGCCTATTTCTTGAAGCTTATTATACAAATCTATACTCTTCCTTGGGCTTTTTCCAGAATCATATTCTACTTCAATCTCAATTAAATATGTCATAATTATCTTAGGAAGGAAAGCTTTTATTTACTTTGCGATCTACTGCCAGTCTCCGCAACTTTTATAAAGCATGTTTTAGGCTTTTTTATCATGGTAAAAAGAACCGGCCCAACAAATCCTATTTTAAAAGGATTAATAGCAGATTTAAAGAGAATTTCTAATGAAAAAAACGCAGCTATTTGGAAAAGGGTTGCAAAGGATTTATTAAGACCAACTAGAATTAGGAGGGCAGTTAATCTCCATAAAGTTGAAAAATATTTGAAAAATGGAGAGACAGCTTTAATCCCGGGAAAATTATTGTCAATAGGAGATTTAACAAAGAAAGTTGAGATTTCAGCATATCAAGCTTCAGATTCAGCAAAGGAGAAAATAAAGAAAGCAGGCTCAAAATTTTTAACAATCCAGGAATTAATGGAAAAAAATCCAGCTGGAAAAAAAGTGAGGATAATTGGTTAAAATGGCAGAGATAGAATACGCGAAAATAATTCAAGCTGGAAGTCTACAATTTGATTTAGAGCAACTAGCAAGGTTCTTGGTTGACGCCAAAAGAACATGCTATGCTGGAGAAGGTGAAGAAGAAGTAATGGAAGACGGTTCAAAAAAATTAAGATTTGATGATGGAAGATTATTTTATGAAGATAATTATTCTGGATTCTATCATGCACCAGGAACAGAAATTGTAAGATGGGGAAATAATAAAGGTCAAAGGATTTGGCAAATGAGTTATTCTGGAGGAATGGAAACAAAGTTCTGGGGAAATAGAAGAACAGCAAAAGATACATTTGCATTCTTAAAAAAAGCATTATCCAAAGTTAGTATAGAAAGACCATTTAGAGGACCCGAACCAACATTCAAAGCAGATGGTTTTTTATATGTAGCAAGAACAGAAGGAGATATCACAAGATTTAAAGGATGTGAAGCAATAGGTCCAGATGAAGAATTACATGAATTTTCATTTCTTAATAGATTATTCACACAAGATTATATTGGTGGGGTGGTAATTCCAAAATGATAATCAACGCAGAGAATTTAATTTTGGGAAGATTAGCATCATTCGCAGCTAAGGAATCTCTAATTGGAAATGAAATAAAAATAATTAATTGCAATAATGCAGTGATAATAGGCTCTAGAAAAAATATTTTGAGTGAGTATAAAAAAGATTCAGAAAGAAAAACCCCAAGAAAGGGGCCGTTTATTCCGAGAACAACAGAGAGGTTTGTAAAAAGAGTAATAAGAGGAATGCTTCCAAGAGATAGAAATAAAGGAAGAGAAGCATTGAAACGCATTAGGTGTTATAAATTAATTCCAGAGAGTCTTAAAAACAAGGAAACAATAAGTTTAGATAAGATTAATGTTCACAAAACAGATAATATTAATTTTATAAGAGTGCAGGAAGTCTGCAAACATTTGGGGGGAAAATAAATGAAACCGATCCAGATCTCGGGAAAGAGAAAGAGCGCAATTGCTCGCGCAATATTAAAAGAGGGAGAAGGTACGGTTAGGATTAACAACCAGCTGTTAGCTCATTTCAGCAACAAGCTGGCAAGAGAAAGGATAAACGAGCCATTGAAAATAGCAGGGATGGAAACAGTCCAGAAAGTTAATTTAGACATTGATGTTATTGGTGGAGGATGGCAGGCACAGACAGAAGCAGTAAGATTGGCAATTGCACGCGCTTTAATCATATATACAAAATCAGACAAGCTGAAAAAAGATTTTCTGAATTACGACAGGCATTTGCTTATAGCAGACACAAGAAGAAATGAAGCGTGCAAGCCGAACGATTCAGGAAAGCCAAGGAAAAAAAGGCAGAAGTCTTACCGTTAATTAGAAAATAAAATTGCAAAGTTTTAAAAGGAAAGATTTTAGTAAGGATTAGAAAATGATAATTCCAATTCGTTGTTTTGGCTGTGGCAAGCCAGTAGCTCATCTACAGGAAGAGTACAAGAAAGAAGTAGAGAAAGGAAAATCGCCAAAAGATGTTTTGACAAAATTAGGATTGGAAAGATACTGCTGTAGATCATTATTTTTAAGTCATGTTGATTTATTGGAAACAATCGCAAGATTCAAGAAAAGCTAACTTTTATTAATATTAAATAGTTCTGTTAATTGATGAAATATCCAAAGTTCTTTGCATTATTTCTTACAATAGTAATAGCAGTACTCATTTTTAACAACCAAAATTTGGTGACTAAAGAAAGTTTTGTGATAATAGAAAATTATCTTTCCTCATTTACTTTGGGTGTCCTATATGCATATGGCTTCACAGCTGCATTAGCGACAGGCGGATTGTTAATAATAGCTAATCAGCAGAATATAATCATAACTGGAATCATTGCAGGATTAGGTGCATTGATTGGAGACTTGATAATATTCCGTTTCATAAGAAGGTCTTTCAATGATGAGCTAAATCTCCTTGCAAAAACAAAGTATATAAAAAAATTTAGGAAATTTCTCAAAAAATATTCGGCATTAAATAAGATAGTTCCATTTTTAGCTTATATAATAATAGCATCTCCATTGCCAGATGAGATCGGTGTTGCATTGGCAGCAACTTACAGGGATATAACAGCAAAGTCATTTGTAATCACTTCATATCTGCTTAACACAGCAGGAATATTTACAATTCTGATAATCGGAAAATTATTATAAAATGTACCATGATAAAACAACAGAGCAAGTATTAAAGGAATTAAAATCTTCACGAGATGGATTAGCAGAGCAAGAAATAATAAACAGATTGTCAAGAATAGGATTGAATGAATTAAAAAAAATAAAAAAAATTTCGATTTCTAAATTAATTATTGAGCAGTTCATAGATCCATTGGTTTTAATTTTGATAGGAGCTGTAGTAATCTCTTTTATAATAAGTGAAAACAAAGATGCAATAGCAATACTTTCAATTGTAGTAATAAATGCAGTAATAGGTTTCTCGCAGGAGTACAAAGCTGAAAAAGAAATTGAGTTGCTGAAAAAATTGAGCCCACAAAGAACAATTGTAATAAGAAATGGGAAAAAGCAGGAGATTGATTCGAAAAATCTTGTTCCAGGAGATATAATTGTAATAGAAGCAGGTGACAAGATTCCTGCTGATGCACGATTGTTAGAAGTAAATAATTTGAAAGTTGATGAGTCCTCATTAACAGGAGAATCAACAACAATAGAAAAGATAATCTCGATAGTTAAAAAAGACGCACAGGTAGCAGATCAAAAAAATATGATCTTCTCAGGAACAATAGCGAAAGAAGGGACAGCAAAAGCAGTTGTTACATCAACGGGCATGAATACAGAAATTGGAAAAATAGCTCACTTAGTCCAGGAAACAGTTGAAGCTGAAACACCATTGCAGAAAAATATGAAAAAATTTGGAAAATCCCTGGCAGTTATAATTCTCTCATTGGCATTCGTGATTTTCATGTCAGGGATAATCTTAAAGCTCCCGGTATATGACATGTTCTTGATCTCAATAAGCCTGGCAATATCAGCAATACCAGAAGGTCTTCCAGTTATCATGACATTAGCATTGGCATTGTCAGTCCAAGTAATGTATAAGAGAAAAGCGCTAGTAAGAAAGTTGAAGGCAGTCGAAACATTGGGCTCAATAACAGTAATAGCAAGTGATAAGACAGGAACATTGACAAAGAATGAAATGACAGTTACAGAGCTTTTTGTAAATAATAAAAATATACAGGTTACGGGAAGTGGTTATGATACAAAAGGAACTTTTCTTTACAATAAAAAAAGTGTAAATCCAGATGAGTTCAAAATTTTATTGGAAATAGGGAGCTCGTGCAATAATGCTGAGCTGCCAAAAGTAGGAGATCCAACTGAGCTCGCTCTACTGGTTTCAGCAGCAAAAGCAAATCTATCTCCCAAAAAGAGGATAGCGGAAATACCCTTCAATGCAACTGAGAAATATATGTCAACTACGCATTTAATCGATAATAAAAAAATAGTCTACATAAAAGGAGCTACTGAAAAACTTTTAGAGATGTCAGATTGCATATTGATAAATAATTCAGAAAAAAGATTGTCAAAAGAATACCGGGAATTAATTCTAAAACAAAATCAAGAGATGGCATCAAGAGCTTTGAGAGTTTTAGGAATGGCTTACAAGCAAGACAGCAGGACGATTTTTGTAGGGCTACAAGGAATGATCGATCCGCCGAGAAAGGAGGCAAAAAAAGCAATCGACCTCTGCAAGCTGGCTGGAATAAAGGTCTTCATGATTACAGGGGACCATATAGAGACAGCAAAAGCAATAGCAGCCCAGCTCGGGATGCAGGGGAATGCAATTGAAGGTAAAGACTTGGAGAGATTATCAAATGAACAAATGAAAAAAACTGTGAAGGAGAATTTTATATTCGCAAGAACAACTCCGGAGCATAAGTCAAAAATCTTGCAGGCATTGCAGGAAAATAAAGAAATCGTAGCAATGACAGGAGATGGAGTGAATGACGCCCCGGCTTTAAAGAAGGCAGATATAGGAATAGCAATGAACATAAAGGGGACAGATATAGCAAGAGAATCTTCTGATATAATCTTGATTGATGATAATTTCAGCTCAATAGTAAAAGCAATAAGAGAAGGAAGAATTGTGTATGACAATATAAAAAAATTCCTTAAGTATTTATTATCTGTAAACTTCAGCGAGTTGTTTGTAGTTCTCGTTACATTATTCGCAAAACTCCCGATTCCATTTCTTCCATTGCAAATTCTCTGGATTAATCTGGCGACAGATGCCCTTCCAGCATTGGCATTAAGCAAGGAAACTGGAGACAAATCTATAATGCATCGTCCTCCAAGAAATCCAAAAGAGCATATTCTAAAAGGTATGGGAGATTATATTATGATTGGGGGGTTTCTGTCTTTTATTGCAATGCTTGTTCTATTTATTTTTGAATTGTCAGCAACAAACAATCTTGAAAAAGCAAGGACCATTGTTGTAACAACTTCCGTTATGTACCAGATGTTTTTTGTTTTCTCATGCAGGTCAGAGCACTCAATAAAAGAAATAAATCTTTTCTCAAACAGGTATCTTCTAGGAGCAGTTTTACTTACGGTTATATTGCAAATAGTGATAATATATACTCCAATAAATTCGATTTTTGAGTTCACTCCATTAGGAATAAAAGACTGGATTCTAATAACTTCAGCAAGTTCAACGGGATTTATATTTTTTGAAGTAAAAAAATTAATAAAGAAAAATTAATTAGGATAAACAATGAAAAAAAGAGGTATGAAAAAAGATGTTAAAACCAATATTTGGATAATATTTATAGCAATATTTTTTATAATCTTAGTTTATTATTTTGTCCAGCCTTCATTTATTGGCTACTCGGTATTCGAAGGAAATAGTTGGAATATAGAAAACAGCTCAAATTTTAATTATAATGAAAATGAAATAGAAATAATTGATGGAGTAATAAGATTAAAAGCAAATATCAGCTCGGTAGATTGGACGACATACTCGGAAGAAATATTCTCAATAACAAAAGCATATTATGAGCCAGATGACAAAACATCTAAGATAACAGGACAGGATAACAACAACCAAGAAATAGCCACAAGCAAGATAACGAGTTTTATTTTCAGCTCAGATTTAAGCAATGGAGACCTTGTCAATTTATATCTGAAAGATGAAGGAGCAACCAATGTTTATTTATGCAATGCATATGATGAATGCACATCATCAAATCTCGGCCAGCTTAATTTTCCAGATCAGGCCGGCTATTACCAAATCACAATACAAAATTTAAATAATCCCAAAAAAATTTTCAATTTAAATTCAGATGATGACATAGAAATTGATTTCATAAACTCAACAAGCACGAATATAACAAAATTCTGGTATGATCATAAAGACAAGACATCAAAAGTAAATGTGTATGATAACACAACATTGGAAGCAGGTGATAGCAAAATTCTTGACATAGTTTTCAATCAGGAATTACAGGACAATGATATTATACAATTATATCTTAAGCAGGAAGATGCAACAAATATTTATCTTTGCACGGCAGGAGAAGAATGCACATCATCGAATTTAGGATCATTTTATTTCCCAAATCAAGATGGATACTATAACCTCACGGTGCAGAATTTAAATTCACAAAATAAAGTTTTTAATCTTAATTCAGATGAAAAAATAAAGATTGATTTCATTGAAGCAATACGAATTACAGAAACAAATCACTCAGAAACAAATATAATATATCCCACATCAGCAGAAATAACAACGCAGGATTTTTCAATTACAGGCCTAAAATCTTGGGATATCTTAATTACAAACGAAATATTGAATGGACAAAATATTTTCTACGAATACTCGGTAGATTCAGGAGAAAGCTGGACAGAAATTCCACAAGATAAAAATCTCTCAGAAGTTAATTCAACAAAAATAAGAATAAAAGCTATTTTAGGCAGCAGCACAACAGCAACTCCTGAATTATTGTTGATGAATTTAACTTACACAACAAGTGATGTTCAAAGCTATTTTGAGACAAATACAACAGGCCAGCTGGAAATATCAATAAGAGAAAATATAGATATAGTAATAAATTCTTCAGGCATAAAAACAGAATTGATCTTGCTGCCATCGACAACATTAGATAATGTAGAGCTCATGATAGCTCATGCAGGCGAAAATCACTCCTCCTCTCTGTCAAGGTTTAAAGAAGTTGAAATAACGGCTCCAAAGTTAAATAATAATCTATATAATGCAACTATAAAAATGTATTACACAGATGAAGAAATAAAAGGTATAAATGAATCCACGTTGAAAATATATTATTTCAATGAAGCAACACAAAGCTGGCAGGAAAGAGGCTCGATAGTAAACACAAATCAAAATTTTATCGAGGCAGACATAGAGCATTTTAGCATTTATGGAATATTTGGAGAAGAAAATTCTGGTGAAGAAGAAAGTCAAAGCAGCAGCCCATCTTCAAGTGGAAATTCTGAATCAAGCGGATCAGGAGAGTCTTCGGGTGGAAATAAAAAAAGCTCGTCAGAAATAGCATCCCCAAACCTGCAAAAGGAGGTAATAATCGGGTCACAACCCGCTCAAAAAGAGCAAGCGAAAGAAGAAGTGCAAGAAGAGATATCAAATCAGGCAGAAGTTATAGTAACAAAAAATGAAAAAGAGCAGACTTTAACAGGGCATGCAATCAGGATTACAAAAATTTTATCTAATGGAAAAATAAATCAAAGTTTAATTATCTTGACAGTTATTTTGATTGTTGCATATATTATAGTAAGAATCAATGAAAAAAGCGAGAAACCGAGATACAAAACAAAATCAAAGTCTAAAAGAAAAAAGAAAAACAAATGAGCAACTAATCTTCTTCAGTCCCAAAGTCCTCGGGCTTTAGTTTTAATTCTCCAAGGTTTCTCAGTTTCAGATATTCCCTTGCAAGAATATAAAATATAAGTCCCAAGCTTTTTCTCCCTTTGTTATTGCATGGAACTACCAAATCAATATCATTTGCTGTGTTATTTGTATCACATAAAGCAATAACAGGAATCCCAAGTTTTAAGGCATCATCAACCACATTTTTGTCAGGAAATGGATCGACAACGAACAACAATTTAATTTCTAGAAAAGCATCCAAGTCAGGATTCAGCAAAGCACCGGGAGGATATCTTCCTGTAAAAGCTCTTATGCCCGTAGAATTTGCAAACATCCTTGCTGCCTTCCAACTATTCTCCCTTCTACCGACAATTAATATCTCCTCGGGTTCATATAATGAAAGGAATTTAGCAAGTACTTTTATCCTGTTATTTATTTCTTGTATGTTTAAAATAGCAAGTCCATCAGGCCTAATTTTATAGATAAAAGGCTCCATGTATTTGGTTCTATATTTGGTTCCAATATGCAATCCAGACTTAAGATATTGCTCCAATGGTACTAAAAATTCTTCTTCAACCATTCTCTATCTGAAAAAATAATGGTTTATAAAGATTGCGACGAATTTTAGTGAAAATAAAAAACCAAATTTAAAACTTCTTCAAAAAATCTTGTATTATCCTTTCAGCATCTTTCTTCAATCCCAATCCAAGTGCAATTCCTAAAGCCAAGGAAATTCCAACAGCCAAAGCACCGACGACAATCAAAAACAATTTTTCTATCAAATCTACTTGGATCCCAATTTGTCTGAAAGCGCTTAAAATGATTATGAACAAAATCAGCCATTTAACTATTTTGCTTAAGAGATTCATGCCTCTAACTTTGCTATGCTCATTTATCTTCAATTCAATATAATGGGCAAATACAATTCCAAACAAGATCATTATAATCCCTAAAATCAGGTCTGGAAGCCACAACACAAATGCATTCAAAACACCGCTCAGACTCCCAAGATCTATTTTATCAACTGCTGCTTGTAAAAATATAATAAAGACATACCATTTTAAAATCTCACCGAGAAGGGAAGAGACATTTATTTTTCCAATCGCTTTGCTGAGTGCTGCTTTTTCAATAGATTTGTCAAGTCCAATTTTTTGCAAAATAGTTTTTAATGCACTTCCTAAAATGAAGCCAAAAAAATAGCCTATTGCGAGAAGTAAAATAACAGCAATCAAGTCAGGAAAAAACTTTATGAAACCAACCCATAAAGCTTCAAAAGGACTCCTTATTGCAACAATTGTTTCCAAGACATTTGCCAACTTATTTCACCTCATAAATAAAATATGCATGACGGTTTATATATTTTTCTAAAAAGATTTTTCTTTTATCCTAATCAAATTATTTATTCTTTCGATGTCATTAAATTGTATTTTTATTCGGGGTATTTTCCATCCCAAAACCAAATAAGAAAATAATTCATTCGAACATTTAAAAGAATTGGAGGGAAAAACAGGAGCTATTTTATTGTCAAATGCAAAATCTATTGTTTCTTTTACTTTTAGCAAGCTCGCGACTTGTGAAGGATTTATTACAACAGAACTTATTTTTTTTATCCCTAGTTTCAACCTCTCAGTTCGGGTAGAAATTAAGTCATCTCCAGAGATAACTCCAAAACCTTTGTTCAGCTCGCGAAAAGAATCAAAGTCATCATTATGAAAAGGGTCCTCAACATATGTCAGGTTGTAATTATTGATCAATTTCTTTACGAATTCGATCTGCTCATTTTCAGATAGGTTTCTTTTGCTGTTTTTCTTAGAAAACATTTTATATTCATAATTCCTTCCATTCCAAAGAGAACTTCCACCAATATCGACTCCGAGATCAATTTTTATCTTGCTTTCCTTTTCGATTTCATCAGCTATTTTAGAAAGCATATCAAGAACTTCAAGATTAATCATCCCACTGTTTAATATTGAATTAAAATTTTTCATCAAAGTAAAATCCTGGTCTCTTTTTATCAGTTCATTTTTCGTTTTTTCATAAAAAGAAGCAGCAGCTCTCGAGCATTCATAAAAATCTTTTGTTTTGGGAATAATTAAAAATTCTTGAATATCATTCCTTCTTCCGATAACATTTTCCCCTCCAGAGATTATATTAAACATGATTCCTGGAAATTTTTTAGTTTCATTATCTAGAAGTTTAGATATATCCTCTTGTAAGGAAGCTCTAAGCACAGCATACTCGGTTGCAAGAATTATGTTGCCGCCGATGTCTTCAAAGTTTTCAGTGATGTCATAAACCCTGAATATGTCTTCTATTTTTTTAAGGTCAGAAAATTTTTCAATGCCGACGCCTTTTAATTGATTAGAAATTCTTTTATTAAATAAGTCAATTAAGTAATTTATTCCTTGTCTTGGATGCTGGTTTACTGAAAATCTATTTTTATTTGATTCATTATCGCAGGCATTCCTCGCAATTTTATCATCGGCATTTATTTCGATCTCAATGGTTTCTTTTCCTTGAGTATCAAAAATTTTTCTAGCTTTAACGGATTTTATTCTCATAAAAAAAAGAAGTAAAAAGAAATTTATAAAGTTATGTTAATTATCAGGCTTTGTGTTATCCCGAAACTATTTCATAAGGCTGATTTAATTAGCTTTATGAAACTAAATAAATCTAAACTTCTTGAGACCTTAAAAAGGTTAAATAATGGT
>JACOZQ010000012.1 GCA_016181275.1 Candidatus Woesearchaeota archaeon | reverse complement strand
GTTAGATATTCCAGGAGATGCAGTAGAAGCTAATGTAATCATTAAAGGAACATCTGCAAAAACAACGTCTAGTGGTGGATCTGTTGTAGTAAATCCAATTCCATCAAGTGCAGCTGCATTGTCTGAAGAGGTTACAAGCTCAAGTGCGCAAAACTTGATTGTAGTTGGTGGTCCAGCAGTTAACCCATTGGCAAATAGTGTATTCGGTCTGACAAGAGGCGACTTCACAGCAAACGAAGCTATGGTAAAATTAGCTGACAATGGCGCAAATGTTGCATTATTAGTTGCTGGTTATTCAGCAGTTGATACTAGAAATGCAGCTGAAGCAGTAGCAGCTGGAAAATTGTCCGGATTGAACAAGGCTGAAGCCAAAGTAGTTTCAACAACTCAAACAGTTGGAAGCTACACTGTAGAATAAGAAGGTTGATTCAACCTTTCTTTTTTCTTTCTTTTTTTCAAAAAAATTTTTAAGTTCTCCTATTATATATACCTTTAATGAATAAAAAGAATAAATTAGCAAGAGTATTGGTTGGCTGTCCAGTTTCAGATTATCATTCTTACTGCACAGAAGAATATTTAGATGCATTAAGCTCATTAACATATAATAATCATAATATCTTATTAGTAGATAATTCAAAAGAAGATACCTTCTTTAAACATTTAAAAGAAAAAAATATTAATGTTGTAAGAATTCCTTTTCATGAAAATCCGCGTACTAGAATAATAGATGCAAGGAATGTTTTAAGAAAGAAAGTTATCGAAGATAAATATGATTATTTTTTAAGCTTGGAGCAGGATGTAATTCCTCCAAAAGATATAATAGAAAAGGCATTGTCTCATAAGAAAGAGATTTTAACAGGAGTGTATTGCGGGAATATAAAAGTAGGAAATAAAATAAGAATTCTTCCTTTAGTTTATAAATTTCCTCCAGCATCAAGAATAGAAGAAGCAAAATCTCTGATAGATAATTCTAATCTCAAGCAGCTCAAAGAAGAAGCAAATTTATCTTATTTAGATATGGTTAAAGCATATTATACAATAGAAGAATTGGAAAAAGAAAGCTCTCCAACAAAGATTCATTCATGCGGTTTAGGAGCCGTATTAATTTCAAGAAAAGTTTTAGAAAAAGTAAGTTTTAGATTCTCAGAAAAATACGGTGGTTTTGATGATGTATGGTTCTGCGAGGATGTAAAAGAAGAAGGATTTGAAATCTATGTAGATCCAAAGATAAAATGCAGGCATCTGATTAAGAACAGACCATGGGATTGGAAATTTTTATTAGAAAGAAAATAAAATGCAACATAATAACTTAAAGAATTAAAAATAAATATTCTTTTTTTTATTGTAATTGTAAATATATAAAATAAATGATATAAAAATAATGATTGCAACCAAACCAATAGCATAAGGCACAGAATTTATATTAACAACTTTGTTTTCTTCCGTCTGAAAATCAGGATTCAAGATGATTTCATCATCCCATGCATCAAGTTTTTCAAATAAAATATTTGTAACTCCGTTTGTAAGATCATTATTCAACAACCTAATGCCCATTTCTTTTTTTCCATCTTTGTCGAAGTCTAATCTTAGATCATATCCTTTTCCAAGGAATTGGTAATCAGGAGTATGTAATCCTTTTTCTAAAAAAAAGAAAATATCCAGCTCAGAAGTCTGGTTTTTTATCTCATCAACGATTATTGTATGGTTAAATCCGCCATATTCAAACAAGATTCTATCACTTTTCTTTAGAAGAAGATTATACTGATCTTTTGCCTTGAAATCAAGCTCAAAAGTTCTGCCTTCGCCAGCATGAACAATGAAAGGTAATACTATCAACAATAATATGATTATCAATTTAAAATTCATAAAATATTCCTCGATTAGCTATTTATAAGTTTTATCAAGATAGAAAAATTATTTTAAATAATCATTAAATAGGGTTCAAAGCATTTATTCTAATACAAGTACTTTACTTCGTTGATTATTGGACAAATTCTATTTTATTTTTAAAAAATCATATTCTTACTAAAAAAACTAAACCATTTAGGTAATTCCATTGATTGTAACCTTTCTGCGAGACCTAACTTAAATTCCTCTGCTCCTTCAGAATAAATATAAACTTCATTAGCATTCCTTCTATTATAATCAAGTAGTGCTATTTCTGACCTTTCTTCTGGTAATTTTCTTTGAAACCTTATACCAACTTGAATTGAAGAAACTTTTTCGAATCTATCTTTACTTAATTCTCTTAAACTGCTTGTTTCTTCTGTAAATATTGGAGAAATATGTGAAATGCAGTTATAGATAAAAAATTGTTCTTCAGGAACATTATCTGTATTAGGAGTTTCTCCATCAAATATCATTGCATACCTCGCTTTTCCATTTGAGATATAATGTAAAGAAGTTAAGAGTCCTTGAGATAAGTCAATAAATTCTTGGTGATCAATTCTGTTCTCTACCTTTCTTTTCCAAAATCCAAATCTTTTACTTTCTTTTTTTGTGATTGATGTTCTTAAAGGAAATTTCTTAAGTTGTTCTGGATCAAATGATTTTATTTCCCCAAACTCACTCAATCTTGCCATATATTCCATTTCCAATGCCACATTTGCACGTATATAATGCTTAGGACTTGATAAATCTCTTATCTTGAAATAATGTTTAGCTAATGTTCTAACACTTTTATCAGAAGTATTTTTACAAGGTCCTTCATCATCTCCTAAATTTAAATAACCTGGGTTGTGTAGCCTCATGACATATGTCGCTGGGTTATTACATATATGAAGGTTCATACACTTTCTTATATAATTATCCTAGACAAAAAATTATTTTAAATAATAAAAAAGAAAAAGGAAATTATTTCCTTTTGTTTACATAATAGCCAATAGCTACAATTGCTACAATAACTATTAATGTCCACCATAACCAAGCCAAACTTTTTCCAGCAACAGGTGTTACTTCTCTCTCTTCACCAGTCTCTGTAACACCTCTAGCTCCTTCTTCTTCAGCTTTAATCTTAGCAGCTCCTTCTTCTAATTTAGTTACAGTAACATCAGCTACTCCATTATCAACACTATTCAATTGAACCTTCATGTCATCTGTGCCATCTGCATTAACATCAACAGATTTGCTCTGACCAGCATTCAATAAAACAGTTATTGGATCAGATGCTATTACTAATGTAACACTATTGGCAGTCACTTCATTGAATGTTATTGTATGTTTGGTTGTACCATCAAAGCTGAAACTCTTCACTCTTCCTTGGCTTGCTTTGAATGTAGCTTGAGGTGCTGCTGTGAAATCAACATCAAAGCTTACAGCGGCTCCTGCTCCTCCAGCGCCACCACCAGTACCTCCAGCTCCAACTGAGGAGATGCTTACAGTAAATTGATTATTAGATGTTGTTGTAGCAGAACCTTTATTCGCCACCACATCCTCAACTTCACATTTAACATCATAGTCCCCAGGAGCACCTATGTCAGTACCACTAAAGCTTTGCTCATGTGCAGCTGATTGAGATTTCTCAGCAATCTTAGTAAACTCATTGCTTCCAGGCTTCTTTAAGTACCATATATATTTAGCCACTCCACTTTCACCATCACTACCAGTGCATTTATATGTAATGCTGTCAGCAGTAGTTATCCCTCTTTGAGCAGGTGTACTTAATTCTACATTAGGAGCATTGCCATCTATAGCTACATAATATGGACCGCCGATAATAGAGTAGTTACCTTCTTCAAGCTCCTGATCTTCTGAATTATCAGGATTATCAACACCACCAAGATTGGTGCCATTCATGACAACAACGAAAGTTAAAGTGTTGGTATTATTATTTGCGTCAACTTGGAAACTAACTTGGTATCTTTCTCTCGTAGCACTATTAACGTCATGTATTGTTATATTCGCTATCTTGCTATTACCATCATCCTGTGTAAAATTATTACTAATGCTTGTCACTTTTCCATTAATAAACGGAGCACCAGAGATTAAGTCCTCAGAGTTCTGTAGGAAATTACCTGTTTCATTGTAAAACACCGTAATATTCAACAAACCCTTTCCGTCATCTATATCAAAGTCAAGAGTAAGATTGCTCGCTTGCACATAAGTGCTGTTAACATCTCCACCATGAAGGGCTGCATCAACTACGTGATTAGTCCCATCTGAGATATTTATGTTTACAATAGTTGGGAACACACTAGAGTTTGTTGTAACTTTAAATGCTCCAGCATCAGATCCACCAGCACCTTGAGACATTCCCTGATCATAGCTGTCATTAAATAAAAACATAAATTCGCTGATATTCGCATCTACTGTAAGATTGCCTGGAATAGTCCATGAAACTAATGCGGATAATGTTTGATAGTTCTTTGTATTGTTAACATATCTCTTCCAATCATTAAGAACCTTCCCCTTTAACACCAATGCCTTTTCACTTACATTTGCATTACTCCCTACTCCTCCAGGTACCGATGTAAAGTTTTCTTCCTCCTCCCTTTCCATATTAGCATTATTAGCAGTGAAAAAGTCAGTTTCATTATATACTAACCACATTACATCATCAGCGCCAGCTACATTCAAGTCTTCTACAGTTGCATAAACCAAGAAGTCTGATTCGCTTGTAAATATATTGGTGTCATTCAAAAATAGAGCAGATGAGCCGTCTCCAGTACCATTAAATAAGGTTACATTCCCGTCTGTAATATTTATCTCTAATATTCTAGGTGCCAAGCCATCAACAAATATTGTCAGGCTTGTTTCATTCGTTCCAACCGCTCCGCCAGCGTCATCATCACTGGCAACAGTAATATTCCACAATGCCAAATCTTCAATACTCGAAGTAGCAGTTACATTAAATCTTATCATTCACCAGGAACACAAGTAGTTGCATCTTCATCTACATCATCAGCCATGCATGAGCCATGGAACTCGTCATCTATTCCTAACCATCCATCAAAATTACTATAATTGCCTGCAGGAATAACAATAGTAATATTAGTTATGTTTGCATCTCCTCCACCAAATGTAACTGTTACATTAATCATCTCGCTAGTGCCGCCCTTTATATAACTATCATTGCTAAAACTATCACCATAAGAAGAAATATTAGCAGACCTTAACATATCATTAGTATCATCGCCAGTATCAATATCATCTAAAGCCTTTGTCACAAAAACCAAACTCATAATAAGAATTAAACTAAAAAGAACAGATACACCTACTTTTTTATCCATTATATACACACCCCTTTGATTTATTTTTGATAAAATCTAAATCGACCTCTTTTTTAATTATCGATATAAAAACATAGCCAATATATAAAGCTTTCGTCAAAAGAAAGACCTTGATGAAGTCCTTATCAGTTATGGAACCCCTTTAATCTTAGCAGGAATTATTTGAGATATAAAGTTTATTGACGAGGAGATTAAAGGTTGTGAATACTTGAATGGTTCATCATATCTATCAAAACCTTTCATCAAAGAATCAAATTTTTTTAGCACAAACTCCAACGTAAAAAGAAAATTTTCCAAATCTTATTGAAAAGTCTAAATCCATCAAAGTTTTTAAATAAGGTTTCATCTTAATTTCAACTTTCTCCCCAAATATCTTTCTTATTAATAACCTAAAGTTTAAAATCAAAGGCAACAAAATTAAAGAAGATCTATATACATTTAAGAGATAAAATTTATTTTCAAATAATTTCTCTAAATCTTCCAATGAATAATGTCTATGTTTATTTTGATATCCTATTTTATCAGTTTTAATCTTTAAAAGTTTTCGATAATACCAGCTATAATTGTCGACGTCCATAAAACTAAATAGACCTTTGTGAGGTGCTGTCAACAAGAATTTTCCATTTGGTTTTAAGACACGATAAATTTCTTCTAAACTTTTTTCTTCATTTTCTACATGCTCAAGTACATCGCTCATAACAACAGCATCAAACATCTGATCTTTAAAAGGAATCTTTTCAGCACAGCCAATTTTAAAATTTATATGTGGATAATCTTTCCTTGCTTTTTGAATTAATTCATTGCTGGGATCTATGCCATAAATCTCTTTGCATTTTTTTAATAAGAAATTTGTAGAGATTCCCTCTGCACAACCAATGTCCAAACCACGATCATCCTTTTCCAGCCAATTGATTATCAACTCGTGTCTATTAAAATATCCCATATTAGTAGAATCCAAAAATGAGCTTAAAAAATTTTCCCCATAATACAATTCCCATTATAAATCAATCCTCATCATTTTTATATAAAAATATTTAAATATCTTTCTTAAAAATAGCCAAATATGTCTTCGCTGGAAAAATTTTTGGAAGAGCATTTCAAGCTAGTAATCTTTTTTATTCTAGCAATAGCTTTCATAGTTTCACTATTAGGAATTGTTATTGCAACAAATTGTAATTTGAATGATGCTGAAAAATGCATGCTATCAAAAGAATATCTAATGCCTGATTTTTATTGGCACTACAATACTATCAGATATGTAGCTTCTTATGGAGAGTTCCCCGTCGTAGTTATGGAGGACTGTGATGCAGGACCTGCTGGAGATATAATTATTGATGAAGGAGAATGTGACCCTAAGGATATGTATCATAGCCCATTGTATTATTTTACAGCAGCAGGGATTTATAAATTGATAAATATTTTTAATATAAATAATCTTATAGCCTTGCATATTTCATCAATCTTTATAATTTTAATAACAAACGTACTATTCTTACTTTTATCAACGGAAATTTCAAAAATATATAATCTAAGAAAAAAATTTATTGTTGCATCTCTGGCAATTTTTTCTTTTCTACCAGTTCATCTATTTCATAGTGTGATGATTCACGATGGTGTTTTATTTTATCCTTTCCTAATTGCAACAATTTATATGTTTATTAAATTTTCAAATCAACCAAGTTTAAAATATTCTATTTTTTTAGGAATTTTTATTGGGTTATCCTTGCTTAGCTTTTTAGCGGGATTAATGTCATTCATAGTAGTCGGGTTATTTCTCACTTTCTACTTAATGCAAAAAAAATATTACAAATCAAAATTATTATCAATGTCTTTAATTATAGGAACTGTTATTGGCATCTATCCAATTATAAGAAATATAATCTTATACAAAAATCCAATCGGACCATTTTTATCAGATTTTGTAATTCACAACACAGATATCTCGCGTTTTCCATTTTATTTTGGAGCTTTTTGGGGGGGGATTTATGGAGGCTTAAATATATTATTTATTCCTCTAGCATTAATAACCTTAGCATTAACAGGATTAACTATATATGGTATCGTTAAATATTATCAAAATAATAAAGGATTAAATTTTATGATTTTAATAGGACTAGTTACATTATTTTTCTTATTTCAAATGACCTGTAATATTTTTACATTATTAAAAACAGGTAGTTGTATAGGAACATTTGGGCACGGGAAATATCTAGTCTCCCTAAATCCGATAATAGCAATTTTTTCATCAATGGTTTTAATAAATTTAAAATGTTTTAAAAAAATAGTTCTCCCCTTAGTGTTTTTAGTATCAATTCTATTCGCTGTGGATTTTATTTTTGCCTTTATTTAGAATGCACAAAATATCCATTGTACAAAAATAAAGTTTATAAGCTTTTCATTTAACAATATAAAGGGGATTAAAATCATTGATGGTATTAAAATCAAGAATATTGTAATTCATGAACATAATAGAGGAAACTTTATGGAAATTTTAAGGGATGATGAAAACTTGTTAGAAAAATTTGGACAGGCATCTTTCACAATAACTTACCCGGGCATAATAAAAGCATTTCATTGGCATGAAAAGCAAGATGATCTCTGGTTTGTTATAAAAGGGAACATACAAATTGTATTATATGATCTAAGAGAGAGTTCCACAACATATAAGGAAACACAAGTGATCTATGCAGGTGAACTCTATCAACAGAAGTTAATTTTAATACCAAAGGGAGTTGCTCATGGTTACAAGGTTTTAGGACAAAAGCAAGCAGAATTAATCTACTTCACAACAGAATCATATAGTCCAAATAATCCAGATGAAAAAAGGATCCCTTTTGATGATCCGAAGATTGGTTTTGATTGGACCACAAAGAATAAGTAAGGAGGATAAAATTAAAAAAGTTCTTATCATTGGAGCCAGTGGATTTCTAGGTAATAAGCTTAGAGAGGTCTTTTCAAAAGAATTTCAGGTTTATGGAACTTATTACTCCAATCCAATTAAGGATTTAATCCAATTAGATATTAGGGATGAAGTGAAAGTAAATGGATTGATAGAAGAGATTAATCCAGATATAATCCTCTTAACAGCAGCAATAACAAATGTAGACCTATGTGAAAAAGATAGAGATTTAGCAGAAGCTGTTAATCATAAAGGGGTAGAAACTATTGTGAAATACTCCAAGAATCGAAAGTTGATTTATTATTCAACAGATTCTGTTTTTGATGGGGAAAAAGGGGATTATAAAGAAGAAGACATTCCAAGTCCATTAAACCATTATTCAAAAACAAAGCTTTTGGGGGAAGAAACAGTTAAAACCATTAAGAATCATTTAATCTTAAGGACTTGTATGTTATATAGCGACCAAGCTGAAAGCCCAAAATTCATTAATTGGTTGATTCGTAGCCTAAGAGAAGATAAAAAAGTTAATGTTGCCGTAGATTTAGCAGCTACTCCTACTTTAATAGATGATTTAGCTCAGGCAACTTTGGCATTGGTGAAAAGTGACAAAGAAGGAATATATCATGCTTCAGGCGCTACTGCTTTAAGTTGTTATGAGATGGCAATGAAGATAGTTGATGTGTTTAAATATGATAAATCATTAATCTTTCAATGTAAAAATGAAGACTTAAAAAGAGAAGCAAGAAGACCAAAAAATTCTTCTTTAAATATATCTAAGTTGGAAAAAGAAGGCATTCTTATGTCGAGTTTTGAGCAGGGGATGAGAAAAATAAAAGAATCTCTCAAGAAATCCGGTTTCTTTGACAACTACAAAACCTTGACAAAATGCAGGATTTGTAAAGGTAAAAATTTAATTAAGTATTTGGATCTTGGTAGAATCCCTCTAGTAAATAATTATGTATCTCTGCAAAATAACGCAAAAGATGATCCGCGCTTTCCTCTTGAAATCTTATATTGTAGTGATTGTTCTTTGTCCCAATTAAGTATAATCGTAGACCCTAGTATGATGTACACTAATTATTTTTACAGATCTTCAATATCAAAAACCTTCAAGGAGCATTGTTACGAATTCGCTCAAGAAGTTATAAGAAGTTTTAATTTGAAAAATAAGGATTTAATTGTTGATGTTGCAAGTAATGATGGAGCTACATTGCAAGAATTTAAAAATTTTGGAGTAAAAGTTCTTGGAGTTGATCCAGCAAAAAATCTAGCAGAAATTGCAAATAATAATGGAATTCCAACATTAATAGAATTTTGGAATGAAGAAACTGCAGGGAAGATTTTAGAAAAATATGGAGAAGCATCTCTAATTAATGCAATGAATATATTTGCTCATGTGGATAACCTAGACTCATTTTTAGAAGGGGTTAATATATTGTTGAAAGGAACAGGGGTTTTTACAATAGAGCTTCCTTATTTGTTAAACTTTGTAAACAAAAATGAATTTGACACAACTTATCACGAACATTTATCCTACTTCTTAGTCAAGCCACTAATTTATTTATTAAATAAATATAAGTTGGAGATATTCGACATTAAAAAATTTACAATTCATGGTGGTTCAATTAGGGTTTATATCAAAAAAGAAGCTAATAATACAATAAAAGTTAATCACGATTCAATAAAGTGGCTCTTAGAATTAGAAAATGATTTGGGATTGCATGATATAAATACTTACTTAACGTTCTCAGATCATGTTGAAAAAGTAAAACACGATTTAATAGATTTGTTAATGAAACTAAAAAATCAGGGGAAGGTGATAGCAGCATATGGGGCATCTGCAAAAGGGAATGTTTTATCTAATTTTTGCGGCATAGATAAAGGTCTAATAGATTTTATTATTGACGATACTCCAGAAAAACAAGGGCTGTTAACACCCGGGAATAGGATTCCAATAGTTCCAGCATCATATTTAAAAGAAAATAAACCAGATTATTTATTATTGTTTGCTTGGAACTTTGCAGAAGAGCTAATGGGGAAAACCCGGGAATATAAGAATTCTGGAGGAAGATATATAATTCCAATACCATATGTTAAAATAATATAAAAAATGATATCTAAAGATAGGGCAAAGGTCATTGCTATATTAGTAGCGTATAATGCTTCTAAGACATTAAAATATTTTTACGAAAGTTTTCCGAAACAATTAGTTGATGACATAATCTTAGTCGATGATGCTTCTAAAGATAACACCTTTGAATTAGGGAAAGAATTGGGGATTAAATCCTACAGGAATCCAATAAATTTAGGATATGGCGGAAATATGAAGAGGGCGTTAAATTTGGCATTAGAAGAGGGAGCTGATATTATTATTGATATACATCCCGATAATGAGTACAAACCAAGTGCGATACCGTTGGCTTTAGAAAAAATAAAATCAGGTAGTAAATTTGTTCTGGGATATAGGTTTAATAGCATCTGGGATCTAAAAAAAAATGGGATGTATCTCTGGAAAATATTCCCTCTATATATTCTTAATATAGTACCGCAAATTCTACTCCGATTAAATATTAGAGACCCGCATCAAGGATTTAGGGTTTACACAAGAGAATTTTTAGAAAAGGTTAATTTCAAGGAGAATTCTAATAATTATTTATTTAGCTTTGAGATCATTGCTCAAGCAGTTTACAAAAAAATCAAAATAAATGAAGTACCGATAGAAACAAAATATGAAGGAGATAAACGGGGGGCAAGTTTTAAGAGCAGTGCTTCTTATTTTTTGGGGGTATTAAAAATTCTTTTGTTTTACTTATCGGCAAAATCTGTTTACAGAACAAAAATATTCAGATGATTATACATCAACAAATTCGTTTTTTATGCAACCTACGCACATTTCAAATTTCTTATCATCGTGCAAAGAAGGGTTCATCTCTTTAACCATCCTTCTAGCTTTCTGATATGTTTCGCTATTCCATGCCTCTAAAAATCCGCCAGACATTTTAACATCTCCAAAATTATATTTATTATAGTCAAAAATAGCACAACAAGGTGTTACAATCCCATTCCAATTTATAACTGCTTGATTCCATAAAAATAAGCAGCTCTTGGGACCGACTCTTTTGGGTTTGTTGGTCTTATAGCCACCTCTCTTTAAATTATCTAATGTGGGCAACCATTTATTTCCGATCTTTTCTTTATCCTGTTTTACTTCAATATCAATCGCAGTATTTAACCTCATAGGTTTGATATCTATCCCAATTCCAAGTTCTTTGCAAAGCTGTTTTATCACAGGGATCTCGTGTTGATTGTGTTTCATCGTAATAAATTGCCAAACAATCTTAGGAGTCTTACTCTTTAATTCATTTTTTTTATTTACAATTTCTTTTACTTTATGCAGGACTGTTTCAAAATTGCCATAAACTCTATATTGCTTATAAGTCTCATTGCTAGCACCATCTGCTGAAACTATAAGTTTACTCAATCCAGAAGTTATAATCTTCTTAGCATCTCCCAAATTAAGGTTAGTACTTAAGTTCGTCGCAATCTTTTTTTTTGCAGCATAAGAAATCATATCATAAATCTGATTATTTAGCAGAGATTCCCCAAAATTATAAAGATCAATCTCATATAGGTAATCTCCAACTTCATCAATTACTTTCTTGAAGTCTTCAATTTTCATAAACCCCCTTTCATGTTCTTTATTGTCCTTTCCTGCAGGGCAAAGGGGGCAGCTCAGATTGCAGAAGTTTGTCGGTTCTATGACTAATCTCACCGGATATCCTTTAACTCTGTCTCCTTTAATAAACTGGTGCTGAATAAAAACTCCAACTAAATTAAAAATACGTTTAGGGGTGTGATTACTAGTAAAAATAAACGTTTTCAATAATTTTTTTGCTCTTCGTATTTTACTCATCTAACCCGCCTATTATATAAAGCTAATCGATTAACAATAATTAACATAGCCTCTTAATAAGCTTTTTCTAAACAGTTATCTATTAAAACAAGGCATAAATAAAAGGACTTAAGGTGCTACTCTGCCCAAATATGATTAAAACTCCGACAAAAACAAGCATTAATATAATTGGTAATAACCACCATTTCTTTCTGATTCTTAAAAAATCCCAGAGCTCAAACAAAAGCCATTTATTATCCATTCACATTCAGAAAAAACCTACATTTATTAAATTTTTGGAATTACTAGCATATCATTGCCTTCTCTTCTAGTCCGCTTAGAATCAAGTCAGCAACAACTTTATGTCCATCTTTTGTTAAATGCTGGTCATTGTAGAAAAATAAGTCTTCATAAGGCTTATTAGTATCCATTTTACCCAAAAGATCAATGTTAATTATCCCCAATTTTTTAGCAAGCTCATTTAATTTTATATTTGGTTTGTTTTTATCAAAATCATGTACAACCTCTTTATCTTGATATCTTTTAAAATTATTTACTTGATTCGATGAAAATAGGTTTATCATAATAAACACAGAGCCATTATCTTCCACTTCATGTCCAAATTCCTCTAGTAATCTTTCTTCAATCTTCCAAGCGATTTTATACTCTTCAGATTCGTTTATGGAGTATACATAGAGATATTTTGGAAGTCCATCTTTCTGCCCCTTTAATATACTTGATAAATTCCTAAATGTTTTTCCAGCTAATGAAAATATATTGGGGAATAGTTTCTGTGAAATGGACGAAAGGAGGGGATTGCCGATTAAAGGTGGTTTTTTAAAAGGAATATACTCAATTTCATTAAGGTCATTCAATTGATATGTTGGGATATAATCTCTATTCTCCAGAGGAAGGTAGTTGTCCGATACATCATCTTCTGGAAAAATTATTAGAAGAGTATAATCCGGTCTATATTTTTTGACATAGTGTTTAAAAGTTAGTAGTTGTGCTGCAGTGCCCTGCCCACCAACTCCAAAGTTTAAGACCTCTATCCTATCCTCACACCGTTTTTGAATTAAGTCGCTAAATCTTTCTTCTCTTTCAACTTCTCTTGCTGCAGTAAATGAATCTCCTAAGATTGCAATCCTTGTAATGGACGGGTCTTTATTTATAGTGTGCTCAATATCTCTAAAGCCTTCAGAATTCACACATAACTCAGTATTGTATTCAGGCGAGATATATCTAGAACATTTATTGGGAGTCATCTTTATCCCAATAAGAGGATCATATTCCCATAGTGGATTTCCTTGAGGAAAAAATAAGTCCAAGAATAGTTCAGTGATATACAGTCCACTAACCAGCACAAAAAGTAGCAAAAAAAGATTAATAATAAGATTCTTATATCTCTTTTTAATCTTTAGCATATTTCTCACTATCCCAAGCATCCTTTAAATTGTCCTCTCTTCTTATCAAAAATTTATCCATAACTAAATAATCAATTCCAGTGCCCATCATGCATTTATAAGCATCTTCTGGTGTGCAGACTATTGGTTCTCCACGAATATTAAAAGAAGTATTAATTAAAATTGGTACGCCCGATAATTTTCCGAACTCTTTTATTAAATTATAATAATTTTTATTTTGATTTTTTTTAATTATCTGTAATCTTCCACTTCCATCTATATGGGTTACAGCAGGAATTTTTTTATGCCATTTTTTTTTAATAGGATAGACCATCAGCATAAAATCTGCAGGATCTGGAATCGGCTCATCACAATCAAAATATTTTAAAGCATCATCTTCGCAAATCACAGGAGCAAAAGGTCTGAAATTTTCTCTATGCTTAACTTTTAAATTAAGAATCTCTTTCATTTCCGGAGTGCAGGGATTAGATAAGATGCTTCTTGCTCCTAGAGCCCTTGGTCCCCATTCCATTCTTCCTTGAAACCATCCGACGACATTATTTTCATAAATCAAGATTGCAATTCTTTGTATCAGCTCATTTTCATTTTCATTATATTTAATCTTGCTAGCATCTAAAAATTTTTTTATATCAATATTAGAATATTCCGGGCCCAAATAAGCATCTTTTAATATAAAATCTCTTTCATGTTCAAGTATTGTATGATAAATATAAGAAGCCGCACCCATGCTTGTTCCTCCATCAGATGAATTAGGCTGTATCCATATTTTTTTAAAAGGTGTATTCTTCAGAATTTTTCCATTGTATACACTATTTAATCCAACACCACCGGCAATAACAATGTTGTCACATCTCGTTTCTTTGTAAACCTGATTTAATATTTTAGTTAAAATCTCCTCGGTAACAATTTGTAATGCAGCTGCAATATCTTTATGTCTTTGAGTCAGCTCAAATTTAGGATTTCTCACAGGGCCTCCAAGAAGCTTGCATAATTTTTTAGAGGGCATCCTGTCTTTATAATGATAAGTAAAATAATCCATATCAAATCTGTAGCTGCCATCTTCTTTCAAGTCAATAATTTTTCTTAAATTTTTATAATATGGATTTGTTTCTTTATTCATATTTCCATACGGAGCTAATCCCATAGTTTTGTATTCAGAATTGTTTACACTCATCCCAAGATAAGCAGTAATTGTAGAATACAGCAATCCGATTGAATGCGGGAATTTTATTTCTTTAATCAAATTTATATTATTGCCTTCACCAATGCCATAAGTGGTAGTTGTCCATTCTCCTACACCATCAACCGTCAATATAGCTGCTTTTTTAAACGGACTAACAAGAAAAGTGCTCGCAGCATGAGCCAAATGATGTTCAATAAATAAAATATTCCCTTTATATTTTAGCTCCTTTTTTATTTTTTTAACAATCCTCAATTTTTCATTCATCCATGATGGCATGGAAGCAAGAAAAGTTTTCAAGCTGAATGGAAATTTTTCCAAGTGTTGAAATAAAATCCTTTCAAATTTTAATAACGGTTTTTCATAAAACCCGATATAACTTATCTCTTCTATAGAAATATTTTGGCTTTTTAAGCAATATTTAATAGCATTAATAGGAAAAGAAGTATCATGTTTTTTTCTAGTGAACCTTTCTTCTTCAGCAGCAGCTACTATTCTCCCATCTTTTAATAATGCTGCACTCGAATCATGATAGTAACACGAAATTCCGAGTATTAACATATTCTCCCCCTAAAATCGCCTAAAATACGCTTTCATCTCTTTTTTCTTTAGACCGAGATCAGTCCAATAGCTGTCTTTTCTAAATCTTAAATCTAAAAATCTTTTTCTAAATATCTTAGCCACGATAGAAGTTAATCCAACACCAATAATATAAACAATCAATAATAAAACACTATTAACAATAATGCTGATATTTTCTCCAAAATTTTTCATGCCTTTCCTAAACCCATTAAAGAACTCATTCATTTCAAAAACCTCTTAATTAAAAATCCAACAAATACAATTCCCAAGCTTAACAGCATAACATGAAAATATCCTAAAGGTTTATCCAAAGATAATATGATAAAAAATAAAATAGTAGTAAACAAGAAATAGCTAAAAACATATCCTGTCTTAATTCCAGCCTTCTCTAGTGTATTATCATATTCAAAAATCATGTTTATAAGAAGGTTCAGAATAGCTTAAAAAGTTTACTAAGTGATTTTATATAGATGAAATGGTTAAAAAAACTGATATTTTGGTATATCTTGTTTGTCATAGTTAAGACTATATTATCATATTTTGTTCCGTCTCCGACTGCATTTAGCGATAGTTATTATTATATGGAGATGGCAAAAACATTCTTCCATAATTTTAATTTCGGAGGAAAAGAGCTACCCCATTTTCCACTATACCCCATCTGGATCTCAATTGCTTATTTATTTAAAAATCCAGTTACAATTTATACAGCAATTAAAATATTAAATTCCTTAATTTCGTCAACGATAATTTTTCCTGCATGGTTTTTGTCAAAAGAATTTATGAGTAAAAGAGTGGCACTCAAGATAGCAATCATGGTTTCTTTAATTCCCCCGATGTTTTCTTTCGCGCCTTATATAATGTCAGAAAATATTTTCTTTCCGTTATTTTTATTTAGCAGTTATTTTTTATACAAATCAGCAATAGAGCCCAAGAATAAATGGAGCATATTAGCCGGGATTTTCATAGGGTTGGCAATATCTTCGAGAATAATTGCAATTGCATTATTAGTACCGTTATTCACCATTTGGTTTTTTGATGTGCTTTATCTAGGCAGAGAAAAACACTTTAAAAGTAAGATTATATTGCTGGTTTTCTTATTACTGACACTCTCTCCACTAATAATTAAAAACTTTATTGATTTTGGATTTACCCTCCTTGCTTTGGTAGGGAGATATAGCCCAGGAATAGAAGAACCAGTATCGAGAGGATATCCATTTTTGAGAATAATCCCTAGGTTTTTCCTAGTTCTAGGTTATGTTATATTGTCTTCATTAGTAATATATCTATTATCCATACCTTCTCTTTTTAAAAATCTTAGAAAAAATTACAAATTATTTATTTTTACATTAATTTCTCTTTCAAGTGTTCTCGGTCTAATATTAATTCAAGTAAATCATGGAATCCACTGGGACGCTTTTCTTTTCAAAGGATTGGGTGGGAGATTAATTGGAAGATACCTGGCAGCAGGATTTCCCTTAATCTTTATTCTTGGTAGTATTGCAATATTTAAAAAAAGAAATATTCCTAAAAAGTATCTTATTCTGTCTTCATTAATTTTAATTTTTTCAGCCAATCTAGTTTTAATACCATTATTTCCAATAAATAATATGTCTTTGACTTACATAGGAGTATTTTCTTTTATATTAGATATATTTTTATCTCCGTATGCAAAACTATCTTTATTTGTAGTAATTTTTGGATCATTGCCCTTTTTATTTTACAAGATTTATAATAAAGTAAGTTTCAAACAAATAACAACTTTAACAATGATATTCTTTATTTTTTTGGGTGTATTAAATTATTCAGTCATTGCATTCGATTCATACAAATACTGGTACAAAGGAGATCAAATGCAGTTGGGTTTGTGGTTTAACGAATATGACAAAGGTAAATCAAGACTTTTGTTTGATGAGAGGGATACTGGAGAAAAAATTTGGAAATTAAATCAATCAATAATATGCGATGCTAATTTCTGTCCAATGGAAATTTGGATAAACAATGAAATAGCAAGAGGGAATCCAGAAAAACCACAGAAAGATTTTAAACCAGATTATATTGTTTCCAAGCATAAACTAAACCTTACAGTAGTTAAGGAACTTGGGGGGATTTATATCTACAGATCAAGATGAAAATTTTAATATCAATTCCGGCATTTAATGAAGAAGCCGATATTGGAAGTGTTTTAAGAGAAATAAAGGAAGTAATGGGTAAGACAAATTATAATTACAAGATACAAGTTGTTGATGATGGAAGCAAGGACAAAACAGTAAAAATTGCAAAAGAGCAAGGAGCATTAGTTTATTCAAATTTAAGGAATATTGGCTTAGCAAAAACTTTTCAGAAAGAAATGAATTTATTTGTTAAATCAGATGCAGATGTGCTTGTGCATACAGATGCTGATGGCCAGTACGACCCAAAACACATTCCAGAATTAATAAAGAAAATAGAAGAAGGCTATGATCTGGTTTTGGGATCAAGGTTCAAGGGCAAAATAGAAGCAATGCCACTGATTAAAAAAATAGGAAACCTGGCTTTTGCAAAAGCAATAAGCTCACTAACCGGAGAAAAGATTTCAGATTCTACAACAGGTTTCAGGGCATTCACAAAAGAGGTTGCTTCAGAAATAGAATTCATAAATAGGTTTACTTACACACAAGAGCAAATTATAAGGGCTGCAAAGCAGAAGTTTAAAATCACAGAAATACCAATAGACACAAGAAAAACAAGAGACAGCAGGTTGTTCAACAATCCATTTCAATTTGCATGGAAGGCGTGGATAAATATCTTTCGCATTTATCGAGACTACGATCCTCTGAAATTCTTTGGGATATTCGGAGTAGGTTTTTTTGGTATCGGAGTTCTTATCGGATTATGGTTTATCTATCTTCATTTCACGATAGGAATACAAGGGCATCTAGGTTTATTAATTCTAATGATATTATTAATCTTGATGGGCATTCAAATTATTCTTTTTGGATTCTTTGCAGACATGACTAAAAAATAAATTATTCATGTTCTACCCAAAAGATAATTAATAACTTCAGAAAAATTCATTGTATTGACTCTAAAAAGATAAGAGTAAGCCCTATGAGCATTCCATATAAACTCATAAAATTTATTTAAAGGCAAATTTATTAATAATTTAGTAACTGGCATAATGGAGGGAAAAGTTACAGTCAATGCAAATAATTGTCTTAATCTTTCCATTTTTTTAATGTCTTTTATCTTCATCACACTATTGTTAAAATAAGTCTCGCCAACTTTTTTGTAATCTCCATCAAAAAATCCTTGATTCTTTGAATAGTCAGCTAAACCTGTTCCAGGATATGGTGTAAATACCGAAGTCCAAGAATAAGAAGGCTTGCATTTTATGTTAAGAGCTAAAGTTTCAAAAGCCATATCTAATGTTTCTCCAGGTAATCCAACCATATTGAATGTCAATGTTTTAATCTTATATTTATTAAATAATTTACTGGTTTCGATTATCCTTTCTTGTGAAATTTGTCTGTTTAATAATTTCATTCTAAAATTTTCATTTCCGCTTTCAATTCCATATTGGATTAAATTACAATTAGCTTCTTTTAGGGCTTTTACAACTTTCTCATTAATCTGCTCAATTCTAGCATGCATTATAAATGGCAAACCTATGCTACTTTTATATTTTTCACAAAAATCTAAGATCCAATCTTGTGTAACAATAAAAACATCATCCACAAACTCTATAGATTTAGGATTATATCTTTCCTTTATAACTTTCAGTTCCTCAATCACATTATTTACACTCCTTTGCCTTACAAATTTTCCTTTATTCTTGTACATTCTTCTATAAGCATAAATATAGCAATAAGGACAATCATATAAACAACCCCTCATTGTTAAGAATCTTCTTACCTTCATCTTTCTATACTGTTTGTACTTATTAATTAATTCCCTATCTGGGAAGGGTAAGTCATCCAGGTTCTCAATAAAATTTCTTATCTCATTTTTATGGATTTTACCATCTTTCTTGACCCATAAATTTTCTATTTTCGTAATATCTTCCTTTTTCTCTAATTTATTAGCTAATTCCAAAAGTGGAATCTCTCCTTCCCCTCTACAAATAATATCTACGCCGGTTTCGTTAATGAATTCTGGATAAAAAGTGCAATGAGCTCCTCCAAAAAAAGATATAAAATTAACATTTTTCTTTAATTTTTCATTAAGTTGTTGATAAAATTTATCTTCTCCTGTTGTAATAGAATATGCAATTATATCTGGTGAGATCTTTTTTACTTCACTGATAATATTATCCTCTTCTTCAAACTTGGTATCAATAAAATCGCAGTCATGACCATTTTTTTTCAAATAACTTGACAGGTACATCATTCCAAGAGGTTCAGAAATCCTATATTTAGATATAAATAAAACTTTCATTTATTCTTAAATTCCTTTCTCATTATAAAATTTTTATAGTCAATCGAACTCACCATAACAGTTCTTACAATAATCCGGCAGTTTATGCTCTTTTATTATTTTTCTAAAGCTCTGATATGCATCAGATCTCCAAATTTTAGCAATAGAATTGTCTTTCAAATTTCCAAAGTTTAAAACTTCTGGCTCACCAATAGTGCAACAAGGAACAATGGCTCTCTCATTACTGATATAGAAAGATGTTGTTGGCCAATAACAAGGGCTCTTCTTTGTAAATGTTCTGTTAAAGAAATCAAAATTAAGTCCTTTTTCATGAGCAAGTTTATAACAATCATCTATGAAATCTTTGATCTCATTTTCATCCAATCTTACATCCTCTGCAAGCTTCTTAAATTCTGCCCTGTTCCAGGTTGTAAACTTAAGCTGGATAGTAAGACTATTAACTCCCGATTCGGAGCAGATGTTTATCAAATTTGGCACCTCTTTTATATTCTCTTTAGTTCCAACTGTCCAAACATTAATTAGAGGCAGTTTATTCTTTTTGTTAGAAGTAATTTTCTTTATGTTGGCTAAAACTTTATCAAAATCAGCATTTACTCTGACTGCATTATAAGTATCTCTAGTGCCCCCATCTAAACTAATATTCAATGCAATCAAACCACAATTTAATATTTTATGCACATTATTATCATCCACCAAGGTAGCATTAGTAAAAGTATAAACAAGAATTCCTTTTGAAGTGGCATACTCAACCATTCTAAACACATCTTTATTAAGTAAAGTCTCCCCCATACCTTGCAGTTTTATTATAAATAAGTGATTTTTGGTATCATCAATTATCTTTTTAAAATCCTCAAACTTCATGTTTTCTAATTTAGCTCTTTCCTGCCATCCCTCTTTATTAACCCTGCAATATGTACAAGTGAGATTACATTTTGTTGTTAGTTCTATATCTAAAGAAAAAGGAAGAAAAGTTCCTCTATTGAAGTATTTGTTAACTGTCATGACTCCAAGCATATTCACCAAAACATAAGGATTCTTAATAAAACGTAGCATGGCTCTTTTGATAATTGGGGGTTTAGAAAATAACCTTACAATTCTCCAGCCTCTTTGAATTTTATTTTTAGCCATTTCACAATCAATGTCCATAAATATTAACAATAGTTAATTAAATTAACTAAAATGTTTATAAAGGCTTATATAAATCTTACTATGTCCAAACATTGTTGATATGAATAAAAAGTTAAAATTTATTTTAAGGATATTAATAGGAATTTCTATTTTATATTATTTAATTAAAAAGGTCGAATTTAATAAACTAACAAATACAATTATCTCCTTTAACCCAAAATTTCTCGGATTATACCTTATATTATTAATTATATTTTTAATTATCGGAGCTCTAAATTTAAAAATATTAACAGATCCGATTAAGAGAGATATCCCTTTCAAAAGAATTTTCAAATATTTTCTTGTAAGCTGGGCATTAGGAGCATATCTCCCGGCAAAAATCGGAGAACTTTCATTAATCCATCTTTACAAAAGAGAAAGCATAGATTATGGAAAAGGATTGGTAATATTTATAATCGATAAGTTAATCACACTTTTAGTCTTCTCATTGTTTTCAATAGCAGGACTCATTGTATTTTTTGATTTTAATATTGCATCAAAGATAACTATATTATTAATAATAACCGTCTTAATAATATTAATTACAATTATGTCGGAATTGGGAAGAAGCATAATAAAAAGATATATCCTAAGAAAATTCAGCAAAAACTTTATAGGATTTTCACAGACTTTTATCTGGTTTCTAAAAGAGAATAAAAAAATAATGTTTTATAACTTTATATTGACCATTATCCGATTGTTTGTTCTATCAATCTCGACATATATTTTATTTATTGGTTTTGGCTATAACATCTCAATTTTAAAAATATTACTAATCACTGCAATTATATCTATTCTAGCACTCATCCCAATTAGTATATCCGGAATTGGAGTAAGGGAAGGGGGGGCAGGATTTCTCTTTGGATTAATTGGCATACCTTTGAATGTTACTCTAAGCGTTTATTTAATAATGGTTATAACAGGAATAATTATTACGACTCCAGCATTATTATTCTTTAATATTGATAAAATTAGATAATACCATCTTATATATGGAAAGATACTGAGAAGCGCATTTATCCCATGTATATCCATTTTTTAAAATAAACTTTCTTGCATTTTTACCCAATTCAATCATTAACTTTTCATTCTCCAAAATAATTTTAAGTTTTTCATATATTGCATAAGAATCTTTTACAGGAATTAAAAAGCCAGTTTTCCCATCATCGATAAGTTCTGGAGTTCCATTGACCCTTGTTGCAATCACTGGCAATCCCGAGCTAACTGCTTCGGCAACAACATTCGGTCGACCTTCAGATAGGCTTGGCAATATAAAAATATCAGATGCATTCATCCAATATGGAATCTCTTCTGAATTTTTAGCTCCTAAAAATTTCACATAATTATCAAGCTCAAGTTCAGCAGCATATTTCTTTAATTCTTTTTCTAAAATTCCGCTTCCAACAATTAAGAATAGTGTATTTTCGTTTTCTTTAATCATTCTTGAAGCAGCTTCTAAAAAATATTTTACTCCCTTCCTTTCGATTAACCAGCCAACAAAGAGAATAATCTTTTTATCATTAGGAAGGTTTAATTCTCGTCTGATTTTTTCTTTATTCCTAGGTTTAAACAATTCTATATCAACTCCATTAGGAACCACAGAAAGTTTATCTTCTGAAATTCCAAGTTGTTTAATAATCTCGATATGACTTTCATTATTCGGAGTAATAAAGTCTGTATTATTAAAAATATAAAGTAAAATTTTTTTCATGGTTTTACTTTTCATAGCATCGTTTACGGCAGCTCCTCGAGTAGTTATTATTAAAGGTTTATACCATATCTTCTTAACAATAATGCCTATTAGTCCAGACAAGGCCCATTGTGCATGGATGATATCGCATTCCCTGCTTTTATTAATACTTTTAATTAAAAAAGAGACTAAAAAGAATGGCATATTCAACTTTGCAATAAAGGATTCTTTTAAGGAAGATGGAATTCCTCCCTCTGCTGTCAGTTTTTGTAATCTGATAGGTGCATATTGAAATCTATAAACTTCCATGTTTCCAATTTGCTCCTTTTTTTTACTTGGTTTTCCATAATATGGGCATATAACCTTGACTTTATTTTCTTTAGAAAGTGATTTTGCTAATTTATAAATAAAAGGACTCTGCAAATGACCTTCATATCCTGGGAAAGAAGTTGTTAAAATAACTATTTTCATATTTTTACCATTCCAGATATGTTTTTAAAGATTTTCTCCAAATAAAGTAAAGATTACTAAGGGTTACAAATGTGCGGTATATCTGGTTATTACGGTGAATTAGATCCTGGATTAATAAAATCTATGACTAAAGTTTTAACACATCGTGGTCCAGATAGCTATGGTTACTTTAATGATAAAAATATTGCTCTAGGCCACAGAAGATTAAGCATAATAGATTTGAGTGAAAATGGAAAGCAACCAATGAGCAATGAAGATAATTCTATTTTCATAACTTATAATGGAGAGATCTACAACTTCCAAGAAATAAGGGAAGAGTTAGAAAAAAAAGGTCACAAATTTAAATCAAATACAGACACGGAAGTAATTATACATGCTTATGAAGAATGGGATAAGGAATGTGTTCGAATATTGAATGGGATGTTTGCATTTGCTATTTGGGATAGCAATAAGAAAATTCTCTTTCTGGCAAGGGATAGGTTAGGAGTAAAGCCACTTTTTTATTATTTGAAAAATAACGAGTTCATTTTTGCTTCAGAAATAAAATCAATATTAGAAAATCCCACGGTTAAGAAAGAAATTAAATTACAGTCTTTGAATTATTTTCTTTCTCTTGCTTATATACCTTCTCCAAACACAATATTCAATAATCTCTACCAATTACCGCCAGGGCATACCTTAGTTTATAGTGGGAAAGCTATTTTTATTGAAAAATACTGGGATCTACAATTCACACCAAAAAATTATCCAGAAGAATATTTCTTAAAAACAATGGACTCGATTCTAAATGACGCTGTTAAAAGAAGAATGATCAGTGATGTTCCTCTGGGGGTTTTTCTATCAGGTGGTTTAGATTCAAGTTTAATTGCATCATTGATGAAATCATATACAAAAGATCTAAAAACTTTCTCAATAGGTTTTGAAGAGATGGAATTTAATGAAACAAATTACGCTAAACAGGTTGCATCTTATCTAAATACAAATCACAAAGAATTTTTTGTGAAGCCAAATGCAATTTCCGTGCTTCCAAGAATAATATACCAATTTGATCAACCATTTGCAGATCCTTCAGCACTACCATCTTATTATCTTTCAGAGTTAACTAGAAAACATGTAACTGTCGCCTTGTCTGGCGACGGTGCAGACGAACTATTCGCAGGATATAGGAGATATTATGCAACATATCTCAATAATAAAATCCATTTTATCCCTTCAATATTTAGAAATATGCTTACAAAAATTCCTGCAACAAAAAAAAGATACGATCCTCATAAATACTTAAACAAGTTATTTAAAGCTTTACCTCTTCCAGAAAATGAGAGACATCTTTTTTATATGCAACATTTTGAAGATGGTTTAAAGAAAGAATTATATGATAACAAATTAAAATATATTCAGGACTCATCCTTAAAACAAGTATTTCAAAAATACCTTGATAATATAAACTCTAACAATGCTTTAGATAACTCACAATATCTTGATATAAAGACGTATCTCCCAGAGGATATCCTATTTAAAGTAGATAGAATGAGTATGGCACATTCATTAGAAGTAAGATCTCCATATTTGGATTATAGGATGTTCGAATTTCTATCAACACTACCAGCCAAATTTAGGTTAAATAAACTCAAAGGAAAATATATTCTAAAGAAATTTGCAGAAAACAAAATACCAAAAGAAATTATTTATAGGAAAAAGGAAGGATTTTCAGTTCCATTAAATACGTGGTTTGATAATGAATTAAAAGAGATCACCCAAAACCTCCTTTTAGAAAATAAAAGAGACTATTTTCACAAACCCATAGTTCAAAAAATTATAAACAATCATCCAGTTGTTCTGGAGATTACATTAATCTCTTTCAATCCTTGTTTCTTAAACCAATTTTCAATCTCTTCTTTAGTAAATCCACCAGTTAATGGAACAGACAATCTATCGAACCAATCCGCCCAGTTATGTCTAAAAGGATAGTGAGCATATCTAGTATAAGGTATTTTATCAATAAATTTCTTTATTCTTCTTATCGGAATTTTATTCAGAAGTTTATAAGGGATTAAGATTAGAATCTCTTGCAAGATCGCCATAAAAAAAGAGAAAGTATTTAATATTCTATGAGGCATTTTTAAAGTTATTGGTCTTAAAATATTTACAATGTTGTACAATCCTTTTCTTTTACTATAAACCCAAATAAATATCTTGGAATCTTTTTTCTCTAAATATTTTACTAAACTCACAAATCCTTCTTCTTTCTTTGGCAGATGCTGGATTACACCGATGGAATAAATAAAATCAAAATCTTTTTTGAAAGGAAGATTATAAATATCTCCTTGAACAACGTAACAAAATGGGTGTTTAAAATTATTCTTATAAGATGATTGAACAGCTTCGCTCAAGTCCATTGAAACTACTTCTGCTCCAAACTCTGCAGGGTAATAAGAAAACCTGCCAAATCCAGCTCCTGCATCCAGACATAGTTTATTCCTAAAAAAATTTTCTTCAAATGGATAAATAAAATCAAGAAAATATGTCTTCCACTCTTTAATCATCTCATCAAAAGTCTGCCATTGATAACTGTAACTTTCTAATGTTTCCTTAGTTTTTTTCATTTCAAAATTATTTGGTTCTAATAGAGTAAAATAGCCCCCAAATTTATCCTTATATCTCTTAAAAAATTCTTTATGGAATTTCACTAAATTATCCCATAGATATTTTGGTAGCATTCTGGGGACTCCTTTTATAATTGGATATTCAGTATTACAGTCCTTACATTCAATTTTTCCCTCTTCAATCTCCCAGGAAAAACATTCTTCACAATTCTCTACATCATTAACATCTCTATTATAAAATTCACAATGATATTTGCAATAGACTTTATTTGAATCTATCTTATGGTCAATCATTCTTTTAGAAAATATCTTCAACCTAAGATTCTCTCCTTTACATTCAGGACAAATCAGAAGATCAAACAATCTAAATTTCATTTTTAAAACAGTTCCATGTATGTTTTTAAGATTATCTCATCTCTTAATCTATCTTAAAATTTCTTAGTGAAAAGAATTATTTCAATGACCTTCGAAAGCAGGAATTTGTTCTTTGTTCCCAACAAATGACCTAGCAAAAGAATTTATACTTTTAATCATGTAATTTGTAATTGACCTTGGCACATTTGTATATCTCTTTTGTCTACTAGCTGCCAAAAATTTGTAGAAGCTTACTTTCTTCATTAATTTTCTTATCTGCTTCTCATTCATATTGCTTAGATTATATATTAGCCCATCATATTTATCCAAATTTGTCCAGTCTTTCAATGTGAATTCTTTCATTCCGAGCTTAACTGCTTCATAATACCATGGAGTATCTGGACGGGGCGTATAAAAGTAAGTCCATATGTTTGCTCTAGGATTAGTTTTATAGATCCAAGCAATCAGCTTAACAGTTTCTTTAGCGTCTTCAAGTGTTTCAGTAGGGACACCGAACATGAATCCTCCCTTAACAGGCATATTTAATTTTGTCAAGGTTGAAACAGCTTCTTTAATATTTTTTACAGTAGCTCCCTTATGCATAACATTCAATATTCTATCACTTCCGCTTTCAATTCCATTCCTAATAGCAACACAACCAGCTTCTTTCATCTCTTTAATAATTTCTTCTTTCATAGAGGTTACTCTTGCTTCACATCCCCATTTAATATTCAAATTTTCTTCTTTAACAAGTTTACAAAATTCCAATACCCTTTTAGGATTGTTCATAAAATTATCATCCAGAAACCAAAATCCTTCAACACCATATTTTTCATTTATGAATTTAAGGTCCCTAACTATCCTTTCAGCAGATTGACCCCTAAAATTCTTTTCATGAAAACAAAACTGACAGTCAAAACTACAACCCCTAGAGGTATACCAATTCAAACATTTATCTATTCCTGGAGGGATTGTTATAAATCTTGTATATTTTTCCATATCAAAAGATTCAAGATCTGGGAATGGCAAAGAATCCAAATCTCCAATTAATTCTGGCGGATTAATTTTAATTTGCTCATTATATCTATAACCAACGCCATTGATATCTTCTAATTTTCCATTGCCTTCTAAATATTGCATCAATTTGACAATAGCTCTTTCAGAATCACCGTAGACAAAATAATCTGCCTTACTTTCTTTTAAAATCCTCTGAGGCATTGCTGTAACCAAAGGTCCACCAACAATGACAGTTTTCCCTTCCATCGCTTTTAGCTCTTCTATTTTATTTAATGCAAAAGCCAAAGCCTTTCCAGCAAATAAACTAAACATAACGAATTTATAATTTTGGACTTCACTCTTTAATTCTGGGTTAGCATCTAAATCCAAGACCTTAACTTTATAATTTGCATCTTTTAATGTTCCAGAAATTGATGCTATACCTAGCGGAAAAATAGCATGCTGATCAAAATTCTGACCTATATAACAAACTATACATATTTCATCTTTCCTCTTATCTAATTTAATATTCGGATTCATAATCTCTATCAGTTTATCACATCTTATATTATTTATAATTCTTTTTGTCTTTCATCTAACCATTCTTTTAGATATTAAAGATTTAATTACTAGTATATTGCGATGAATTGCCTTTTAAGATATTCGGCAAAAAGGATAATTTAGGTCTCACTACCTTATTAGCTTTTTTAAATATTTTCTTAATCTTGTTTGGTTTAGCTAAGAATTTATATAATTCTACCCTTCTCATTAATTTCCTCATCTGTTTCTCAGTTATCTTACTCATGTTAAAAAATATGCCTTCGTGGGCATATACATCCGCCCAATCTCTAACTGAAAATTCTTTCATCCCCTGCTTGATTGCCAAATCATACCAAGGAGTATTTGGGCGAGGAGTAAAAAAGCAGGTCCTCAAATTTGATTTTGGGTTTACATTATAAATCCATTTTATGAATTTTAAAGTTTGTTTAGCATCCTCTATTGTTTCAGTAGGAGATCCAAAAATAAAGGCACCCTTTATAGGCATATCCAGTTTAGTCATTAATAAAATGGCATCTTTTGCATCTTGAACAGTAGCTGCTTTATGCATAACTTTTAAAATCCGATCACTCCCGCTTTCCAGTCCATTCCTTATAGTTACACATCCAGCAGCTTTCATTTTGGAGACTATTTCTTCATTTATAGAAGTTACTCTTGATTCGCAACCCCATTTCACACCAACATTTTCTTTTATCATAAGATCACAAAATTCATTAATCCTTTTTGGAGAAGTCATAAAATTATCATCAAAGAACCATACTCCACCTATATCATAATTCTCTTTTAAGTATTTCAAATCGCTAACCATCCTTTCAGCATTGTATCCCCTCCAATTTCTAAGATGAGAACAGAACTGACAATCAAAATTACAACCTCTAGAAGTATACCAATTAATGCTTCTCACTCCCAACTTGAAATCTATATTTTTGATATAACTTTCAGTATCAAAGGAATGTAAATCTGGAAAGGGTAATGCCCCGATATCTTTTATTATTTGTGGGGGATTAACCATGATCTCATTTTTTTTCCTGTAGCTAAGTCCATTTATCTTTTCTAATTCTCCTTTACCTTCTAAAAATTCCAGTAATTTGATAACAGATTCTTCTATGTCTCCATAAAGAAGGAAGTCTGCTTTAGTTTCTTCTAAAACCTGCTTAGGTAAGGCATGAGACAAAACTCCGCTAACAATTACAATTTTATCTTTTTCTTTAGTCTTAAGCTCTTCAATTTTATCCAAAGCAAATTTTAAACAAGGTCCAGCACTTAAACCAAACATTATAATCTTGTAATTTGAAATTTCAGGTTTTAAATCAGGAAACATATCTAAATCCAAAACTTTTACCTTATAATTTTCTTTTTTTAATACTGCAGAAATTAATGCGGTTCCTATGGGAAAAAAAGCCCATTCATCAAGGTTTTGACCAAGGTAACTCACTAAACATATCTCATCTTTCGATTTATCAAAATTTATTTGTTTTTGAATTAGCTTGCCCATATCAATCACACCCTCTAATTATTTTATATACTTTATTATAATCCTTATTTTGTTCTAGTTTATAAAGATTTATATTTATTGTATATTTATATGGGATATATTCTTCTACAGAAATTATATGGTAGTCTCAAAATCCTTAACATTTCTAATCTTTTTAAAAATTTTATTGTATCAT
>JACOZQ010000035.1 GCA_016181275.1 Candidatus Woesearchaeota archaeon | reverse complement strand
TTCTCCAAAAACATTATAAACATCTTATTCTAATTAAAGATAATGGTTTCAAAGACAGAAAAGATAATGAGTATAGCGCAGAATCGTGGTTTCTTTTATCCATCCGGAGAAATTTATTCTGTAAAGGCAGGCTTCTGGACATATGGTCATCTTGGAACCTTATTAAAACAAAAATGGGAAAGATTGTGGAGAAAAACTTTTCTAGGATTAAATTCAAATTATTATGAAATTGATGATGTTAATATTTTAACAAAAGAAGTTTTTGAATCTTCAGGCCATTTAAAAAATTTTAATGATCCATTGGTAGAATGTACAAAATGTAAATTCCGTTTTAGAGCAGATCAATATGTAGAAGATGAAACAGGAAAAGAAACAGAAGGGTTGACAACAACTCAGCTAGATGAATTGATAGAAAAGAGCAAATTAAAATGTCCGGAATGTGGAAGCCAGTTGGGAAAAACAAAATTATTCAATATGATGTTCGAGCTCAAGGTGGGGGCAACAGGAAAAGATATAATGTATCTCCGCCCAGAAACAGCCCAGTCCCCATATTTGTCTTTCAAAAGACAGTTCATGTCATTAAGAGAAAAGTTGCCGATGGGTTTAGCTGTAATTGGAAAAGCTTTTAGAAATGAAATTTCTCCAAGGCAGGGTTTTTTTAGATTGCGAGAATTTACTCAAGCAGAGCTTCAAATATTTTTTGATCCAGATAAAATAGATGAGTGTGAAAACTGGAATAAAATAAAAGATTACAAGCTCAGAACATTTTTAGTTGCAGATAGGAAATCAAAAAAAATAAATGAAAGAACTCCAGCTCAATTAAACAAGAGAAAGGTTCCAAAATTTTATTTGTATCATCTTGTTCAAGTGCAAAAGTTTTATCTGGATATATTAAAGATTCCAAAAAATAATTTTAGATTTAGAGAGCTATCAGAAAAAGAAAGAGCTTTTTACAATAAGATTCATTTTGATGTAGAGCTGAATTTGGAAACCCTTGGCGGCTTTAAAGAAGTTGCTGGAGTTCATTTTCGTGGAAATCATGATTTGGGTGGACACCAAGCTGGTTCAAAAACAAAATTAGAAGTTGTAGTTGATGGAAAAAGATTTGTTCCTCACGTTCTGGAATTAAGTTTTGGAGTCGACAGGAATATCTGGGCTTTATTGGATTTGTTTTTCAAAGAAGAAAAAGAAAGAAATTTGTTTACATTTCCACATTCATTAAGCCCGATAGATGTAGCAATTTTCCCATTACTAAAAAAAGATAATCTTCCAAAAATAGCAAAAGAAATTTTTGATGGGTTAAAAAAAGATTTTAAATGCTCATATGATGAAACCGGCTCAATTGGAAAAATGTATAGAAGGATGGATGAAGTTGGATGTAGCATAATGATAACAGTAGATCATGAATCTTTAAAGAATAAAACAGTAACAATAAGAGATAGAGATTCAATGAAACAGACGCGCATTAAAATAAAAGATTTGAAAGAAAAAATCTCGGATTTGTTTGAAGGAAAAATAAAATTTAATAAAACAGGTAAGTCAGTTAAATAAGCTCATTCCTAAAAAATATTTATCAAAAGCTTTATAAATAAAAAGTATATATTAAAACATAACAATTAAACAAAAGAGGTGATATAATGGCAACGGTAAAGCAAATTGCAAATAAAATTCGCAGTTTGAAAAGGCAAGTTACAAGATTAGAAAAACAAAAAAGAAGAGCAGCTGCAAGAGTAAAAAGTTCATCGAGCAGAAGAAGGAGTAGTAGTTCTTCAAGAAGGTCTTCAACAAGAAGAAGGAGAAGATAAACTCTCCTTATTTTTCTTTTTCGATATGTTTTTAAAAAACTATTTCTAAACAATAAAGAAGGGGCTGGTGGTGAAATCCGGTATCATATTACCTCGGCATGGTAAGGTTTCCGAGTTCAAATCTCGGCCAGTCCAAAATGAGGTGAAACTTTGAAAATAAAAGCAATAATATTTGATGTGGACAACACATTAATAAATACAGGAAAAGTTTCAGCAGAAGCATACTTGAGCACTGCAAAGCAATTAGAGCTAAAAAAAATTCATGCTGTAGAAATCAAAAAAATGTTCGGAATCCCTTCTCATATCATAATAAAAAAATTTTGGCCTAAAGCAAATTGCAAACAATTTCAAGAAGCAAAGCACAAAAAAATTCTTTCAAAAAAAGTGAGGCAGATTTCTGGAGCAAGGGAAGTTATAAAAGAATTATATAAAAATTACAAATTGGGATTGCTCAGCTCGAAGACAAGAGTGTTGATGTATCCTCATTTAAGGCAAATAAAGTTATCAAAAAAATATTTTAAATTTATTTACTCGGCAGATGATTTAAGATTTTACAAGCCAGATCCAAAAGTTTTTTCAAAAGCAATTAAGAAATTAAAACTGAAAAGAAATGAAATTCTTTACGTTGGAGATTCAATTTATGACTGCATTGCAGCCAAAAAAGCAGGATTGAATTTCATAGCAGTTCTTACAGGTCATTACAAGAAAAAAGATTTTCAAAAACTTGGTTTAAAAAGCAAAAACATTTTAAAATCTATTAAATATCTTCCAGCATGGTTGAACAAAAATGGCTGACTGCATCTTTTGTAAAATTGCAAAAAAACAGATTTCGTCAGATATAGTTTATGAAGATAAAAAAATATTAGCATTTCTTGATAATAGGCCGGCAAGTTTAGGTCATACATTAGTGGTTCCAAAAACGCATGCAGAAACCTTAGACAAATTAGATGAAGATAGTTTAAAGTCTCTAATCTTATCAGTTCAAAAAGTTTCAAAAGCAATTTCAAAATTCTCACAGGGTTATAATGTTATACAGAACAACAAAGAAGTAGCAGGGCAGATAGTCCACCATATTCATTTCCATGTAGTTCCGCGGAATGATGGAGATGGAATCCGTTGGAATCGTCCGAATCCAGTTTTCTCAGAAAAAGAAATCAAAAATGTTATTGAAAAAATTAAATCAAACCTAAACCTTTAAAAGATAAATTTTTCTTTAGATTTACATGCCGCTGTAGTTTAGCCCGGCTAATCTTTATAGTTTTAATATAGAGAGTCGAGAAACACCAGTCTCATGAGCTGGATATCCCCGGTTCAAATCCGGGCAGCGGCATAACCATTTTAAAAAATTCTTTATTATATTTATCTTTATCCTTATGAAGATATCTTTCTGAATAATTAATAAATTTCCTAAATCTCCCTTGATGTTTTGGATTAACAAAATCGACTTTATTCTTAAAAATCAAAAGATTCTCACCCCCATTAAACTGAAATTTATATTTTTGCTGAACTGTTTTAAATTTAGGATCTGGTTTAGATTTGCATTCATAAAAATGACCTTTCATACCTATATTAAATAAGTATTCATGAATTTGGAGCATTAGAAATTTATGGATTGTTTGTGATTCCAATCGAGGATAATATTTGTTAGGGTTTTTAGTTAATACTAAACTACCATCTGTAGAAAAAAAACCTTGAACAATTTGCTTTACCAAATTATTCTTAAAAAAGATATTAGGAATAACCATATTTGGACCTTTCTTACCAACAGGAAATCCAAGGTTTTTAAGTTTGTAAAATAATTCCTTATTGCAAAAATTATAAGTTATACGATTATAATCTCTCCTGCACCTATACTTAATTTTTCTACCAGTAATTCTTAAAATCAAAGGACCGACAACCTCATCAAAGAAGGGAATATCATCTAAGAGGTTACAGATTATTGAAATATTATAATTATATTTATTTTTAAATTCTTTATATTTGTATTTTCCAATACATCCATCTCCCATAAGGATTCCATATAATAATCCAAAATCTTTATCAATTTTCATAAGATAAAGTTAAAATAAATTATTTATATACCATATGTACTATCATGACAAGTATGTCACATAAAACTCAAATCCCCGAGGCGCCATTATATCATCTTCGCAACCCAGGCAATAAGCAGAATGCTCAAGAATTTAAACAAAAAAGAAAAAATGATAAAGAACAAATTTTTAGTCTTTGAAAATCCGAGTATTGCCAATCCAAGCTCGTCAGGCAGCGGA
>JACOZQ010000011.1 GCA_016181275.1 Candidatus Woesearchaeota archaeon | reverse complement strand
TTAAAGTTCTGGGCTTATGATCAAATAAGAAGCATCTAAATCTAGACAGATAAGATAGAGATAACTTTGTTAAAAATTCTTAGTTGTGCAACACAGCAGCTTCTACAGAATATCTGAAACCGATGTAGAAAAATTTATATATTTATTAAGCAAGAAAGTTGTCATGAAATCAAGCTTAAAAGAAAATGAGCTGGACTTGGAGTATAATGATCTAAGGGGGCAGATTACTGGTTTAAAGGAAAAAATCGGTGATTCGCATCAAGCACTGTCTAATTTCTCAAGAAAGATAGCAGCCTGCTCAAAAAGAAAAGAGGTTTCTGAAGCCTATGGAGCAAAAGCGGAAAAAGAGGTTAGAAGGCTAATAGGGATGGTTGAAACAGTTTTAAATATGATTAACAAAGGCTAGAATAATTTGTGTATTCTCTTCATGCATTTTTTGCATAATTTTTTTTCTTTCCCTTTTAAGTCAGCTCCGCAATTTTCACATTTCATGAATATTCCTCCAAGGGATAATATCTGTGCCTTCCATTTTCCATTCTGCTCTCATATAAAACAAACGAATTTACTTTCCAATGACTTTCATAATTTCTATTTAGTAAGTCTTTAAATTTATTTTTATCTCTCATCTTTTTAACTCTATAAAGTGTGATATGGGGGGTAAATCTTTTATCTCTTTGAAATAAGCCCATGAGGGCATCATCAATGTCTTCTTTCAGTTTAATAATCCTGCTTTTAGGGGTAACTCCTACCCAGGCAACTTCTATGTAATTATCATTCGGAAAATATCCGCTGTTTTCAAGATTAAGAATAAGCGGTCTAAACCTCACTTCTCTGATATTTCTCTTAGTTCTTTCCAGCTCATTTTTGTTTATCTCTCCAAGAAATTTTAAAGTTAAGTGATAATCGTCCGGAACAGAAACTTCAGCAATGTCTCTATCAATTTTTATTTCTCTGAATTTATATTTGATTTTCTCAGGGAGGTCAATTGCTATAAAACATCTCATATAATCTCGAGAACAAAAATGCTTTTAAATAGATTGTCATTGAAAATCCAAAATGACAGACCCTAGAATTATAGAGACGGCAAAAATTCTCGTTGAGTACTGCAACAATGTGAAGAGGGGGGACAAAGTTATAATTGATTCTTCATCGACAGCAACACCATTGATAAAAGAAATATATAAATTGTGCATTCAAAAAGGAGCTTTTCCAAGAGTAAATATTGGTCTGCCTGGACTGACAAAAGTATATTACGATTATGCATCTCAAGAGCAGTTGGAACATTTTCCAGAATTAGCAATGCAAGAAGCAAAATATGGGGACATTTTCATTTCAATCGGAGCTCCTTCTAATACCCGATCCTTGACGAATGTAGATCCCAAAAAAATTGCGACAAGAAGCAAAATAACAAATTTGATATCAGAAGAAATATTGAAAAAAAAATGGGTTATATTTTATTATCCAACAAATGCTCAAGCTCAAGAAGCAGACATGTCATTGGAAGAATTCGAAGACTTTGTCTATTCGGCAACAATCCAAGACTGGGAAAAAATTTCAAAGGAAGAAAGTAAATTGAAAGAAGTTTTAGATAATGGAAAAGAAGTGCAGATTCTCGGTAAGAATACCGATTTGAGATTTTCAATAGATGGAAGGAAAGCAGTAAAGGGAGATGGTAAAAATAATATGCCATGTGGAGAAGTTTTTATAGCCCCTATAGAAAAAACAACCGAAGGTCATATTGAATATTCATTTCCAGCAATCCGGGCGAGCAGAGAAGTCGATGGCATAAGATTAAAATTCAACAAAGGCAAAGTTATAGAAGCTTCAGCAATAAAAGGGGAGAAATATTTAAAAGAATGCCTGGAGATGGATGCTGGTGCAAAGTATCTTGGGGAGTTTGGAATTGGTTTTAACCCGAATATTCAAAGGTTTGTAAAAAATATTTTATTCGACGAAAAGATATTAGGAACAGTTCATCTCGCATTAGGAAGAGCATACAAGGAAGGCGGAGGAACAAATATGTCTGCATTGCACTGGGACATGATAAAGGACTTGAGGGAAGAAGGAAAAATAATTGTAGACGGAAAAGTTATCCAAGATAAGGGGAAATTCTTAATTTAATTTTAAAGTTTTGAAACAAAGCAAGATTTATAATCTCTAGATTCTTACATAATAGTAATTTTTAACTACTATGTCAGAAAAAAGGAGGATAAAATTAGAAAAAGAAGACAAAGAACTAGCTTCTTATCTGTCCAAAAAATATAAGATCAAATTAGAAACAGAGATCTATATTCCTACAAGTATTTTCAATGAAAAGCTAGGAACTTTAGAAGCAATAGTCAAATATCTAAAAGAAAATCTAAATCTAAGAGCATCAGAAATTTCAAGTGAGCTGAAAAAGAAATACAGCACGATTTCAACAACGTATCAAAGAGCAAGCAAAAAGCATTCTAAAAAATTTTTAATTAAGGAATTCAAATTTTCTATTCCAGTTAAAATTCTAAGGAACAAAAAATTCTCGACATTGGAGTTGGCAGTCTCATATCTAAAAGAAAATTATGATCTAACATTGACAGAGATTTCAAAATTGCTTCATAGAGATCCAAAGACAATCTGGACAATTTATAGCAGGTATAAGAAAAAATGAAATCAACACTTGGTTGGAACGAGAAGGTTATGATATTAATAGTTCTACTCTCGCTATTTGCATCTCTAATAATTGCAGCAGATTCATCGAGCACAAATTATAATACAAATTCAACAGCAATTTCAGGGGGAGGTTCAGACAACATTACTTCGACAAATTTTGAGAATTATGATATAAGCATTCCAGATATTTCGGGAAATTCGAGTTCAACAAATTTTGTAACAGATGTAGGATTTACACATACCTCATCAGTAATCCAGACTGCAGAATCGGAAACTACTGCTGAAACCACGGAAAATACTACGTCTACAACATCCACGGCAGCAGGAGCAGGAGCAGGCAGTACAACTTCAGCTCCTTTAATAGATCCGATACATATATTTGAAATAATAAAACCCGGAACAACAATAGAAAAAGAAATAATAATAAAGAATACTTTTGATGAGAAAACCTTCGTTAGAATAGAATTAGAAGGAATAGAAGAGATAATAGAATTCACTCCAGAAGAATTTTATTTAGAAGCAAGAGAGAGTCAAATAGTTAAAGTATTCATATCGGTTCCGGAAAGTTATGGTCAAGGAATTTATTCAGGAATATTAAATATAAGAACAGACAGATCTCTGACAAAGTTGCAATTGACAATAGGAGTAGAGAGAGAACAAGAAATAGAAGAAAAACAAATAGAAGAAAAGCAGATTATAGGACAAAAAGAACAAGCTAAAATAAAAGAGTTCAGAAAAACAATTCAGATAATAATAGGTTATTTAATAATAGCAATTTTAATTATAATCTCCTCTGCAATAATCTATGAAAGATTAAGAAATTCTAGAAATAAGCCAAGTTACAAAACAGAGAGAATTCTAAAAAAATATATCAAAGATGCAAAGAAAGTTGGCATGCCATCAAAGAAGATATATGATGAGCTTAGAAAGTCAGGGTGGCCGAAAAGGCTCATTAAAAAATATTTAAAATAGAAAAGTTTATTAGTACTATTTAATTATATTATTATTAATATATAAATACTATAAAAGGAATAAATTAGTACTAATGGTAAAAATAGCTGAATTCAATGGTCAATATAGGGTTACAATACCAAAAGAATTAGTAGAAGAAAGAAAATGGAAAGCAGGAACAAAATTAAGATTTGTGGAAGACATTAATGGAAATATTTTCTTGAAGGAGGTTTCAAAGAAGAAATGAAATCAAAATTAATTTCAATAATAATTGTAACAATGTTTTTCATAATCCTTTCATTAGGTGTGTCTGCAATTCCGGAAATACTGAATATTCAGGGAAAACTAACAGCTCCAAACGGAACAGTTTATACAGGATCATACCCATTTTCTTTTAATTTATATGATGCATTAACTGGAGGAGGCTCATTATGGGAAGAAAACTTAACCCTAACACTCTCCGACAATGGAACATATGATATCAATTTAGGGAATTCAATTCCATTAGAAAATTTAACTTTTGATCGTGCATATTATCTTGGAATAAAAGTAGATCAAGATTCAGAAATGACTCCAAGGATAAATTTTACAGCTGTTCCTTATTCTTTCAGGTCAAAATTTTCAGAAAATCTAAATATTAATCTAAGCTCAGATTCTCTAAATGAAACAGGGACGATTGCTAATGGTTCTGGAGCAACAGTATTAGATAGACCAACAGGAATCTATATCTCTGGAAAATATGCTTATGTTGCATCTGGAACACTTGCTGGCTCGCTTTCTATATTTGACATTTCAAACCCATCAAATCCAATAGAAGTTGGATACATTCAAGATGACGAAAGGGGAGGAACAGCAACATCTTTAGATGGTGCTTACGATGTCTTTGTTTCTGGAAAATACGCATATGTTACAGCAAGTTCAGATGATGCATTATCAATAATTGATATTTCAAATCCAAATAATCCTGTAGAAATAGGAACATTGGTAAACGGAAGTGGAGCATCAAGATTAAATGATGCAAGAGGAATTTACATCTCAGGAAAATATGCTTACATTATATCTTCAACAGATGATGCATTATCAATAATTGATATTTCAAATCCAAATAGTCCTGTAGAAATAGGAACATTGGTAAACGGAAGTGGAGCAAGTGCATTAGATGGTCCGGATGGAATATATGTTAAAGAAAATTATCTATTCATAGGAACAAACGATGGATTAACAATAATTGATGTTTCAAATCCTTCTACTCCGACAGAAGTAGGATATACATTCTCAACAGGAAGTATTATGTCGGTATATGTTTCTGGTGGGTATGCATATACATTATCCTCGGGAGCAAATTTTAATAATTTATCAATCGTCAATGTCTCAAATACAAATAGCCCATCAGTAACTGGAAGTATACTAATCTCCGGAGGAAGTAGTTCAGGTTCGATTGGTCCAAGATTGATACAAGTATCTGATAAATATGCCTATGCTGCATTAAATGCAATAGATGCACTTTATATTTTTGATATCTCCGATCCGACAAGTCCATTACAAATTGGGATAATAGAAGATAATAATCAAGGAGGAATTGCTTCTGGATTAAATGGAATCTCTGGAGTTTATATATCGGGAAAAAATGCATATGTATTATCCGACGCAGAAGATACATTTTCAATTATTAATATTGGAGGACCGGACATTCCATCAGCAAACATTGGAGATTTAGCATCCAGTTCAATTGAAGTATCAGACAATGTAGACATTGGAAATAATTTATACGTAAGAAATGGAATTAATGTAGGTCCTGGAGGAATAAAATCAGATGGTCCATTTTCAATTTTAAATAATTCTTTAATAGTAGACTATAATGGTCAAGTGGGTATTGGAGTTACAAGTCCACAAGCTCTTTTAGAAATCTCTAACTCATCAGCAGTCTCGATTCCATGGATTAATGTTACAGATGGAGCGGGAGGGCAGAAGTTTATAATAAATAATGATGGATTTATTGGAATTGGCACGAGCTCGCCGACTCATCCTCTGCATGTAGCAGGTAATGTAAATCTATCGGGATCAACTGTAAATCTGGGTGATTCGGGTGTTGCAAGTAGTGTATTCCTCTACACAGGCTCAAGTAATACTTTTACCTTTGATTTCAGAAGAGGAGATACAATATCTTCAATTTATAGGATCGATGGCGATACATCTGATACAGAAATAGGATATGGTTCTGGAGATAGTTTCAATATTAGAAATGGAACCGTATCTAGTGATCCGATAGTTTTCTCTTTAAATAATGCAGGAACAGCAAACTTTTCATCACCAACAGGATTGCCTTTAGCAATAGCGTCAAACACAACCGCAATACTTTGTGATTCAACAAATGAAGGGGGGATAATTTATTCAGGAAAACATTATGGCTGTAATGGAACCGAATGGAATGCATTTTATTAAACAATAACCAATTCTCTGCCCAATTTGCTCAAAACTTCAATTTTATTTTTTCTAATCAAAATAGTATCTTCAATTCTTATTCCAAAATTTTCAGAATAAATTCCGGGCTCAATTGTGATAATATCGTTTTCCTTAATAACATTTTTAGATTTAAAATTAATCCAGGGTTCCTGATGAATTTTCTTGCCGACACCATGTCCTAAGCTATGCTCAAAATATTTTTTATAATTTCCAAAATCAACTCGAGCTTGCAGATCAAGATCACAATAGTCTTTTCCAATTTTCAAGTTCTTCAAAGCTTTTTCATGGACATTTCTGACGAGCTCAAAAAGTTTAAATTCTTCTCTGCTTGGTTCTCCTTTATATAACATTCTTGCAACATCACTGCAATAATCTTTGTATTTTACTCCAAAATCAACGATTACAAACCCTTTCAATTTAGTATTATTGGAGTTATGATGGATTTCTAAAAAATTATTCCCTGAAACAACTAATGGGGGAAAAGCAAGTTTAAGATTTTTCTCTTTAGCTTTTTTTCTCAAGTATTTAGCAACTTCTATCTCATTTTTAAAATTAAAATTCAAAAAGCAATCTTTCAAAATATCGCAGCTTATTTCACAGGATTTTTTTATGTTTTCAATTTTATTCATAAAATAGGTGTAGTTATGTTGCAATTTCTAATAAGCACAGCAGGAGTATAAACAGGCATCTCCGCTTCCCAAGTTCTAAGATTAACAGGTTTATTTCCGATGCTATCAATATTGGCCAGCATTTTCAAAACATTCTCGCTTATTCTCATACCTTTCAAGCTCTGAATAATTTTTCCATTTTTTATAAGGAAAGCGCCATCTCTCGGTATAGTCGAAAAGTCTCCTGTATGATAATTAGTAAATCTTGTATACCAAACATTTGTAATATAGATTCCTCTTTTAATATCTTTTATCATTTCATTCGAATTTTCCTTTCCGGTTTTTATAGCAACATTCCACGGCTCGGGATAGATCATGCCTGCATTTCCAGTGCTCTCAGTTTTATATTTTCTGGCAGTAGATGTATTGTGCAGATATTTTCTAAAAATTCCTTCATCAATTAAAATATTTTTTCTTGTTTTTACTCCTTCAGCATCTGCTTTTGTAGATCCAATTCCATTAGCTAAAGTTCCATCGTCATAAATTACTAACTCATTGCTTCCAACTTTTTTATCTATTTTATCAGAAAAAAAACTAAGTCCTGATTCAACAGCGAAGATAGAAGCAGCTTCTCCAACATACATCAAGATTGGAGCAAATGCCATCGGACTCATTATCAAATCATATTTTCCACTTTTGCAATTAACAGGATTTCTAGAATCTTTTGCAATCTCTCCAGATTCCCTCCCGGCTTTTTCAATATTGAATTTTTTCAAAGTCCTAGAGCAGCAATTCATATGCCCGCTTTCCTCCTTGCCAAAAAAACTTCTTATAGAAAAATAAAATTCGCTCTTCTTTTCTTTATACTCAACATTGTTGGAAGTTTCAACATAGCCTTTCGCATCATGTATCTCCAAAACGCCGTTTGTTCTTTTAGCTCCTATTTTAAGCGCTGAGTTCATTCCCTTCCCAAGCAGATCCAGATCATTTATGTTTTTGACTTTTTTATCATATCCATCTTTTATTTCAGAATATCTAAATTTTTTTTCATTGATTCCATAATAATTCTCAGTTGATTTGATGCTCTTCAATCGTTTCATAGTTATCATTACAAAATTATCTGCTTGTTTTTTTTCTAATCTTGATATGCCTCCCATTTTCCCATCACCACCAGCATTTTCTTTAAAGTTTGTTGACAAGATTTTTTTATCTTTAACAAGGAATAAATTAATATTTTGCAGTGATTCGGTTGTAGTGTTTACAATTTTATTATCAGCAAATTTTATTCTTCTAATATCATGCAGAATATGGCTAATTATAGCATCATCAATTTTTCTTTTTTTAAATTCTTTCATTAAATAGTTGGTAAGTTCCATCAGTTCAGCCTCACATTCCTTATCCTCATTAAAGGTCCTCCGAGATTAACCGGAGCAGCTTGCATGGGCTCTCCCTTGCCGCAATGAGCACAGTCTAATTTTATTTTTTTGCCGACGGCATCAACATTGTTCCATAAAACAGGAGTAGTAATCTCAATTATAGGCCTAAATATTGGATATTTTAATTTTCCATCTTTAATAAGGTAAGCCTCGCTCCCGACGTATTTCTGCTGGTATCTTTTATCGTCGATGTTCCATTCTGTAAAGCTTTTCATATACACTCCAAGTTTAATGTCTTCGATGAGCTCATGCCAAGAATATTTTCCAGGAAGCAAGAAAGTATTCCCCATCCTAACGATTGGTTCTTTATCATAATCTTCAGCTCGAGCAGAGCCATTGCTCTTTATCCCCATGACAGCAGCAGTTTCTCTATTGTGCAAAAACTCATCTATAATTCCATTTCTAATCAAGCTTTTTCTTCTGGCTTTAACTCCCTCATCGTCGAACAAATAAAAACCTGGGCTGTTTTTTAGTTTAGGATCATCGACGATATTAATGTGCTCGCTCCCGTATTTAGCTCCAACCATGTCTTTATGCACAAAACTCTCTCCGGCTTGAGCCGCTTCTCTCCCAAAAATCCTATCCGCTTCTAATGGATGTCCAACGCTTTCATGCACCATTATCCCCGTAATTTCGGGTCCGACTATAAGATCTATTCTTCCCTTAGGATATTTTTTAGCTTTCTCCAAACTTTCCTTTAAAACTTTATACTCATCTAGTAACACTTCATCTAGCTTCCATTTTTTAATGAATTCATACCCTCCTTTGTTGCCAAATTGTAAATGTCTTTGAGCGGTTTTTCCTTTAACCTCAACAGTCAAAACTCCAATGAAATTGCTAAGGGGAATTTCAGAATCAATTCTTGCTCCTTCAGTTGTGATAAAATATTTTTTAGTAACACCCGTCATTAAGCTCATATATCTACCAAGTGAAGTTTTCACGCCGGAGTCGGCGTTTTCAAGGAGCTTAATTTTCTCATCGGTGCCGACATCATTCAATTTTATTCTCTGATGAATTTTATATTTTCTTTTATAGATTTTCTCATCTGAAAATGAAACAGTATCACTTAAAGAGTTCCCTCTCCTAACAAGTTTTAATCCTCTTTCAAGCGCATTCTTTATTTTTGTCTTATCGAATTGGTTGATAGCAACAAAGCCAAGTGAATTTTTTATAAGGAATCTGATCCCCATTCCGGCAGAGTTGTCAAATCCAGAAACCTCAACAGCGCCATTTTTTAAAAGCACACCGTCGCCATCATGCTCATCAAGTCTAACTTCGCCATAATCAACGCCTTTCTTCTTTAAAAAATCTAGAGCAAACTCAGCATATTCTTTATACATAAACTATGAAATAAATTAATTGATTAATAAATCTTTTCAAGTTTTAATCTTTTATAAGAAAAGCTTCTGCTCTTGCTTGCTCTAGAAAATCTTCCAAAGCAGGAGGTTTATTATAAAGTGATGCACATTTTTTATAATCAGTAATTAATGTCTTTTCCAGATCTAGCCTCATTGAATTATGGTAACCTACTCCGTTCCATCCAATGCTCTGGATTTTATCAGGATAAAAATTAATGGCAAATGCTCTCAAAGCAGATCTCGTTCCAAAGCAGGGATCAAAAATTTTATACAAGACTTCTTCAGGACCTAGGGGGAATAGGACGTTATGTAAAGGAAATCTGAATGCAAGTCCCCATTCCATATCCAAATTAGAAAAAGAATTTTTATATCTCATTAAAGTCTTTCTATCTTCCTCCTTGGAAATATCTAAGCATCTTGGCTCTCCTTCTTCAAGATTGTTTATAGATTCTTCAAAGCTTTTTAAAACATCGAACATTGTCGTCCAATCAAGGAACCCATTTAGAGCCCTGTCTATTTTAGATCTCGATTCTGTTCTCAAAGTTTTATGCAAGAATCTGCAATGTTTTAAGACCCAATCATCATCTCCATTTTCTCCGCCAAATCTTTTCTCTGCTTCATCCAAATAAATTTCTAAGATGTCAAATGCAGTCATTCTTCTGCCATCTTCCATCTCAACAGGAGAATGGGGGTGCATTGTAATATAAGAAATTGCCCCGGTTTCAGGAATAATTTTTTTAGTTTCTTTGTCTTTAAGTGGAACAAGATTTTTTATTTGCGGCGGATTAAAATCATCCGCTTCCTCCATCAATCTCAAAACCAAGGAAGTCAACCCAAATTTAAGGGCAGTTGTATATGAAAACATATTAGACTCGCCGACAAGAAGATGAAGTCTCATATATTTCAAATCCATCCAGGGCTCATCACGGGTGTTAATGACGCTCCTATTGAGAGTTGTATCTAAGCCTTCTTCACATTCTATAAAATGAGCTCTGCCGCTTAATTCCCAATACCCGTCAAATTTGTTATGGCCTTTGTTTATAGGAGAACTTCTTAAATTTCCGGGAGCAAAAAAAACTTGCCTGGTGCCAAAATAAGGAAGCAAAATCTTTCTTCTCTCCCAGCTTCTTCTTTCAATCTGGTAATTTTCATGTGATGCCCAGGTGGTGATTTGGGAATCATCTGTGTTTTTTTCACTAGAAAGCAAGGCGATGTTATTTTTATATAACCGGAGATTTCCAAATTGAGGATTTTCCTTCTCAAATTTCTTAATAATTGCATCGGCTACTCGAACGATTGCCTGGTCTGCAGCCGCCAACTCGAGAGGATTATCACACTCTCTTGAATCAAATTCGATATGATGGCAGTCGATGTACGCGACATCGCCATTGCTAAAATGAACACGACCGTCAGAGGATGAAACCGAGTTTATTTTTTCTCCTTTAAATAAAGAAGCATTTTTGCATTGCCTTGTGAAAAGATGATCTATATCCTCAAAATACAAAGAATTTTTTTTAACAAATTCTAAAATTTTTTCAGCAATTTCTTTTCCATCTTCACAGCTTTCTATAGTAGAAGTCAATCCAAATTCCGTCTCTATGCCCATCAATCGTCTCTTCATTAAACAAAAAATATTAACAAGAAAGAATTTATATACATATCTAATTCAAAAGGAATTTTTAAGGATAAGCTTCTTCCAATAATCTTTTCTTCTTCTCAAATTTTTTTCTTATCGGATCTAAGATATTATTGAGCTCATTACTTACCGCTTGTTTCAAATCCATAGGATGTAATTTCTTTGAAATAAAATCTTTCTCTAATTCTTTATAATCTTCATAGATAGCATTGCCGCCAAATTTTTCAGCTCTTTCAATTTTCAATTTATTTTTATACGGAAACAAAAAGTATTCACAAAAAGCTAAAATCCCATTATCTTTTTTTTCTCCCTCTTTGCAATATGCTTTTTTAATTTTCTCTTCAACTTCATTTTTAGAATCGAGCAGATCGATTTTACTTTTCTCATCACTGGCGCTCATCTTTCCTCCCGTAAGTCCGGGAAGCAATGGGGTCATAACTTCTATCCTAGATTTGTATCCTAATTTCGGCAAATATTCTCTTGCCATAACCAAAATTTTTCTTTGGTCAATCCCCCCGAATTGAATATCAACATCCAGATATTGTTCATCAAGAGCTTGCATTATCGGATAAACTAAAGTGCTGACTTTGGGATTATCTGTCCTGCATACTTCCGACGCTGAATGCAATGCCCTTTTGCTGGTTAACTCTGTGCTAAGTCTGAGAACATCTGAAATATATCCGCTATTTAATTGAAAATCGCTTCCTTTCACAAATTGCAATCCAGAAGTATCAACTTTCAAGCTTTCTAAAACCGCCCTTACCATCTCTTGATAGTATATCGTTCTAGAATCCAATAAATGCCACGGGCTTTTTCTGTCATCTAGATGGGCATGTAAATTAGCAATTAGAAATTTGAATTTAAATCCTGCTTTCAAGAAATCGCCGATTTTAAGTATTGGAATTAAATGTCCTGCATGCAATTTCCCCGTAGGGGCATATCCGACATAAGCAGAAGGATTTTTCTTATCTTCAAGTAATTTTATCAGTTCTTCTCTTGTTATAATCTCTTGTGTATTTCTGGTTATGAAATCCAATCTTTCTTTTATATTCATTCAAAAACCTAAATGCCTTTAAATTATAAATTTATCCCCTGAATATGCTTAAACTAACGCTATTAGAGATATCAATGATGGTTTCAATTCTAGGAACTTTCTCAATATTGCTGATCTCGGAATTGTCGGAAGTTGAGTTACAGGAAATTAAAGATTTGAAAAAAGATCAGCTGGAAACCCGGATAAAAATCCAGGGAAAATTATTGGCAACAAGAGAAACACCCGGGCTTTATATTTTAACAATAACGGACAATACGGCAGTAATCCCTGTTATTATTTTTAAAGAAGATGAGCTCGAGTTGGAAAAAAATAAGCAGTTTATAGTTACAGGAAAATTAACAGAATACAAAAATGAGCTCGAAATTATAGCAGAAGAGATAACGGAAAATGATTGAGATAATTATAGCAGTTTTAGTTGGGATTTTAGGAGGCATATTTAGTGGGTTAACTCCGGGAATTCATACAAATCTTTTAGCAACATTGCTCTTATCTTTATCTCCATTTTTACTTTTATATGCTTCTCCAATAATCCTTTCTGTACTAATTGTTTCTATGGCAATAACTCACACTTTTCTAAATGTTCTTCCAGCAGTTTATCTTGGAGCTCCTGACAGCGAGGGGAATTCATTGGCAGTTCTTCCAGGACACAGAATGCTGTTGCAAGGAAAGGGTTATGAAGCAGTTGCATTAACTTTATTGGGAAGTTTTCTTGCAATAATTATGGGGATAATCTTAACTCCGTTGTTGTTAAAATTTCTCCCGGCATTATATTCATCGATAAAAAATTATATTGGTTATTTTCTTTTACTGGCTTCAATTTATTTAGTAATGAGGGAAAGAAAAAAATTCTGGTCTTTCTTTATTTTTATGTTGGCAGGAATTTTTGGAATGAGCGTATTAAACTTAAATATGAAAGAGCCATTATTTCCATTGCTAAGCAGTTTATTCGGAGTCGCGGGTTTGTTAATCAGTTTAAAAGATAATGTAAAAATTCCAAAGCAGAAAATAACAAAAATAAAAATAGAAAAAAGAGAAGTTGCAAAAGCAATTGGGAGTGCAAGCATCGTCGGAACATTTATTAGTTTAATGCCTGGCTTAGGTCCGGCTCAAGCAGCAATAATTGGAAGCCAGATAGTAAAGCTGACAGACAAAGGATTTCTTATTTTAGTAGGCTCTTTGGAAACTTTGGGAATGGTCATAAGCTTTATCGCAATATTTTCAATTCAAAAAGCAAGAAACGGAGCAGTGGTTGTAATAAGCAGGTTGATGGGAACAATAACGCAAAGAGATTTAATTCTTTTTTTAATTATTGCCTTCGTCGTCGGATTAATATCGATTTTTTTGAGCTTAAAATTTGCAAAAATATTTTCAAAATTAATCACAAAAATAAATTACCAAAAGCTGTGTATATCAATTCTCATTTTAATTTTTTTAATGGCATTCTGGCTCTCATCTTTTTTAGGTATTTATATATTGATCATAGGAAGCTTTATTGGTATGCTTCCCTCTTTGGTTGGTATAGGAAAAAATCATTTGATGGGTTGTTTGCTCCTCCCAGTTATTTTATTCTTTTTGTTATAAACTCGGTTTTCATTTGGAGAACCATTTGCCCAACCCCATTTGTTTTTCTTTGTCTTGTAAGAAGATACTTTCAATCATGTCCTTAGTCAACTCGAGGGTCTGCCTCAAGTAAACTGGCAACTCATATCTTTCAATAAGCGACATCGCAGGCTCGATATATTTCACAATACTGCCTTCAGCAATTGTAAAAATAATCTTTCCATGGCATTTGCTGCAAACTCCCGCAAGTGGAACTCTTCTGAATTTCATGTTGCAATCAACACATCTGAATTGTTGTTGGCTGAATTTTCTCAAGTTGCCTCTAATGTCTCTCATAAAATGCCTTTCTATAACAAGTCTTGCAACATCATTTTCATCAACAGCCCTTATTTTCTCAGCAAGATTCATCTGGCCAAAAACTTTCTCTTTCATCGTCGGTAATTTTTTATAATTACTGCACAAAACACCTATATTAATGTTTGAAACATTGTGTGTAAATCCATAATCCTCATATTGCTTTTCTGTCCCCAGTCTTTTATTAAGTTGGGGGATCTGAACATCCCAGGGATTTTTGAATTGATCGGCAGCTTCATAAAATTCAAGAGGATATCTCCAAGCTACATCCATATCAAATACCATATCATCTACTTCAGCAGGAATTAATCTTGTAGTTAAAACAAGCGGCGCATCTTGTCTTGCTCCCCTATGTCCGGGCAATAATCTTCTAGAAAAATTCAGCAGAGCATCCATCAGCAAGACAACACAGCTTTCATCCCCGTCGCAATCTCTTCTCATTATGGAATGCAAAAGTGGATGGGCTAAAAATCCTTGCAATTTGCTGAATCCGATTATCCTGCATACAACACCGGCAGATGTATGCGGACTCATCGCGAGAGCAAGATGTCCAATTAATTCTTTTTTATTTTGTAGATTATAGAATTTTTCAAGGCCGTAAAATTTTTCCAAAAGATTATCTGTAAATTTGCTAACTCTAAATAGAACTTCATCAGCGCCATCATCCATGCTCTCTTCGCAACTAGGAAGAATAACATCCTGTGGCATCAGCTCAATCAGCTGCTGATCATTTTCAAGCTCATTTCCATTGACATCTCTTTCATATCCGAGCAATTTTAATTTGTCAACTCCCACCTCAATTTCAGCTGGTTTGAAATGAGTTATCACCATCTCGGTCATATCATATCTTATAGTTCCATCCCTATTAACATAAACGTCCTCGGCAGCCCTCAAAATTCCTTTAACTAAATTCTCAGGAATATGGCTTGAGTTGCTAGTTCCCTTTACCCCTTTTATCAAATCAGGATAATTTCTAAGTTGGATCTTATTCAAGAGATTTCTAAAGTGTTCCTGTATCTCTATCTTTTTATCAGCAAAGTTTCTGAGCTGGCCGTGCTGCTCGCATTTCTCAACAGGATAATTCTTATTGCAAGTATCGCAGTAGAAATTTTTTCTTGTATTGCTCCAGCATTTATCACAAACCGAATAGATGCATTCTTTCTTGCAGTTTTCACAATAATAACTACTAAACTCTGCTTTTATGTATCCTTTTTCCAATGCACTTTGCAAGCTCCTCGTCTTTCCTCCTTGCTCACTGACAGGAAATAAACAGTGAGGGCTGCCGGTTAATTTTCTCATTTTTCCTTTTTCAGGTCTTCCCATTCTAGCACCAATAAAGAAACCGCTTTTATCTTTTAATTTCATAAGACTTATCTTATTTATTGCATCTAGAGAATCATCTGCGAAATCAATTTTTATCTCCTTTACTTTTTCATTATCATAGAGAAATCCTAAACTAGCTGCAAAACCATAAGCATCATCTTCTTCAATAACGATGTATTCTTTTGCAATGACAAGATGTGGAATCCCTATCATCTCCAGTATTCTTTTTGGATCATCGATGATTTGTTCTTTCTCATAAGGCAAAATTATTTTTTCAATTTCATTGTTGTCTCTTTTTACAACCATCTTCCTAGAAATCCAATCCAGCAAGTTAATAATCTCTTTAGTGCTAATATCTTTCCAGTGATAAGTATATCTTGGATGCAGGGGAATTTTCAATTTTATAGACAAGCTAACAGCATCCTTTCCAGAGATATCAAGGTTGCCTTTGAATAAACTCTTTAAAAGTTCTTTATCTAATCCTGTTTGCTCACTTATCTCAAATAAACCCTTTCCTTTTATCTCCTTCTCAAATTCCAAAAACCACCATTCCTCGCAATACCCTGGCTTTAGGAGTTTATGTCCTCTATTAAAAAAGTCACCATAGTTGATTAATATATCTCCAAAGAATAAAATCTCTTCAATGTTTTTTGAATGCTTCCTGGCTTTCTCTTCTGTATCCAGTAGCATGACACTCCCATCGATTAATTTGACAATAGGTCCTTCAATAGAGTCACAAATGCTGAGTGTGCTTGATTTTCCAGGTCTCTCCATTTTCAGTTGAGTTCCACTTGCTATGAATTCATTTGATATAATGCTTGTAGCAGGATGTATGGAAGTTGAGCTCAATCCGCTAATCCTAGACCTCCCATATCTTAACCTCAATCCTCCTTTTCTCATCGGATGTCCGAGAATAGGTCTGCCGGCAACCAAGTCTTTAATGTAATTATAATCGGGCAGAATTTCTCCAGAAGAACTTTTCTCCCCTTTGCTTCTTATTTTTTTCTGCAACTCAACAAAGTCCTGCATCCATTTCCAATACTCCATCTCAAAAGTTTTGTTCCAATTAGAAAATCTCTTCCAGAATTTCCCTCCTTTCTGGCACAATCCCTCCCCGATCACAAGGCAGATTCCATTGCTCAAATAATTGCTCGCAAATCTATCAAGGTCTTTATAATTGCTAACCTCAACTTTCTCGCTTGCATCCCCGCATATCTGCACAGGAAGATTTTTTATCATGAAAATAATCTCCTCCTCACTAGGGAAATATTGTAGATTAGTAACTCTCTCATGAAAATCTCTCAGCTCCATCGCATATCTTTTCAGCTCAATTTCAGTTGCATCATATTCGGCATATCCATTTTTTCTTCTGACGTAATCAGATAAAGCAACAAACACACAGGTAGCAGTTGTCCCCGCACTCCTTATTGGTCCTGAAAAAAATAAAGAAAAATATTCTTTCCCATTGTCTTTTCTTTTTCCGAGCTCAAGTCTTACAAACCCTTCAAGTGGACTGGCAACAACACCGACCGTTATGTAGGCAAGTCCGACTCTCAAACCAACTTCCATTGCTTCTTTTTTGTCTTTGAATTTGCAAAACTTCTCATTAGAAATTTCTTCAGCAAGTTTAAACGCAACCCTCCAATCCTGCATTCCAAATTCCATCTCAAGCTCATTGATCCTCTCGACCATCCCGCTTTTTTTTACTTGAGGTGCAACAGTTCCAATTAATCCTTCTACTCTCTCAGCCATATTTTCTGCAAGAACAATCTCGACTTCATCAGCAGGATCAAATCCTTTTTTCCTAGCAACCGTCGCAACAGAATAAGCTCTATTAATCTCCTTATCAAGCATTTCAAAATAGTTTAAAATTTGTTTACTTGCTTTCATCACCAAAATATTTTATCTCACATCCTCTTGTTTTTAAGTTTACAATAATTGCTCTGCTCGGCTCTGGCTCCAATCCTCTTTTCTCTTGATAATCACTCTGAGGAAACCAGCAACCACAATTCAATAAAGTCACATTATTATAATTGCTAAAGCTGCATCTGTGAATATGCCCAGATATAAAAAAATCTGGAACTTTATCAATTACTAGTAAATCTTTGCTTCCGGCAATATAAGATGTAGAGGTATGTGTTGGAGCAAGGTGCCTTTTCTTTAGTAAAAATTTCATGATCATACCAGGGTTGTGCAAGCCACCGTTTAATCTTATGTTTTCTACTGAATCAGCATAAAAAGTAAAGCTACCACCATGATATAATAAAATATCAAATCCGGGAAAATTAACTCCTGCTCCGATATTTACAAATGCAGGATTGCTCACAGAGAAGATATTTTCTCTCTTAAGCAGCTCGCCGAGAAATTCTTTATTTATAGCTGGTTGAGGTTCATCAAGTCTTAATGCATCATGATTTCCGGGGCATAGGATTATACTTATTTTTTCGGGGATAATCTTCAGCAGTTCTGCAAATTTCTCATATTGCCGTCGATAATCTTTTATAGCAAGATCATTTTCCTGCCCGGGATAAATCCCAACACCCTCTATCAAGTCGCCGACAATAAAAAGATATTTTACATTCTCTGCTTCTTTGCTTCTTATCCACTCAAGAAAGTTTAAGAAATCTTTTTCAAGAAAGTATTTGCTTCCAACATGCAGATCAGAGATAAATACTACAAATTCTTCATTATTGCTTTTTTTTAGTTCCTTGATTAATGGAATATCAGGGAAAAAAAATTTGTCGACGAAAACAAACCCGTTGCTAATATTCCCGACAACACCAATCACTTCATCTAAAATTATTTCTTTTGCAGAATCTTTCAGCTCGGGTTTATTTTTATTAATGAGAAGGTTTATTTTTCCGCTCATATCCTCAAGCTCAATTAAAAGATTATCATTTTTTGTAATTCTTTTTTCATTTACAATTCCGATTAATGCAATTCTCTCATCGTTCTTTGTTAAAACTCTATTTATTGAAACTGCTTCTCTCAATTCAATTCTACTCGATAAAATTTCTTTTAAGCATTTATACCTGTTATTAAAATATAAGACAAAATCATCAACAGAAAGTTTTTTTGATTTGCAATCAAAATTTTTTAGTACAACAACACCTCCACTTTCCTCCTCGGCATCAAGCCCTATATCTATACCATTTCCATTCAGCTCAATTTTTTTCTCAAATAAGATATTTAGAAAGGCATCATACTCCTCATCGTATCCATTTTTTTCAAAAATAACTCTCGCCTCATCGAAATGAAGCCAGTTTAATTTTTTAATTTTATTTTCTTCGATGCTTTTTACTAGGTCTTTATTAATCACAACGAGATCTTCATTTAAAAATGAAAATAATTTTTCTTCGTCAATATCTTCTAATTTATCTAGCAACTCGGGGTTAACTAAGAAGCCTTTTTCAGCATAAGATTGAATCTCTTTTTCATATTTCATATTCCCAAACTTACCTCTAAAGTTTTTTTGAGCTCATTTGCGTTTGCATTGGGTATTGCCAATGAGATTTCTCTTGTCCTTCCATATCTTCCCTTGCTAATCACTCTTGCATTTATAATTCCAAGCATATCGAGCTCGGCAATAATGTCACTAACTCTCCTTTGTGTTAAAGGTTTCAAGCCACATAATCTGCATTTATCTTTATAAATATCATAAGCATCTCCAGTAAACATCTTATCATCCAAGTTAAGATTAAAAATACTATACAAAACAATTTGTCCTTGTTTTGGTTGGGTTTTCACAATATCAACAATCCTATCTCTCTCAATTTTTTCTTCGGCTTCATCTAAATTTACGACGCTAACTTTGTTTTTGTTTTTTCTTTCAGCTACTTCACCAGCAACTCTTATTAATTCAAGAGCTCTTCTAGCATCTCCATGCTCTCTAGCAGCATATGCAGCACATTTTTCAATAACACCATTTTCAATTACATCTTTTTTGAATGCAAGCCCCACTCTTTCTTTTAGTATATCTTGGAGTTGTAATGCATTATAAGGGGGGAAAACAAGTTCTTCTTCGCTCAAGCTGCTTTTAACTCTGGGATCTAAATTATCAACAAACACAAGATCGTTGCTTATCCCTATAAAAGAAATCTCCGCTTTTTTCAGCTCGGAGTTTATTCTCGTTAGATTATATAATATTCCATCTCCTGTTTTGCTCACTAGCTGGTCTATCTCATCTAAAATTAAGAGGATCATTTTATCTTCATTATCAATCTTTTCCAAAAATAATCTATAAATTTCATCAGTTGGTAATCCTGTAGCAGGAACTTTTGCACCGAAACTGTTAGCGAGCTGTGCCATTAATCTATATTCAGTGTCAGCAACCCTTTTCATCTTGCAATTTAGATATACTATCTGTAAATTTATATTCTTCTTTCTCGCAGTCTTCATTAATTGGTCAGCAACATACTGGCTTACAACAGTTTTCCCACTCCCCGTTCTTCCATAAAGAAAGATATTGCTCGGTTTTTCCATCCTCAAGGCAGGAGCGAGAATTCCTGCAATGTGCTGAATCTGCTCATCCCTATGGGGTATTGTATTAGGAGTATAATTTCCCTGTAATGCTTTTTTATTAACAAAGAGAGGATCTTTTTTCATATAGTTTTCAAAAAAACCACTTAACTGTTTTGGCTTGCTCATAAAAATAAAGAAACACAACTTATATTTAAACAATTCTCCAAATGAAATCCGCCTCACACCTTTATTTCATTTGCAACTTTCCTTTGAAGAATTTGAACAAAAAAAGAGAATCATCACTAATCAAGAAAAACTATTTCAAACAGTTAACTTATCAGTTATAACATTCCAAAATATATATTAAATAAAATATAATAAATAATATATATAATAAATAATAGAAAAGCTTAAAATATAAATATAAAATATCGACGGCAAACAAAATAAAGAAACCGATTTCCTTGATTAAAACTTTTAAGAAAAGATCATCTTCCTTTATAAATAAATCTCCATAATCTACAAAATCTGATTTTCTTAAGGAAAAAGTATCATAAAATAGCTTAAAACACCATCAAAACATCAAAATTTAAGAAATAATCTCCAAGAGAAATGTAGGTGTGGGGGTTAAGTTAATTTTTAAAGAAGTAAAAAGATTCAGGAAACACAGTCTCTATTAATATATTTGAAGATAAGAAAAATTTATAAATAACTGCTAATAATTAATACCTATGCCAGAAGAAGACAAGAAATATTCTAAGCAATTGTTAGGAAAAACAGTTGTAAGCAAAACAGGAAAAAGATTTGGAGAAGTAGCAGATATAATCTTTGAAGCAAGAACCGGCGAGTTATTGCAAGTGGTTCTTAAAAACCCAACTTCTTATACTAGAGATTTAGAGTTAGAAACAAATAAATCAGGTGAATTATTGATTCCGTTCTCAGCAGTTATTGCTTTAGGCGATTTTATGGTTGTAGCAGAAGAGGACATAATCTGATTCTTCCTTTAACTCTTTGTTTTATAATAAAGTTTAAAAACCTTTTTTCTCACTATTTTTTTATTCTACAAATAAATGTAAAATTAAAATGTTAAATTTCAAGACAACTGCAGAATTGAAAGTTTCAAATAAGATAGCAGAGCAGATAATTGGCCAAGATCAAGGATTGCAGTTAATAAAAAAAGCAGCTCAACACCGTCGACATGTTATGTTAATAGGTAATCCAGGAACAGGCAAGTCGCTTTTAGGTCAAGCATTAGCCGAATTGTTGCCGACAGCAAATGAATTACAGGATGTTTTATGTTATCCAAATGAAAAAGATCCTAATAATCCAATAATAAAAACTTT